>JBLJBH010000001.1:0-4132 GCA_047637875.1 Patescibacteria group bacterium
TAGTGACATTTCTATTTTTTACGATAGTGACATTTTAACTTTTAAAATTACAAAAGTTTAAAAAACTTTTGCATTTTATTTTTTTATGTATATAATTTCATTGTTCGGATGTAAAGATACACATAATTAAGTAGAAACTGAAATAAAAAAATACTAAAAAATCAGTAGCTACTAAAAATAGCACATAAATAAAAAGTTAAAAAATAAAATATTTTTTAATATAAGTTCATAAATAAAGCCTTAATTTTCACGGAAATTAAGGTATTTTTTATAAAAATACTCAAAAAAACAGCATACATAACAGCATAAAATATCTTAAATTACTATCAAACATTTTTCTAATTTTAAATGTGTAGTAATTTTTTTAAAATATTATTTATACTTTTTAGTATATATTCATTATATTGATTTTTTTTATTTGTCAAGCCCCCTATCGGATTGGCTTTAAAATCACATAATATTTTTTTATTAAGTTTGCATTTTTAAAATATAAATGCTAGAATATATAAAAAATATCTTATATCTAAATAAAATGGAGTCAATTAGTAATTTTAAGCCTCTTAATATTTCACCATCTCCAGAAAAACAAAAAAATAATCCTCTTACAAACGAACAGCAAGAGGATTTTTCAAAATCTCAAAAATTATACAAAGAAAGACTAAAAGCAGTGGAAAATAAAGCAAAAACAAAAGATGAAATGTATTTAAGTGCTAAATCATTACTAAGTGAAAATCCTCAAACTCAATATTTTATTAAATTTACCTGACAATATTATAAAGATAATCAAGATATAGCTCAAAAACCTTTATTATTAGGTAATTGATATCTCATTCAAAATGAAAAATGACAGGATGATATAGTTTATGCTGAAAAAGTTTTAAGGAAAGAATTAGAAAAATTTGTTGTATCTTACGAAAAAGAACAGAAAACTTTAAATGATATCTCTTCACTTCTAAAAAATAATACTGATACTCAAACTTTTTATGAATTAGATGGAAAATATTACCTTTCAAATCCTACTAGAATCCCAAAAATAAATGGAGATACTTCTGAAATACTTAGAGTAAAAGAAGTTTCTAGAGATGAATTACAAGCAAAAGTTGAAAATTTAGAAAAATGAAGTCTAGAGTGAATTTCAAAACGACTTGATTTACTTATATCTAAAACAAATAACTGAAATCTTAGAAATTATTTAATGGATTTAAGAACTGGTATCAGTTTAAATGGAAATAATGATTTTATTCTTACTTTTTGAGAAAGACTAGGAAATTTACTTAACATATTAGAAAAGTCCGAGACAAGACCTCTGAGCATTGATGAAATATGAAAAGTTATTTTATACTCGTTTAATGTTTTAAGAAGTTGAATAAGTGATGGAACTAAAGTTGTCATATCTCTTATAAAAGATATTAGTTCAGATAAACTCTATAAATTCTGAGATAATGATAGCGAATATGAAGCAATTTTAAGAAGAAGTATAGAAACTGGGAAATTTAATGAAGTTTTACAGTTTTTTAACAATGCTTGAATAATACCTAAAGAATATAATAAATCTATAAATGAAGCTTCTATAGATACTGCTTCATTACCTCTTGCTATATGAGCTGGAGCTATTGACTGATTTTTAGATTATACTCAATCTAGTGTTGATATAGTAGTTACTCCTGATACAATGGTTCAGAATGTAGTTCAGTTATCTAAAGAAATAATGGCTAATTGAGGTGAATTATACAATGAATTAGTTAAAAATTTTTCAAAAATAAGTGATTGAGTATATGTCTTATCTTATATAGTTGCTGTTATTTTATGTTTTAAATATTATCCCTCAAAATTATGAGCTTTAGCTATGCCTAATACTATTATTCAATGACTAAAAGCAAGTGGAAAAATTCCTGAAAATATGTTTAAATGAATTGATACTTTTGTATCTAAAAATCTTGCAAAAATTGAAACTTATACGAGTAATAAATTCAACAAAACTATCATAAGTTCTGAAAGTGTTATCAAATGAGGAAAAAAAGCTTTAGAATGATGAGTAAAAACAAGAGATTGAATTGATAGTAGTAATACTCTTTTTAGTTCTATCTGAACGAATGCAAAACAACTAAAAGCCTCTCGTGAAGCTTTGGCAATTACCAATAATTCTTTAAAATTAGCTCAAATATTTGGAGATAGCATTATTGGAAGAACTAATGAAGCTCTTACTACTAAAAATGCTATGAATGCTTATAAGGAGACTATTTTAAAAGGTTGAAATGATAAATTTGATACTGATGATATTGATTCACTTATTGAAAAAACAAAATGAGAAGCGAGATATAATTTAGTTTTAGTAAGAGAAAAATTAATGGAAGTTGAGAAAGTGATGGATAAGGAGGTTTTACCTAACTGGAATAACTACCAAAAATTCACTAAAAAATTAGATATGGATAATATGCAAATATTAAAGGAAAAATTATTTAAAAATGAAAAAGACTTTACCAATTTAGCAAATATTATTTTTAGAAACTACATAAAATAAAATTATTTTAAAGTTTTCAAATAAAACGCAAATATATAAACATTGAAATGAATACTTCATTCTGGATAGTAAATATTTTCTGTAGGTTCATATAAAAATAACTTTCAATCCCTTGTTAGTATATATGAATTTCAATTTTTTATACTTAATTTTTTATTTAACAAATTTCAAAAATCATCATCAAAATTAAATTTTGAAATATCAAAATTTGTTGTTCAATCTGAATTTAAATATGAAAGTAATTTTCAATCTAGTGAAAATAGTAAAAAAATATTTCCTCCAATTTTGTTAACCATTGAATTGTGTCATTCTATATTTTTTCATAACTGCATAACCTTAATTTTAGCTTTCATAAAAAACTCTTTTTGTTCTGGATATTTTGCAACAAGTTTTTTCCTTACTTCTGAAATTAATAACTCTTCTTTTAACTTCTTTCTTTCCTCTTTACTCCAAGTAATACTATCTGCTTCATCTTTTTTCACATCAGGTCTTTCTAAGGTTTTTGAAATATTTCAGCTCACTCTTAATATATTTCAAGCAGTTTTCTCAGAAATTCATAAACTCTCTGCCGTTCTAATAACTGCAGGAGGATTCATAATTCTCTCTTGATGATTTATTTCAGGTCATTTATGAGTATCTGCCATATTTGATTTTTAAATATATTTTTTTGTATTTTATCATATATTTTTATATTTTCAAAATATTTATATATTAATATTGTCTATTTTATATTTTAATTATTAACATATGAATACATTATATTCTTCTGAAGCATCTTTATTATGAGCTTTTTCACAGATTCTTTATATATTATATAAAGAAAAAGCATTATGAAGGTGTTTTACCCCATCTCAAATAATTGAAAAAGAAATTTGAATTGATACACAATTTTGAAGCAATGATATTTGTTTATTAATACAATTTAAAACTATTAACAACCAGAAAGATAAAAATTTAGATAATCAAAAAAAATGTATATTAAAATATAAAAAAATTATTACTGAAAAAATCGATAAAATAAATCAAAAAATTGAACTAATAAAAAAAGATTTCTCTGAAACTCCATTTACTTTAATTGATATTGATATTATTCCAATGGTAATTTATTGATGAATTAGTAAAAATAAGATATGTTTATATTTGGAAGATATTGAAAATAATAAAACTGATTTATACAATTATTTTGTAGATAAGACTGAAAATGATAATGATAAAATTTTAATAAGTAATCTATTAAGAAAAAATAAAAAGGAAATATCACCTATTAAAAAAGGAAATATATCATCGTGGTTTGATGACAAAGTTTTTACCTATAGTAATAATATTGAAATAAGTGATTCTCTGCCAACAGAATTTACATTTTGAGATTTAGAAAAATTATTTAATAATTATAACTGAGATTTGAAATTATTTATAAAAAATGAGATAAATATTCATTTTAAAAATGATTTTTCTAATATCAAATCTTTTCCAATAAAATAAAAAGTGTGTTAGATAATATACTTTTATCTAACCATTATAATTATGAATAAATTTAAAAAAGTACTTTTTAAGAGAATAAAAATTCTAAAATAAAACCGGACACTTTGAGTATAATAAAAATACTACAGA
>JBLJBH010000002.1:0-30587 GCA_047637875.1 Patescibacteria group bacterium
ACATTTCTATTTTTTACGATAGTGACATTTTAACTTTTAAAATTACAAAAAAAATTTGACTTTTTAAAAATTTATTTAATATTAATATGCTTTCACGCAAGCTATCTTTTACCGTATATTTTCCTTTAGGAGATTTTACCATGAAAAAGTATCTGATTGCAGCAATCCTCTTTGCTTACTCGGCAATCTCCATGGCTGCTGTTGGGGTTGCTGTTGGGCACCATTCGTGGGCTGGTGACGGCTTCCCGAACATCGGCCCCGGAGAACAGGTTAAAATTTTCACCTGTACCGGGAAGATGCGTGGGGATGAAGCGGGAGACTGTGCATTGAAGAAATGCCTGAAGCACTATAAAATCTCGGAGAACCGTGCTGTCAAGGAAAAAATTGGCAATACTGAACTCTACGCCAGAAAATGCTCCATGGATGGATGGAGTGCTAGAAAAGGCTACAGCATTATTGCTGTTGGCCCCAAAGGCAACAATAACTACATCATGTCGAAAGCACTCGGCGATCCCACACGGGAAAAAGCCATGGAATATGTGAAGTCGAATAATTTCCCGATAGATAAAGCAACTATCGTGCTTGATTATTATGACAATGATGGATATTGATTTCCATCGCAGTATTAAACGACTTCTTTTCAAGAAGTCGTTTTTCTTCAGAGAAAGAATTGACTCTCATATACGAAAAAATATAATTAGGTTTATAAAATAATATCTTTAAAATTCCCTTTATGAATACCCTTTCTATAGATAATTTCCCAACTACAAAAAATATAACTAACTTAGAAGATTTTATTCAACGTCAAAATGAAATCCAAAAGCAAGTCGAAGCTTGAGTCATAAAATGATGAAGGCACATGAAATTTTTAGAATATATTCTTGAACTTCAAAAAACTCTCATATTATTTTTTTGAAAACATATTGATCCAATAGATTTTTTACATATCTTGTATTATATAGAAAATCAATCTTTTGAAACCATTTGTAGTACTATCAAAAACATATATAATAAATCTAATCAAGAACAAAAAATTTTTTTTACAGGCTCTGCAATTCAGAAATTTGCAAGAGACCGACTTAATTGGAAGCTAAAAAATCAACGTGAAAATAAAAATACGTTCACATACCGTACGAGAGAAGTTACACCAACTCTAAAAGAACTCAGAAATAAAGAAGAAGAAAAAAAAGAAATAGATTTTCTCAAATGGTTTATCGAAAATAGTAAAAATATAAATCTTACATTGTATGATCAAGAAAAAATATCAAAATTTCAATACTTATATGAAAAATGAATCTATATACTAAAATATATTTACTGAATAGAGAAAAGTGATTTTCTAAAATTAAAAGAGTTATGACTATGAACTCCATTTATTGCTTCAAATTTGAATAAAAAATTTAGAGAGGATAAAATTTCTTTTTTGCTTAATGAAGCAACTATAAGAAGAATATTTTTAAATATTAATATTTATGATAGCATCTAAAAAAGCGTTTTCCATTATAGAAATCATTATCTCAACGGTTATACTCACGGTTTGAGTTTTTTGAGTGTATAAACTGATTGGAAACAATATGAATTTATTATCAAATAATGAAACTTATATAACAATGCTAACTTTATGAAAAAATTTTAAAGAATGTAGTAAATTTTTCTGATATGATAATTTATCACATTATAATTCCTGAGATTTATTTAGTGTAAATTTTTGAGAAAATAATAATTGATGTTTTACTTGAAGTTATAATAATGATTTTTATTTTAGTTGAGTAACTTTTGATAATAAAGAATTCTTTTTATACTGAAAAATAATTGAAAAAGAAAGTGATTATTTAAAAATTAATTATAATGTTTTTAATTTCACAGCTTGAAAATTATTTAAAGAAGAAAACTATATTGATAATATTCAAAATATAATAATAAAATAAATTTTGAAAAAGCTAAAAAATAAGTATAAATGGGCAAATTTATACTTATTTTTTAATAAAATTTAAATGAAGAAAAATGAAATTTTACAAAATATTTTAGTTGAAAAACTTGTTTTTGGTGGAAAATGATTTTCTAGATTAAAATCAGATAACAAAGACATAGATTGAAAAGCTATTTTTATTTCTGGTGGAGTAATCCCTGGAAGTGTCGTTAATTTAAGAGTTTTAAAATCAAGGCGTGATTTTATAGAAGCTCAAGCTATGGAAACTGTTAAAAAATCTCCAATTGAAAAAGAACATCCAAATAATATTTACGGTATGCAAGCTGGTTGTGGGTGGGTAAATATTCCTTACGAAGAACAATTAAAAATTAAAGCCTGACAAGTGGAAGAATCACTTTTTCATGTTAGAAAATTTCAAGCAGATTTTTTACTAAAACCTATTGTTGCTTCACCACTTGTAGATAATTATAGAAATAAAATAGAATTTAGTTTTGGTAAATTTATCTCAGAAAAATTTGGTAAAAATGATCATTTTAATGTTTGATTTCATAAACAATGAGAGTTTTCTAAAATCGAGGATTTTGACTGAACAATTCTTATCTCAGAACTTGCTAATAAAATTTATAAAGAAATAAAAGACTTTTCTAAAAACTCAGGATATCCAGTTTATGACCAATTTAATCATGAATGATTTTTTAGACACATAGTTTTAAGACAAGCATTTTTTACTAATCAAATAATGATTATTTTTTGAGTAAATCATAAATTTCCTTGAGTAAAAAATTTAGATTTTTTAAAAGATTTTTTTAATACTTTAGCTTGAAAATATAAAAAAATTGCTTCAATTTATCTAAGTCTAAATGATTCTCTATCTGATACTGCTATATGAGAATTAAAGCTTATTTATTGAAATAGTTTTATAGAAGAAAAATTACTTGGTCTTACTTTTAATATCTCGCCAAAAAGCTTTTTTCAAACTAATTCATACGGAGCAGAAAAACTTTACTCAGAAGTTTTATCTCAAATAAATCCAGAAAATTTAAAAGATTTTACCGTTTTAGATTTATATGGATGAACGGGAACAATTGGTATGGTTTTCGCTCCACACTCTAAAAAAGTAATTTCAGTAGAACTTGTAAAAGATGCCAGCGAAGATGGAAAAGAAAATGCTATAAAAAATGGTATAAAAAATATGGATTTTGTAAATGCAAAAGTTGAGGAATTTTTATGAAAATATTTAGATAAATGAGAAAAAGCTGATTTACTAATAATCGATCCACCAAGAGCTTGAATGCATCCTGACGCGCTACCAAATATACTAAAATTTAAAACAAAAAATATTATTTATGTAAGTTGTAATCCTGCAACCCTATCAAGAGATCTTGCTTACATACTACAAAATAGTGATTATAAAATTATGTCTGTAACTCCAGTTGATATGTTTCCGCATACTCATCATATTGAAACTATTGTTAAGTTGGAGAGAATATAATTATTATTTTTAAATTTATTATTTTTTATTTCATTTTTATGCTTACTTACATACTATTTGTAATCGGTTTTGTGATTTTGATAAAATGAGCTGATATGCTCGTATCATGAGCGAGTTCAATTGCACTCAAATTTAATATTCCTGCAATTGTTATTTGACTAACAATAGTTGCTTTTTGAACTTCTACACCAGAACTTGCCGTAAATATATTTTCAGCAATAGAAAGTAAAACTGATTTAGCTATTTGAAATATACTTGGTAGTAATATAGCCAATATACTTTTAATACTTTGAATTACAGCTTTTATTTATCCAGTTAAAGCAAAACATTCAACTGTTTGGAAAGAAATACCTTTTGCATTACTTTGAACTTTAATACTTTGAATAATGGCAAATGATATTTTAATTGACTGATGAAATTTCAATCAAATATCAAAAATTGATTGACTAATATTTATATGATTTTTTATAATATTTTTGTATTATACTTTTGGTATATCTAAAATAAAAGATGATATATCTCCTGAAGATGAAGATATAAAAGAAATTGTGACTTGGAAATCTATAGTTTTTATATTTTTATGACTTACATGACTTACTATTTGATGAAAATGGATAGTTGATGGAGCTGTTGAAATAGCTAAAAATTTTGGTATGAGTGAAGCTGTAATTTGATTAACAGTTGTTGCTATTTGAACAAGTTTACCTGAATTAGCAACGTCAATAGTTGCAGCACTAAAAAAACAAAGTGATATAGCTATTTGAAATATAGTTTGAAGTAATATTTTTAATATATTTTGGATACTTTGAGTAACATCAATAATTAAACCTCTTCCCTTTTCAGAATCTTCAAATATTGATATTTTAATGATGATTTTTGCAACAATAATATTATTTTTAACTATGTTTATTTGAAAAAAACATACTATTTGTAAATGGCAATGAGCTCTGATGTTTTTAATTTATATTTGATATATTTGATATCTAGTGATTAATATTTAATAATTTTTATGAATTACCTACAAACATTAAAAAAATTACTTTTAGATTTTAAACTTTTTATTTGAACTTTTAAATTTTTCTACATTATAATAATCTGAGTTTTAGCAACTTTATTTGCTAGTTTAGAGCCTTTTTTTGCTGCAAAATGAATTTGATATATAGAACAATATTTTAAAACTTGAGTATTAGATAAAAATACTTTGTATATATTTTTTGCAATTTGGGTAGGTTTTATCATTTTAAATGCATTACTAAGATTTTACCACAGGTTTAGTTTAGTTGATGTTAGTGCTTTAAAATATTATGTTGAAAAATCAATACATTATAAAGACAAAATATTAAATATAACTCAATGAGTTTATCTGGAAAAAAAATGATGAACTTATTATAAAATAATAGATAGATGAGTTGAAAGTATATTCATGACTATTTTTATATTTTTTCTTGAAATATCGGTTTCTATAATAAGTGTTTTATTTATTTCTGTAATTATTGCTTTTATAAATATAAAGTTAGCATTAGCTACACTAGCTGTAGTTCCAATTTTTATAATAATGTGATATTATTTTAATTGAAAAACAAGAGAATCTCAAGAAATTATTCATAAAAAATGGGAAAGTTTTTTTGGTATATTATGAGATTATGTAACAAATTTAACTTTAGTAAAAACTCTTAATTTTGAAAAAAAAGCATCTAAAGAATTAAATACTCTTCAAAATGAAACTTTGGCACTACAAATACCATTATCAAGAAAATGGGGAATAGCAGATATTTATACTCATTTTATGATAAATATATCAAGACTTTTAGTATTATTTGTTTGAATATTTTTAATAAAATCATGAGAAATAACTTTTGCAACTTTATTTTTATTTTTTAGTTATATTGGTTATATTTACTTCCCTATTTCATATATTTTTGGAAGTCTAAAAAATCTTCAAAAACAACTTGAATCAATAAAAAAATTATATGAAGAATTTGATAAAATTCCTCAAGATGAAGACATAAAATGAGCCAAAGATATAGAAAAAATCATTTGAAAAATAGAGTTTAAAAATGTGGGATTTTCATACAAACATGATGATGAGAAAGAGGTTTTGAAAAATATAAATTTTACAATAAATCCTTGAGAAAAAATAGCTCTTGTTTGAAGTACTTGAAGTTGAAAATCAACTATTACTTCCCTACTTTTAAGATTTTGGGAAATTCAAAAATGACATATTTTTCTTGATGAAATAGATACAAAGAAAATCACAAAATCATCGCTAAGAAAACATATTTGAATAGTTATGCAAGATAATAGTTTATTTAATACAACTATAAAAAATAATCTTCTATTTTCTAAAGCAGAGGCTACAGAAGAAGAAATTATTTCTTGTCTAGAAAAAGCAAAAGCTGATTTTGTTTTTAAACAAAAAGATTGAATAAATACAGAAATTTGAGAAAGATGACTAAAATTAAGTTGATGAGAAAAACAAAGATTAAATATAGCAAGAATTTTTTTGCGTAATCCTGAAATATTAGTTCTTGATGAAGCAACTTCAGCACTAGATAATAAAACAGAAATTGAAATTCAGAAATCTCTTGATGAATTGATTGCTTGAAAAACATCAATAATTATAGCACACAGACTTTCTACAATAAAAAAAGTTGATAGAATATTTGTACTTGAAAATTGACAAATTGTAGAAGTCTGAAACTATGAGGAACTTTTAGCAAAAAAATGAAAATTTTTTGAACTAGCAAATCCTGACAAAATGGTGATGAATTAAAATCACCTTTTTTTTGATTTATGCTCAAAAATATGTTATAATTCAAAAGATTTAATTATTTAAAATAAATTTATGGTTATTAAAGATTTATTACATGCGATTTTAGATATAACAACAAAAGAAAAATACCCTGATATTCATCTAAATACTTGATTTCAACCAATAATTAGAAATCTAAATTGAGAAATTATTAAAATTGAAAAATTAATTATTTCAGACGAAGAAATAGATGCTCCTATTTTAACAAAAGAAATGGTAAAAAATATTATAATAGAACTTGCTGGGTACAATTGAATGGATAAATTCATGGAAAATTTTGAACTAGATACCTCTTTTAAATATTTAGATAAAAATAGATATAGAGTAAATTGTTACATGGATAGTAATTGATTTAGTGTAGCTTTAAGATTAATTCCTAGTGATATTCCAACTTTAGAAGAATTAAATCTATGAGATACCATAAAAGATATGTGTAATAAATCTAAATGACTTATTTTAGTTACAGGACCAACTTGAAGCTGAAAATCAACAAATCTTGCAGCAATGATTGATTATATAAACAAAAATTTTAAAAAACATATTATAACTATTGAAGACCCTGTTGAATTTGCTTTTAATTCAGAACAAAGTTTAATTAACCAAAGAGAAATTTGAAATCATACAAAATGATTTCCTGAAGCAATTAGAGCTTCTTTAAGGGAAGATCCAGACATTATAATGGTGTGAGAAATGAGAGACCCAGAAACTATTAAAGCAGCAATAACTCTTGCTGAAACTTGACATCTTGTTTTATCAACTCTACATACAAATGATACAGTTCAAAGTATTGATAGAATAATAGATGTATTTCCAACAGGACAACAAGATCAGATTCGTATGCAACTTGCGATGAGTTTAGTTTGAGTTATAACTCAGAGATTATTACCTAGAATTGATAAAGATTGAAGAGTTGCTGCTAGAGAAATTTTAATAGCAAATGATGCTGTAAGAAATCTTATTATTACCTGAAAAACTCATCAATTATATTCAGTAATTGAAGTTTCAAGCAAAAATTGAATGATTTTAATGGATAAATATTTAATATTTTTATATAAAAAATGAATTATATCTCGCGAAACTTTATTTTCTTATGCAAGAGATAAAGATTGAATAGAAATGTTAATAAATGAATAATAATAAATATATGAAAGAAGCTATAAAAAATATAGATATTAACTCTGATTTTATCAATTGATTAAAGGAAAAAGAATCAAAAATTGATATTAGAAATTTAAAAACTGATGTTTTAAAACAAAACTCATTATTAAATTATGCTGAAATTTTTGAAAAAAGTCCTTTATTTGAATCAAGAACTATAAATAAATGAGATTTTTTATTTAATGAATGAGATATAGATAATAATTTATACATTATAAAATCATGATTATTATCAGTTGAAAAATATACTACAAATAAAAAAGTAGAAACAAAACAACTTGCAATTTTAAAAACTTGAGATTTCTTATGAGAAGCTAGTTTAGATAAATCATCTCAAAAAAAAGAAGCTCTTATTAAAGCTTTGGAAAAAACTGAAATTTTATCAATTGATGCTAAAAAAGATTTAAAAAAATTTATAGAAGAAAATCCTTCAATATGATTTGAACTTTTAAAACATATAATAACTGAAACAAATAAAAGACTACTTGAATCAAATAAACTAATTACAAGTAATCATGAAATAGAAAAAGCTATAAGTTCATTAAAAGAAATAAATTCAAAAGGAATTTTTAACTTAATAGATAAAATCAAAAGTATCGTTGATGTTGATTATATTTTATATTTTGAAAAACATCAAGTTATGGAAGATTTTCTTACATTAAAATATGACTCAAGACAACCAAATAAAATGCAAGATAAAATTTTTGAAAGATCAGGTTATTTCCTTGATTTAGAAGAATTATTTGAAAATTGTGATATTAAAAAAGAAGATAAAATTGTCATAAACAAATTAAGTATTTGAAATGAAGTGTTTTGATATTTGATATTTTGAAGAGAAAGTAGATGATTTAGTTGAAGTGATAAGAAAATATTTTCTAGTTTATCAAATAGTTTAGTTTGAGTAATAAAAAAACTTTTTGCTGATAAAGAAAATAAAGATAAAATTTATATAAACGAAATGAAAAAATAGAGACTAACTCTCTATTTTTTTTATTTCATAATTAACCATATTTTTTCAAATTTTAAATTTTATTCTATCTAAAAATCTATCAATTATCAAATAATCATGATCTAAAATTTCTAATTTTAAAAATAATGCTGTTTTATCAATTCACTCTCTTTTTGAAACTATTTCTAAAGTATTTATATTCATATCAAAAAGTATATCTGAAAGATTTTTCAAAACTCAAATTTTATTTTCAAAAATGAAGTTAATATCAAAAATTATATTATTTAATTCATCTCATTCAAAATAAGCGCTTAAAAATCTGTCTTTTGATAATCTTGTTAAAGTTTTACAATCTCTATTATGAATAGTTATTACTCATTTTCAATTTATATATGCAACTATTTTATCAGATAATTTATATTCGCAACAAATTCAAACTTTATATGGAATATCTTTTTCTCAACCAATAATTATTTGCTTTTCTTTTTTTTCTGATTTACTAGGAATTAATTCAATATTATCTTTTTCTTTAGTAGTTTTTGGTTTATATTGAATTTTTTTTGTTTTAAATATTTTTTTAACTATTGCACTTGGATTTGTTGAAAAATTTCAAATTTGTTCAAGTAAATCAATTCTTTCTTCTACTGAGAAATTTCTATCATCAATAGTTTTTAAAACTGTTAAATCTTTATCTAATTTATCAAGTCAAGCTTTTTCAAGTAAATTATTTAATATTTCTCTTCATCTTTCTATATGTAATTCTTTGTCCTCATTTCTGAGAAAACTTCTTATACAATTTTTTGCTTTTGCAGTCTTCACAAATGAAATATAAAAAGGATTTGGTCTTTTATTTTTATCTGTAATAATTTCTACTATGTCTCAATTTTTTAATTCTTTATCTAAAGGAGATGGCTGTCCATTTATTTTTGCAATAACTATATGATTTCATAAATCAGTATGAATTTCATAAGCAAAATCAATAGGGGTTGAACCAGCTGGAAGGTTTATATTATCTCATTTTGGGGTTAATACAAATATTCTATCTCTAAATAAATCTATTTTTAATGAATCCATAAATTCATTATTTCACATAGATTGTGTTAATTCTTTTAATTCTTTTACCCAATCAATATCTGTAGCAATTCTTGATCACTTTTCTTTATATTCAAAATGTGCTGCTATTCAAATACTTGATCTCACTTCCATATCAAAAGTTTTTATTTGAATTTCTGTTGGTTGTTGTCTATGATTACGCAAAAGTCAAATAACTGTTGTATGAAGAGATTTATATCAATTTGGCTTTGGTAGAGCTATATAATCTTTAAATCTTTTAGGTAATGGAGCCCAAACACTATGTATGAGTCATAATACTTTATAACAATCTTGAATATCATCAACCAAAATTTTTATTCAGTATAAATCATATAAGTCATTAACCTTAGTTAGTCATTTTCTTTTAAGTTTATTATAAATTGAATAAATTGATTTAACCCTAAAATCTACTTGATAATTAATTCAAGTTGGTTTTAATATATTATCTATTTCTAATTTTGCATTTTTTCTAAAAGAAATCATAGTTTCTCTAGAATCATTTAATTCTTTTTTAATTCTTTTATAATCTTGAGGATAAAGTATTTTAAAACATTCTTCATCAAGTTCATTTTTAAATTTATGAAGCCCTAGTCTATCTGCAATTGGAGCATAAATATTTAAAGTTTCGAGAGCAATTCTTTCTTGTTTTTCTTTTTTTGGATGATGTTTTAAAGTCTTCATATTATGAAGTCTATCAGAAAGTTTTACAAATATTACTCTAATATCCTCACTCATCGCAACAAACATTTTTCTTAAACTTCAAATAGTTCTTTCTTCTCAAGAATATCTAACCTTTGAAAGTTTTTCCATTCAAGCACAAATTCAAGCAACTTCTTCTCAAAATGTTTTTAATATATCATCATAAGTTTTTGGAGTATCCTCAATAACATCATGTAAAATACAAGCTTGAATAGTATATAAATCAGGTTTTAAAGTAAGTAATATTTGAGTAGCTTCAACAGGATGATTTATATATGGATCTCAAGAAAGTCTCATAACTCAGTGATGTGCTTCACGAGCAAATAAATATGCTTTTTTAATTTCATTTTCTACATATTCTGGAGAAAATTCATTCAAATATAGACAAACTTCTTTTATGAGTTTATCTATTTTTTTATCCACAGATGTATAATCAATTTCTTTTATTTCCTGAGATTCCATATTTTTTAAAATTAATATATCTGGACTTGTATTTTATACATTTTATTAAAAAAGTAAAAAAAACTTTACAATTATCTTAATTCTAATATTATTTGCTTGTAATTTTTTTATCATTAATAAATAAATTTATGAAAAATTTTAATAATAAAGGTTTCTCGTTAGTTGAACTTTTAGTAGTTATTACTATTTTAGCAATTATTTCTGTTGTAGCTTATCAAAATTTTGGTTGAGCAACAGATAAAGCAATTGCCTCAAGAAAAATAAATGATATTTGAACTATTGAAACAGCTTTACAACAATTTAAAGTTGATAATAATTATTATCCAATGCCACTTGATTATTCAGCTACTAATTTATGGTGATATTCTGGTGCTACAGCAACTTCTTCTTGAAAAGCTTACGCAAGTAATACTATAAAAGTTGAATATGATAATGTAGCTATTAAAACTTTAACTTGAATTACAGATATAAAATGAGGTTGAGTAGTTTACTGAACTTGAACGAATGCTGCAAAACAAATCTGAGCTAAATGAGTAATCTGAATTTGAGAAAACTTTTCTAAAAAATACTTATCAAAAGATTTATACGATCCAGAATTATGAGATATAGTTTTAACTTGAGATGGAAATAAAAAAATGATTGAATATTGAATTGGTAGATATGTTTATTGAGTATATGCTCAACCAAAAACACCAAGTACATGGAATATAACAAAAACTTCTTGAAGTTATTATAATATAGCAATAACTTTAAAGAAAAAATCATGAGAATGATATGAAAGTTATGTAGCCTGAGATTTTGATAATAATTCTTGTATAGATTCAAGTGCTTGTCCTAAAACATTGATTTGAGATGGTGAAACATATTTAGAAAATTGAAAAGAATGATTATGAAATGCTACAACTGAATCAAATCAATGAATACCTTATCCAATAACTGATTTTGCTACAAATTAGTATGAAAACTTTTACAATAAACTGAAGTCATCTAAAAAATATAGATGACTTTTATAATGAAATAGAAAAATTATTTTTGCAAAATATTGACTTTAAATTTTGAAGAAATTTAGATGCATTTTCTGATATTTTATATTGATGATTTTGAAGTTTTAAAGAGCAAGAAACAATAGAAATAATTTGGGTAGATTTTGAGAAATCTAAAAAATATATAGAAGAAATTGATATAATTGAAGAAATTTTTGAAAGTTATGAACATATAAATTTTAGAAAAAAATAAGCATAGTTTTAAAACTATGCTTTTATTATACTTATAAAATTTCTATCATTTTCAAAAAGTCTATTTTCTATTATTTCATATCAATTTTTTTCAAATAAATAATTTAATTCTTCCAAAGAAAAGCTGTGATAAAATCTCTCAAATTCTCAAATTTTTACATTAAAATCTTTACTTCAAAATTCATTTTTTGAGCTTTCTATAAATGATTTTTCATATTTTTCTTTATTTAATTCGCTCTCTAAAGCCCAATTAGTCATAAATATATAACTTCAAGGAAGTATTATTTTTTTAAGATTTTCTAAAACTTTTATTCTTTCTTCTAGATTTAAAAGATGATGAAATGATGCAATAAAAAATATACTTTCAAAGTTTTTCACTTTTAATCTATCTAAATCAAGCATATCACAAACTAAAAAATCATCACTTAAAAATTTCTTTTTTGCTTCTTCTATCATTCACGCAGATGCATCAATTCAAAAATAATCAATATCAAAAATATTCTGACTTTTTATAAATGCATCTAAAAGTCTTCCATTCCCACATCAAATATCTAAAATCTTTTTTTCGTCAATTTCTTCTGAATACTTTTCTAAAAAATACTCTATTTCTTCCCATTTCATATCTTTTCTTGATTGAGAAAAAGTCCCGGCAAATTCATCATAATTTACTTTTTGAATATTATCTTTTGACATAATATATAGTTTTAATAAAATACACATCAGGTAAAGGAGAAAATCAACTTGTATTTTCTTCACACCAAACTAATTCCTCGTAGGAGAGACTTTAACCACCATTAAGCTTTGCTTGTGGTGGTCTTTTTTTACATTTTTATTGGTAATTTGATAGCTAAAACATCAAAAATTAATTTTTGAGTTTCAATGTATGAATTAATTAACTTAAGATTTAACATTTTTTTCTCAGGATTTTCCTCTCATAAAATATTTACATTATTATAAAAAGCAGAAAAACTTTTTGCTAAATTATAAGCATAAATTACTAAATTATGATGAGTTATATTTTCACAAACTCAAATTAAAGTTTCATTTAAAGCAGAAATTTCTTTATAAAGTAAAACTTGTTCAGAACTTGAAAATTTTTCACTTATTTTTGAATTTTTAATTTCATCTAAAGAAACTCATGATTTTTCTAAAACTCTCAGAGCTCTTACATAACTATAGGCAACATACGGAAAACTATTCCCTTCAAAAGTCATAAATTCATCCCAATCAAAAATCATATCAGTAGTTCTTGATTTTGAAAGATATCAGTATTTTATAGATCCGATTCAAATAATTTCTGAGATTTCGGCTAAATCTTTTTCACTTACTTCAGGATTTTTTTCAAGTAGTATTTTTTTAGCTCTATATACGGCTTCATCAAGTAAAGAATCAAGTTTTATAATATTTCATTTTCTCGTACTCATCGCTCCAGTTTTGAGTGAAATAAATCCGTTTCCAGCAAAAATAGTTTGTCCTTCCTGAGTCCATCCAGCATTTTTTGCTATCTCAAAAACTTGTTTAAAATGAAGGTCTTGCCTTACATCAACATGATAAATAATTTTTTCAGGATTCCAATTTTCTACTCTATATTTAATCGCAGCTAAATCAGAAGCAAGATATCCGTGAGTTCCATCTCTTTTAGCTAACATACAACTTGGAATTTTAGTTTTTTCATCAAAATTCACTCATACTGATCCATCTTCGTTTTTTGTAGCTACTTGTTTTTCCACAAGTTCTTTTACAATATCAGACATTTTGTGTTTTAAATCAGGATAATTCCCCATTTTTGGCAATCAAATACCTTCATAAAAACTCTCTCAAATATCAAAATCTGGTTTTACATTTAATCTATCAAGTTGCACCTGCATAGCAGAAATACTATAACTAGTAAATTCTTGCCAAAGTTTTACTGATTCTGATTCCCCTTGCGAAAGTGCTTTAAATTCAGCTCTAGTTTTTTCTTCTAAACTTTCGTCTTTTTCTATTTCAGCAGTAATTTTTACATAGAGTTCAAATAAATGATTTACTGCATTTTCTTTAAGTTTATTTTCATCTCACCAAAGTTTGTAAGCTAAAATAAGCTTTCAAAATATGATTCCCCAATCACCAATATGACTATCTCAGATAACATTGTATCACAAAAGTCTAAATAAATTACATGTCACTTGTCCTTGGTTTGGAGTACACATATGCCCTATATGAAGAGGTTTTCATACATTTGCTCCGATATAATCTACTATAATAGTTTTTCCATTTCAAATATTTGGTACTTTAACACTTTTATTTAAAAATAGTTCTGTATAAAAAGCATAACTTAATTTAAAGTTTAAATATGGTCAAGCGACAGTTAATTCAAGGAAATTTGAGTTATTTTTAAGTTTTTCAGACAATTCCTGAGAAATAATTGCAGGATTTTTTCAAGTCGGTTTTGCTAGTAAAAAAGGTCAAAAGGAAAAATCACCAAGTTCTTTTTTTGGTGGAGTATCGAGTTTAATTTCTGTAAGTTCAACTGAGTAAAGTTTTTTGATTTCCTCTTGTAAAATAGTGATAATTTTTTCTTTTATAATATTCATAATTTATTTTTTAATTCTAATTTGCCTGATTATATAAAAAAACGCAAAGAAATCAAAACTTTTAATACCCCATCCTAACCTTCCCTTAAGCCTAATGGAAGGAATAAAAAGATTTAAAAAAAGGCTTCCCTTAGACTTAAGGGAAGTTTACTGAAAGGCTGATGGGTTATTCTTTTACATATCATCCATAAAATAATTTATATAATCTTCTTCATTTACTACTCATTTATCTCTAAGATTATCGGCATAATTTTTCATTGAAATCATTCATTCTGATTGTCCCATTTCAATAGCATTATTTATTTGTACAAGATCCCCTGAACGAATTAAGTTTCTAATACCTGAAGTCATCATCATTACTTCATAAATTCATACTCTTCATCCACCAATTTTTGGAATAAGTCTTTGAGATAAAACTCAAAACAATATATCTCAAAGTTTATATCTTACAGAATGTTGTAACTCTGGATGAAAAAAGTTTACAAGTCTTGTAATAGTTTGAACTGAACCTGCAGTATGTAGAGTTGAAATAACTAAATGTCATGTTTCAGCCAACTCCATAGCGGCTTCAACTGTTTCTTTATCTCTCATTTCTCAAACCATTACTATATCTGGATCTTCTCTCATTGCTGCTCTTAGAGCTGTAGCAAAAGATTTTGTATCTTTCCCTATTTCTCTTTGAGAAAAAATTGAAAGATTGTCTTTAAAAATAAATTCTGTTGGATCTTCAATAGTTAAAATATGTTCTCTTCTAGTTTTATTTATAGCATCAAGTATAGAAATCATAGAAGTAGATTTTCAGCTTCAAGTTGGTCAAGTCACTAAAATAAGTCATCATTTTGCTTTAGTAAATTTTTCTACTCATCTTGGAAGACCAAGTTCTTCGATTGTTTTTGGAGTTGAGGCTATTTTTCTCATTACAAAAGCTATTTTTCATAATTTAAAAAAAGCATTCACTCTGAATGGAGTTCCATCAGTATGAATATAAGCAAAATCTGCATCTCTTTTATCAAAAAATTCCTTTGCTGCTTCTTTATTATCATTTAGAAGTTCAAGTAATATTTGACGAGCTTTTATAGAATCAAGAGGACTTCAAGAAACTTTTCAAAGCTCACCATGAACTCTAAATCAAATATTTTCTCATTCTGACATATGTACATCAGAAGCTCAAATTTTTATGCAATGATCTAAAATCGGTCAAACTGTTAAATTAGCCATACTTTAAAATTTTATTAATATTAAATTAAAAGGATTTTTAAAATCCTTTTTATTATTTTTTAATGTTACTTAAATTGTGTTTTCTAGGTCTATCAGTAGAAACTTCTAAAACACTTTCTTTCATCTTTTCAATAGATGTTATATCTAAATCTAAAGCTGAATCTTCTTTTTCTATATCTTTTATTTCTTTTTCTAAATCAGAAACTTGATTTTTTAATACTTTAATTTGTTCATTTAAATCATCAACTTTTGATTGTTTAGAAGATTTTGTTTGAGCAATTGATGTTTTTCTTGATTGCATTTTAGCAATTGCCTCATCTAAAATACTATTTCTGTCAAAAGAAGTATTTAAAGTTTGAGTTACTTTAGTTTCAACTTCTGATACTCATCCAAATAAATCAGATGTAATTTCTTGATTTAAAGTTTCTCCAGTTTCAAATAAATCTGTAGTAATTTCTTGTTTATTATCTTCCTCAACTAATGCACTAGGTTCTTGTGTAGATACTTCACCAAATCCAAAATCAATTTCTAAAGAATCCTTTTTTTCTTCTGTATTAATGTTTAATTCAGGAGTAACTTCAGATACTTCTGAAATATTAAATAAATCAATTTCACTTGAAACTGCTTGTGTTTCTAAAGATGGTGTTTCATCTAAAACAAAATCAGTTTTTACTTCTGTTTTTGGAGTATCCTCAAAATCAATTACAAAATCACTAACTGGTTCTTGTTGTGTTTGAATATTAGTATCTTGAGTAAAATTAAAATCTAACATACTTACATCATTTGATGTTTCATCTCAAATAATGATTAAATCTTCTTCATTTTGTATTGCTGTAGTCATAATTAAATATTTACAAAATTAAAATACAAGAGCATTGTAACACATTTTTTTTTTATTTGCAAAAAAAACGCAAAAAATTATAATACCACCACTTTTTTATTTTAACATTAATTTTAAAAAATTATGGATATGTCAAAAATGTGAGAACTCATGAAACTTCAACAAGAAGCAATGAAAATTAAAAAAGAATTAGAAAATACTATTATTGAAGCTGAAGTTAATGGATTAGTAATTTCTGTAAACTGAGAAATGAAAGTTGAAAAAGTTGAATTTGAAACTCTAGATTTAATTCCAGGACTTTCAGAATCTCAAAAAAAAGCTTTAGAAGAAGCTATAATGCAAGCAGTTAATAAATGAACTAAAAAAGCTCAAGAAGTTGCTGCAGAAAAAATGCAATGAGTTATGTCTCAAATGTGACTTAATATGCCAGCAGGATGACTTCCAGGTATGTAAAAAAGATATGTAAAAAAAGAAACGATAAAATCGTTTCTTTTTTTACCAATCATTTTCATTTTTATCAAATCATTCAAAGAAAAAATCATCTTCAAATATATCAAAAATATCTCTATTATCTTTTGGTTTATTTAGATTAATATTTTGTTCTTCCTCTTTTTTTAATTGTTCTATATATTTTTCTATTTCTTGTTTATCTTCATTTGATAATGGTTTTTGTAATTTCTCAGAAGTTTCATCAATTTTTAGAGATTCTCATTTTGGAATTACTTGTTCTTGTTGTTCTTCTCAAGATTGAGTATTTTCATTATCTTCTTTTTGAGTATTTGAGTCTTGCTCTTTTTTTTCTTCTTGCTCTTGTTTTTTTTCTTCTTTTTGAGATTCTTGTTTTTCTTCAGATTCAGGCTTAGGTTTCTCTTGCTCTTTTTTTCTTAACTCTTCCATTAATTTGTTTAGTTTATCTAAAACAAAATCATAATTTTTCTTTGTTTCTATATTATATTTATTATCTAAAGCTTTTGAATAATGACTTAAAGATTTTTGCCAATATTCAAGTTTTTTCTGATCTAAAGAAAATTCTCATATCTTGTAGTATGTATTTGCAATATTATGATTTAGTATAAAACAATTCTCAGAGTTTAAACAATCAAGTTCCATATATTTTTCTAAAGCCTTATCAAATTCTCAGAGTTTATAAAAATAATCTGCTCTTTTTAGTTTTATTAAATCGTTTTTTGGAAATATTTTCTCAAGTTTTTTATTTATAGAATTTGCAAAAACATAATTATCTCATGGTCAAAAAGCCAAGTTTGATAAAAAAAATATAAAACTTGGTATTAATAAAATAAATATCACAAAAAAAACTCATATAATAATTTTCTTTATTTTCATTTTTTATCAAAATAATAAAATAAAATTAAATATCACAAAAAACTTAAAAAACTTAAAATCATCAAATACCTAGAAAAATCTTGTTTTACAACCATTTCAATTTCTTGTGTATTTGAAGGAATATCAAAAAATTCTATTTTCTTAATATCTTCACTATTTTTTATAATAATTTTTCAAGCATTTAATTTATCTAAAAATCAATTAAAAAAATCTTTATCAAATCTTGTAATAATATCTTTTCAAAACTTATCTTTTAAGTATATAATTCCTCCGAAAATATCATATCATACAAATATTTTATTTCATTTTTCAGATCATAATCAAATTCAGAAAAACTTTAAATTTTCTTTTTTAATATCTTTTAATCAATTAATTATGTTTTGTTTTTCATTTGTAGTTAAGTTTGGTTCAAAATCACTTAAAATAACTACAGCTCACCCGTCTCAACTAAATCTTTCAGTTGATATTTTTAAAGCTTCTTCAAAATTAGTTCATCATTTTAATATAGACTTTTCATCAGCTGAAGCCAAAAAAGTTAAAAATATATTTTTATCATAAGTTAAAGGAATTAAACTAGTTGCATCTCAAGAAAATATTGTTAAAGAATATCTATTATTTGGATTTTTAACTATATAATCTTGAATTAATTCTTTTGATAATTGAAGTCTTGATTTTTCGTTATAATCCAAAGCTAACATACTTTTTGAAACATCTAAAACAAAAACTATATCTGATGTTTTTGTTTTTATTTTTTGATTGTAATTTATATTATAACTAAAAAAAGAAACTAAAGAAAATACTAAAGAAAATATCAAAAATATTGAAGCTAATCAATTTTTTGACATCAAAATAAATCACTTATCTTTATAAAAAAAATAAATATAAATACTCAAAATCAAAAAAATAATTATTCAAAAATAAATCATATTATCTTCTTAAAAAATAGTAAAAATTAAATATAGTAAAAAATGTTATTAAAAAAAACAAAATATAAACAAAAACTTTATAATACGGTAAAAATAATTCAAATTGTTCCACTTCTATCTCTTTTTTTTGTAATAAGTTTAATTTTTCAAATATTTGTTTAAAAGTTTCCTCACTATCAGCTCTATAATAAAGTCAGTTAGTTAATTTTGCAAGTGTTTTAAGATTTTCTTCATCAATTCATCAAATTCAAATTTTTTGTGTTCCATATATGTTTTTTACTTCAACATAAGTATCTTCATTTCACCCGATTCAAACAGTATGAATTTTTATATTTTTTTCTCTTAAATATTTTACAGCATCAATTGGGTCTATTCATCTATTTGCTTCTCAATCGGTAAAAAGTACAACTACTTTTTCCCTATTTTCTTTATCATCAAATAAATTTGCTCAATATAAAAGTCAGTCTCAAATAGCAGTTCATTGTAAATGCTGATAATCTTGATTAATATTATCAATTGTAATATTTTTTATATAGTTAGTTACAAAATTATAATCAAAAGTTAATGGAATTGAAGTAAATGGTTTTCAAGAAAATAAAACAAGCCCAATTCTATCAGTTTTTAATTCTTTACTGAAATCTGAAATTACTTGTTTTGCTACTTCAAGTCTATCTGGTTTTATATCTTTAGCAAGCATAGAATATGATAAATCAAAAACTATTACTATATCAATACCATTTTTTATTTGCTTCGTTTTTGTTTGTTTTAGATTTGGATTTGCTATTAATAGTGAAAAAAACAAAATAATTATAAATATCAATAAAATATTTATAAAAAAATATCTTTTTGAACTTCAAAAAACAGCTTCTAAATCAGAAATAAACTTGAATTTTGAAGCAAAGTTTTTGGTTTTGTAATAAAAATACAAAAATATCATTCAAATAAAAAATGATATAATTCATAATTCAGGATTTAAAAAAATTAAGTTTTCAAGCATAATTTAATTTTTAAACAACTAAACATCTCTCAATCTCATACATCATATCTTCATTTTCACTTCAAATTAATTTTCAAGTTTTCATTTTTGCATCTATTCAAGCAATTTTTTCATAGATATCTAAAAATTTTTGTTTATCTATCTTATAACTTTTATCAACCAAAAAACTTCTATTTCAAAGTTCTAAAATATCTTTTATTTCAGTATTTGATTTTCAAAGTAATTTTAGTTTAAAAATATAAAAATAAACTCTTAGATTTGATGATAGCGAATTATAAAGCAAATATGGATTATCAAGTGAGGAAGAAAGTTCTCTTAATTTTAAAATTGATTTTTTTGTTTCTAGATTTAGTAAATCATTTATTATTTCAAAAATACTTTCTTCAATATCTTTTGTAATTAAAGCTAAATCTTCAACTTCTATAAAATCTTTTGTAATTAAAATTTTATCAAATTCTTTAGAAATAGAAGAAAAATTAAGTCATTTTAGCTCAATCATTTTATTTATAGCACTACCCGAAACTTGTGAACTATAAACTTCTTTTAGTTTTTTTTGTAGTGATGTTTCATCATTTATCAAAAAATCTTTTACTTCTCAGATTTCTAAAATCTTTTTATAAAGTTTTGATCTTTTATCAGCTTTTAAACTATTAAAAACAACTATATTTTCTTTAATTATTTTTGGTAAAATATTTAAAAAATATTCTTGTAATTTTACTATATTTTCACTATTTTCTTCATCTCATCCAAAAGGAAAATCATCAATTATAAAAAGATTTTTTTCGCTAAAAAATCAGCTTGATAAAAGATTTTGCTCAAAAAAAGAAAAATCATAATCAAAAACATTTGAAATATGAATAATATTGTGTTCACTAAATTTTGTTTTAAAACTTTCTTTCCAAGTATTTAAAAGTTTTTTCCTAAAATAATTTTCTCAAACAAATAAATAAATCATATATTTTATAGTAATATTATTTTTGAGATTATATAAATTTTTCTTTTAAAATCAATGTAAATACGATTGACTTTAGAAAATTAATAATATACTAAAAATGTCAATATTTTTTGGGGTACCTAGAAATGAACGACGAAAAAAAAGGAGAAACAGGAATTAATCTTGCTCTAGAAACTAAATACTTGAAAGGAAGAGACTCTGTTCGCGGAATTACAAGAGGAGCTTTACCTGGAAATAAAAACCGTAACAAAAATCATCCTTCACCAACTATGCAATTAATTGATGATATGAAAGATGAAAAAGCTCTCGGGATAAAAATCAAATACATTCCTGTTGATTGAAAAACAGCTGCCTTTGGCAGCTGTTTTTCACGTTTAATTAAGACTTCCATATTGTTAAAACTCTATCAATAATAGATTTTTTATGTAATTCTAAACTTTCTACTACAAATCTTCATAATTTATTTTGACTATTTGCATCATATAATTGTAAATAAGATCATTTTCTTATAGGAAATTCAAATTTTATAATTAATCTTTGTGCGGGTGATTTTTTTCATCAGTTTGGTTTAAAACTAACAACAAAAATATCATTTCATGCATCAGTAGAACAAACTTTCAATACCTTAAAATATTCAAATCATTTTAGAAAAAGATTTACACATTTTCATTGATCCAAAAAATCTAATAATTCTTTTTTTTGATATTCATCGTCTTTTAAATCCTCAATTGCATATAAAACTTGAGATGCAACTTCTTGAGTAACTCAGTGTTTTTCAGCAAGATTTATTGGCATTTTTGTTAATGTATCAATTTCTTTTCACAATTCTAATAATTCATTTAAGATTTCTTCAGTTGTTTTTTTACTTTTTGATGGAGGAATTTCTACTGGTTTTTTAGAAAGTGTAGGATTTTGAATAATTTTATCTGTTTTAACTCAAACATCTCAATCTAAACGAAATAAAGTTCAAGACCTTCTCTGTGCTATTTTTTCTTTTAATACTCAACTTGCCTGTTTTAATTCAGTGTTCATGTTTTAAAATATTACATAATTAATTTCTTAAGTTTTTCATTTTCACTTGAAGAAATGGCATTATATACAAAGACTATTGCTTGTAAAGATTTTTTTAAATTTAATAAATCACGCGGAGAAACTCTATCCAAAGCCAATCTATTAAGTATAGCATCTATATCAGAAATATAAGACAAATGTTCTCTAACTTTATCAAGAAGTATTTTATCTTTCAAAAATTCCTCTACAAAATCAAGTCTCTCTTTTATCTTTTTTTCATCTTTCAAAGGCATTAAAATATTTTCACGCAAATATCTTTTTCACATTGAAGTTTTTGTTTGATTTAAAATTCAAAATAAAGTTCCAGATATCTCACTTCAAGTTGAAAAATTGTAAATCAAATCAAGATTTTTTATAGTTGAACTATCAATCTCTAAAAAATTTGAAGTTGAATAAACTCAAATAGTTTGCAAATTAGAAAGTGTCTTTTTCTGATTTAACTCTAAATAAGATAAAAGAAGTGCTGATGATTTTATAGATTCTAAACTTTTTTCAATTCAAAATCAACTTAAATCTTTTGTTTTAAAATGATTTAAAAGTTTAGATTTTGCATCATCCTTCAGTTCAAAATAATAAATATTCAACGAATATTTTTTTTGTAGAGTTTCTTTGATTTTTTCATCACTAAAAAGAGATTTATCCAAAACTACTTCTTTTGGATTTATTTTAAAAAGTTCTTTTTGTAGTTCTGTAAAATTATTAAACTCGCAAGTTTGCCATTTATTTGAAGAAATATCCAAAATAGACAGCCCAAAAATATCTTTTGCGTGAGAAATTGCAATAATAATATTTGAATCAAAATTATCATAAATATCTCCTTCTAAACTCAAAGTTGATGGAGTAACAACTCTAACAACTTCCCTTTTTACAATTCATTTTAATTTTGGATCTGAAACTTGCTCAACAATTGCTACTTTATATCAAGCATTTACAAGTTGTGGTAAATATTTATCTTTTGCATGATAAGGGATTCAAGCCAAAGCTTCTGGATCTTTTGCATTTTTATTTCTAGAAGTAATATTTATTCATAAAACTTTATGTGCAATATGAGCATCTTCTCAAAACATTTCATAAAAATCTCACATACGAAAAAATATGATAGCATCTGAATACTCTTGTTTTATATAATGATATTGTTGCATTGCTGGTGTTAACATAGGTTTTTAAGTTAGGTTATTTACATTCTCTCCAATTTTTTCAAGTATTGAAATCAACTATTAGTTTTATTGGAGCAGTTATAATATTTTCCATTATTTGTTTAATATTTTTTTCAATTATTTCAATTTCTTGATGTGGGACATTAAAAACAAGTTCATCATGTACTTGCATAATCATCTTTGATTTTAGATTTTTATCACGCAAAAATTTATCAATTTTTATCATTGCAATTTTTATGATATCTGCTGAAGTTCACTGAATTGGCATATTTATAGCTTCCCTTTCAGATGCTTTTTTTATAATTGCATTAGAATCATTGATTCAAGAAATATATCTTTTTCTTCCAAATAAAGTTTCAACATATCAATTATTTTCACAAAATTCTATAGTTTTATCAAAAAAATCTAAAACTTTCGGGTATTTTTCATAAAATTTATTTATGTATTCACGCGCTTCACTTTGTGATACTCAAATCATTTTTGAAAGTCAAAACGGACTAATTCAATAAATTACTCAAAAGTTTACAGCTTTTGCTATTCTTCTTTCATCCGTTGTTAATTCATCTTTTCCAAATAAAAAATATCAAGTATTAGCATGGATATCAAGTCATTGTTTAAAACTTCATAAAAGATTATCATCTTCACTCATTATAGCTAAAAGTCTTACTTCTATTTGAGAATAGTCAAAAGATATAAGTACATCATTTTCACTAAAAGGAATAAAAGCTTCTCTAATAGTTCAACCAATTCAAACTGATGATGGAATATTTTGCAAGTTAGGATTTGTTGAAGAGAGTCTTCACGTTGCTGCAATAGTTTGATTATAAGAAGTATGAATCTTTCAAGTTTCTTTTAAGATTAATTTTCAAAGTCACTCTATATAAGTTGAAAGTAGTTTTGTATATTGTCTATAATTTACTATGTGTTTTGCTATTGGATATTTAAAAGCAAGACTTTCTAAAACTTCGTTATCAACTGAAAATCAAGTTTTTGTTTTTTTTCATTCTGGAAGTCACATTTTTCCAAAAAGTATATCTCAAACTTGTTTAGGAGATTTTATATTAAAATTCTCTCAAGCAATATCTAAAATGATTTTTTCTTCTTTTTCTATTTCAGTTTTTAAAATTTCTCATATTTCATTTAATTTTTCCAAGGAAACTTTCACTCAAGCAATTTCCATATTTTTTAAAACTTCAATTAATGGAATTTCTATTTCATTTAATACTTTATCATTTATAACTCAAGAAGAAACTTGTTTGTCATAAATTTTTGAGGTTATATAAACATCTTCTGCTGAATAATTTGCAGCAATATCTAAATTTACTTCACTAAAATTTAATTCTCATTTATTGGTCACATTATCATACGATATCATACGATAATCAAAATATTTTTCAGATAAGTCATCTAGAGAAAGCCCTTTTCTTCAAGGATTTTCTATATATTCTCATAAAAGTGTATCATAAAATTTTGCCATAAAAATAGTATTAAAAATATATTGCATTCTATATATTTTTTTAAAATTTCAAAATAAAAATTTGAATATAAAAACCGGCCCACAAGCCGGTCCTTCCTCTTTTTTAATTTCAAGATAATTTTTTTAACATTCAAATAACTTCATATCTAGTTATATTTTTATTTGGAGAAAAACAATTATTTACAATTGGTATCAAATCATTATTTATAGAATATTCAACATATTTAGAATACCACTCCGTTCAGAAAACATCTTTTAATTCTTGTGAAAATGCTAAATTTATTTCTCAAACAAAAAGTGTAATAGATATTTTCAAAGCTTCTACTCTAGAAATATTTCCATTTGGATTAAATTTTTTATTTGAAGTTGAAACAAGTTTCAGTCAAACAGCAGTATTTATATATTTTTTTTGCCATCAAACTTTTAAATCCGTAAAATAATCTTTATTATCTGTAGAAAGTTCTTTTCCTGCAACTAAAAATAATAATTTTAAAAATTCAGTTCTTGTAATAGAACTTTGAGGTCTAAATGTATTATCTCAAAATCATGTTATAAATCATTTTTCTACTAAAGAATTAATATATGAAAAATATTTATCATTTGAATTTAAATCTTTAAAGTTTTTTTTTGTTCTCATCAGATAAAAAATCTAGTGTCGGATTTGAAACAATAATATTATCATCATTTTTCAACATTTCAATTTTTTCTTCTTTTATAACTGGAGTTGGTTCTATTTTTATTTCTTCAACTTTTGGAGTAGAAATAATATTTTCTTTTTCAGTTGATAAAATTGGAGTTTCTAAAACTATTTTTTCTTCTTTTATAATAGGAGTTGGCTCTGTTTTTATTTCATTTATTTTTTCTTCTATTTTTATTTCTTCAACTTTTGGAATAGTCATATCTGATTTTGACCTATATTCTTCTAGTTTATCAAGATAAACGAGTGGGTTTACAGTATACATACGAGCTTTTTCAATTCCAAGTCAGATATTTACTCATCCAGAAAAAGATTGTCCTGAAGCTTTTGCTTCAGCTCAAGTAAATGGCCAATAAGCATGAAATGGAGCTTCTTGTTTATCTATTTGAAAATGCAAATGTTCCCCGAAACTATTTCAAGTATTTCAAGTTTTTCATATAATATGACCTTCTTTTATTTTATCTCAAACATTTACTTTTATTTCACTTAAATGTTGATAACAACTATATAAAGTTGTAGTTTTTGATAAATCATCTGGATTTTTTGCATTTTTATGTTCTAAAAAAACATATTTTCCATAAGCTCAATCTTCTCAAGTTTTAAATACTTCTGCATCTAAAACACTGTATACATCTTGATTTTTTGTTTCTGGAAGTATATCTACTCCAGGATGACTTCAAACATTTTCTCTAAAATCTCCACTTATATAAGTTCATAAATATGGAACTGAAAATCTATGTCATAAATTTGATAAATTGTTTTGTTCATACTTTTCTTTTATTTTTATTGGGTACATAAATAAATATTAATAATTAAATTTACAGAAGTAATTATAGCACAAAAAATAAACAAAAACAAATAAAAGTAATTGATAATTGAAAAAAATAGTTATAATAAATTTTAAATAATATAAAATAAGCTTTTTAAATATAATTACTATTAAATGAATAAATTTGATCAAAAATTTTTCGGTTCATATATAAGTGAATGAGAAAAAATTATAGAAATTGCACACAAACATTTTATTGTGATAATTAATACAATTATTTTAAACTATTTCTTTTGAGTTATTTTACCTACTTTTTTATATTATAATTCAGAATTATTACAATCAATTATTCCTTTTTTTGTATTAGAAATTTTCATTATTTCAATATTTATAAAAAATATTTATGATATTTTTGATTGGTATAATGATGTTTGGATTATTACAGAAAATTGAGTTATTGAATTGAGTTGGAGATTATTTTCAAGTTCATCAATATCAGTAAAATATAGAAATATAGAATGACTTGAATTAATACAAACTGGTTTTATAGATACAATTTTATGAAAATGAGATATTGTGATTCATAAAATTTGATGATGAGATAATTTTTTATTAAACTCTGCTACTAAAGCTTTTGACACTTTACAAATTATTGATAAAATATTAAAAAAACATAAAAAAGAAGAAGAGGAAGAAAATGATATAGAATGATTTAAAGAACAGAATTTTGAAACTGTTTTAAGAGCACTTTCAGGAGTTGTTGAAGATTATTTATGAAAATCTTGATATAAAAAAGATGATAGTGAAGAAAGACAAGAACTTATAAAAAAAGTAAAAAAACAATGATGAGCTATTGATTTAAGTGAGTAAAATATGAATAATTTATTAGAAATACTAAAAAATATCCCAAAACTTCCTTGAGTATATCAGTATTTTAACAAATCCTGAAAGATAATTTATATTGGGAAATCTGTGAATTTACATTCAAGAGTAAATTCATATTTTAACTGAAAATCAAAGCTAAATTTTGCCAAGAAAAAAATGGTTGATGAGATAGAAAAAATTGAAACTATTATCACCAATACTGCTATTGAAAGTCTTTTACTTGAAACTACTCTCATAAAAAAATATAAACCAAAATACAATATCTTGATGAAAGATGATAAAAATCATACTTACATAAAAATCACTGAAGATATATTTCCAAAAGTTATAAAAACAAGAATTAAAACTAAATCTTGAGAATATTTTGGACCTTATATTAGCTCAAACTATGTGAATAATATTATAAAAGTTACAAAAAAAATATTTGGACATAGAAGTTGTAATATAGTTTTTGAAAATGAAAATATAACCCATCCTAACCTTCCCTTAAGCCTAAGGGAAGGAATTACGAAAAATGCTTCCCTTAGACTTAAGGGAAGCTGTCCAAAGGACTGATGGGTTAATAATATTAAAATCAAAACCACTAATTGATCAAAAATTCCGTGTATAGATTATTATATTGGAAGATGTGCTGGTCCTTGCTTACTTAAAGAAGAAAATACAAAAAATTACAATGATAGTATAAAAAATATTAAAAACTTTTTAAACTGAGATTTTGAAGAAGTCATAAAAGATTTAAAAGTAAAAATGCAAAATTATGCTAAAAATCTAGAATTTGAAAAAGCTTCAGAATTAAAAGAAGATATTGCTTCAATTGAAAGTCTAAATCAAAATCAAATAGTTAGAGATATTATCGGTTTTGATACTGATATCATAAATTTCTTGGAAAAATATGATAAATTTTATATATCAAAAATAGAAGTTAGAAATGAAAAAATTACTTGAATTTACAATTTTGAAATCGAGGATAAATTGCAAGATTTAGAAGAAAGTATAAAGTTTTTTATAGAAAATAATTATCTAGAAAATTCTAAAAAATTGGCCTTAATTTTACCTCGTGAAATAAATTTAGACAAAGATATTTTAGATGAACTAAAACTAAAAATAATTATTCCAAAAATCTGAGAGAAAGCTGATATTTTAAACCTTGCTTATAAAAATGCGTTTGAATTTGCATATAAAAAACATCTTGAATGACTTTCAGTAAAAGGCTTTACAAAAAAAGATATGGCAGATTTGCTAGAGATTTTAGGTTATAAACAAATAAATAAAAATATCATTTTTGAATGTAACGATATTTCTCATATTTCAGGAAATCATACAGTAGCCTCAAGAAGTGTCATAGAAAACTGAAAAACAAATCCACAAAAATATAGAAAATTTAAAATAAAAACACTAAATACTTGAGAAATCAACGATTTTGATTCTATGAGAGAAATTATGACTCGTCGTTTAGCTGAAATCAAAAAAACTTGATTTGTACCAGATTTAATAATTATTGATTGATGAAAATGACAACTTTCAAGTGTAATTGAGATAATTAATAAAGAAAAATCAAAAGAAGAAAATAAAGAATTTTTAGAATTATTTAATAAACTTCAACTTGTATCACTTGCAAAGAAAGAAGAAGAACTTTTCATGCCGTGAGTGTCAGAAAGTATCAAAATAGATAAAGAGTCAAATATTCTCAGAATGATTCAAAAAATCAGAGACGAAGCTCATCGTTTCGCTATTACTTTCAATCGTGACAGTAGAATAAAAGCAAGTAAAAAAAATATTTTAGAAGAATTGCCTGGGATTTGACCAAAAACTAGAAGCAAACTTTTAAAACATTATTGAAGTATATCTGATATACAAAATGATGAGGAACTTAAAAAAATACTAAAAAAGTCTCAAATTGAGACTTTGGAAAATCACTGATTAATTTAAATTTTCTCTACTCTACTTCAACTTCTATCATCAATTATTTTATAACCAAGATTTAAAAGTTCATCTCTTAATGTGTCTGCTAAAGCAAAGTCTTTAGCTTTTTTTGCAGTATTTCTTGCTTCAAACTTTTGCATAATTTCATTTGGAATTTCTTGTGTATTCAATACTTCAAAATCTAAAATTCATAAAACACTATCAAATGTTTTAAACATATCAAAAAGTGCATTTGCTTCTCAAATAGAAAGCTCTCCACTATCTAGTTGAGTATTAGCAAAAGTAATATACATAAAGAAAATTGAAAGAGCTTCTGGCATATTAAAATCATCTTCTAGTTTTTCACAATATTCTCCAATAAAATCTTGTAGTTCTTCCCTAAAATCTCTTCTAAACTTTTTTTCTTCTAAAGTTCAAGTTTTCATCACTCTATCAAGTTTTTTTAAAGCTTCATCAATTTTCTTAATAGTGTTAAAATTTTGTTCTAATTTTTCAAAAGAGAAATCAACACTTTCTCTGTATTTCCCGTTCATAAAAGAAAGACGAATAGCCCTATATAAAACTGAAGCTGTTACTTTTCCTTCCTTTAGATTTAAGGGAAGGGTTAGGGATGGGTTAGTTAAATATTTTTCTTCTAAATCTTTTATAGTATAAAAATTCTCTGCTGATTTCGCCATTTTTTTTCCATTCACTAAAAGATGTCCTGCATGAATCCAATATTTTGAAAAAGTTTTTCCAGTATATCATTCACTTTGAGCTATTTCATTTTGATGATGTGGGAAAATTAAATCAACTCATCCCATATGAATATCTATTTGTGCTCAAAAATATTTCATATTACAAGCAGAACATTCTATGTGCCAACCGGGTCTTCATTTTAATATTTTTTTCTCTCCATTAAAATCAAATGTTTTTTCCCAATAATTTTGTCCATCATCTTCTTTATATGCTTTCCATAATACAAAATCTGCTGCATTTTCTTTATCATATTCATCATTGTTAATTCTGACTGAAGTTTTCATTCCAGAAAAATCAAGATGAGCTAAATTTCAATATTTCTTAAATTTTTTTATTTCATAATAAATACTTCCATCATCTCATAAATAAGCATATCATCTTTTTATAAGTCCATTTATCATTTCAACCATTTCATCTATTAAAGTAGAAATTGGCACAATATTATCAGCTAAAGTAATATTGAGTTTTTTTAAATCTTCTAAAAAATAATTGCTATATTTTTTTGTAAATACATCCAAATTTTCCTGAGATTTTTGACTATCTCTGATAGTTTTATCATCAATATCAGTGATATTCATAGTAGTTTTCACTCTATATCATAAAAATCTCAAAGTTTTTATGACATAATCTTCAAAAACATAGGTTCTTAAATTTCAAATGTGTGCAAAATTATAAACAGTTGGACCACAGAAATAAACTTTTACTTCTTCTTGTCTTAAAGGTTTAAATCTTTCTAATTCTCTGGAAAGTGTATTATAAACATGCAACATATTTTAAAATTAGTTATTATTATCATTTTCATTATCTTTTTTAGATTCTTTTTGGTTTGATTTTCTTTGTTTAATTTTCTCAAACATTATTCTTGAAACTTTTATAGGATCACAGTAGTTTTCTTTTTTTCAATCAATTATTACATTTGGTCAAATCTTACAATCTCATAAACAAGGACAAGATTCAATGGAAACATTATCTAGATGAAATTTTTCTATATCTCCATTAATTCTTTTAATTATATATTCACTAAACTTTCCTTTACAAGATTTTCCTGTGCAGACTTGTATTTTCATAAAATTGTTTTATTAATTCCTAAATTATGGCAGGATTATACAAAAAAATAAAAAAATTACAAAATAAATGTTATTTTAAAATAGAAATGTCACCCTTTTTGTAAAAATAGAAATGTCACT
>JBLJBH010000003.1:0-26624 GCA_047637875.1 Patescibacteria group bacterium
TAGTGACATTTCTATTTTTTACGATAGTGACATTTTAACTTTTAAAATTACAAAATTACAAAATAAATTTGCATAATATTTTTTTTCTATATAATAACAAAGCTTTAAAAGCAAACCTAAGCCGGGTTAGCTCAGTGGTAGAGCAGCGGACTGAAAATCCGTGTGTCGCAAGTTCAATCCTCGCACTCGGCACCATTTATGTTAAAAAAAAATCTAATCCCTCGTTAAGCTCTAATATAACAGACTTACGAGGGGTTATTTTTATGTTCAAAAACAGAATTTCATTAATTTTTCTCTTTTGAACATAAGAAGCCTTTTTATAGATAGCAGAGGCATTTCTTAGTAAATCAGTGATAACTTCATATTTAAATAAAATATCATTATTTTTTTGATTTACATTGTTTACTTCTGAATTTAAATCATTTAAAACTTTTTCTATTTTCTTTTTTTCTTCTTGATAAATCGTTTCTTCATTTTCATCTCTCATTTTTCAAAGATTATTTTTAATAAAATCTTTTAATTTGTTTTCCATTTTTCAAATTTGTATATTTAACAACCTTTTTTGCTCTTTTATATCAAAATCCCCCCTATCAATTCTTTCTTTGATAAGGATTAACAAATTTCAATAATCTTCCTCTGTTATTTTTATTTTTTTCAGTAATTTTAAGATTTCTTTTTCTATTTCTTCGTATGTAATACTTAATTTTACTTGATTACAAGCATATTTTATTTGATGTGGTTGAACTATATCTCAATAATCCAAATTATTATTTCCTGTTTGTTGTTTTAATTCTTTAAGTTTAGGAACAAATCTTTTTTCGAAATTAGGTAAAGTACAATTAAAATTATACTTTCCATCTTCTGTAATAAGCATTTCATTATGTATCGCCATTATATCATCAATATGTGGTTTTACTTTATTTTGTGTTCTTACCAATTTTCATTCTCAAACTCCTCATATTTGATATATAAGTTGAGTAAATTCATCTTCTGTAATAAGAGGTTCATAATAATCATTTTTTTCTCTTAAATCTACTTCCTGTTTTCAATAGACAAAAACTCAATAATAAAAAGAGTCTCTCCAAACTTGATAAAGTTTCGTATCCATAGCTTTTCACTCTCTTCATTTATCATTTTTAAATTCCCTTTTAAATCAATTATCATTTAAATATTTTGCAATATTTTCATCACTTTCATTTTTCAATTTCATCATAAAAGCTTCTCTCATAAGGGGGAAATTCACTGGATGTGGCATATGATATCCTGTTTCCTCATCTATATAATACCCCATTTTATATATTCAAACAGCTTTTCATTTTGCGTGGGCAGAATAACTTCATCTTGCACTATCTTCACTTAGTTTGTCTGAATATTGCTTAGAAAACACAAACCACATTCATAGCATCATTTTCCCACTTGCATTATTTTCAAAGTGAAAATTTGTGTATTTCAAATCAACTTTTCCTTCATCTACCAAATTGATAATCTCTCATCATTCAACCATATTTCTCGCTTGTCTATCTGGTGAATATGATAAAATTCATTTAATTTTTCAGGTTTTAATGAGTGAAATAAGTTTTAACCATTTTTTCCTTATTCCTGGTGTTTTTCAAGATTTTTGTTCTTCTATAATGAATAAATTTTGAGTTTTTTCTCTCAATGCTTCATCTTCGATAGTTTCAGTACTGGTTTTCTTTTTTAGTCAAAGAAATTCATTTTCTTTAAAATCAAAATGAGAAAAAAGTGAGTTTTTTTCCATTAATTTTATATTGTTAACCAAAGCAAAATTATAACAAACTCTAATTTGGTCTTCAATTGATTGCGTTTGTTTTCCTGATGCCTCATCTGTTGATTTTCTCACATAAATTACATATTCTATTTCTTCTATATTTTCTATTTTTTTGATTTTAGTTCTCGATGTTTTTGATATAACCATAATAAATATAAATTAAATTATAAATTGCTCATCATTATACATATTTTCATATAAAAGTATAGATAATTTAAAAATTTTTGTGTGTTTAGAATATGTGACAACATTTATTTTTTAATTTTCTTAAAAATGTGAAAAATTAATAAAAATACTTTTAATATAAGGCAAATATTATTTATCTCTAGTTTAAGAGAAAATATATTTAGAGAGCAACTTTTTGTAAACAGTGAAATTGATTTGATAATTTATTATGATAAAGATATAAATGACTTTAAATTCGGTAAATTTGAGGATATTAATGGAAAAAATATCGAAGTTATTTATACTTTACCGTGGTGATATTCTAGGATAAATGAAACCGTAGATTTTTCAAATATGTATATGGATATTTATATAGATTTTTGCTCTAGTTCAAAAGATGAAATAAAGAAAATATTGTCAAAAGAAGTAAAATTTAGCAATGAAGACTTTGAAAAGTTTTATATCGAATTATTAAAATTAAAAGAAAAAGATTACTGAGATGATTGGCTGATTTTTTATATTTTTATTTCAGATTTAAGTGAAAAAAGTAAGCTTTTTGATAACTACTTCGATATAGTTCGCTTTAAAGAATATATGAGGCAAAAAATTGAAAGCAACGAGCTGAAAGATGTGGAAGATATTGTTTTAAATTTTAGATACGAAAATATTTACCAATAAATACTTTATTAATTTTACTTTATAACTTTAAAAATATGAATGAAAATTTTATTTCTTTTGATACTTTTGCAGATTTATACGACAATACTTACTTTGATTTAACTTATTATGATTTATATACTGATAATGAACAATACCCTTTATGAGCAAAAATACTAGAAGACCAAGGTAACTCTTATGCCTTTGCAATAAATAAAGACTGAATAATACTTCCTGTTGATAATATTGAAGATATTTATATTACTTATTTCATTCGAAAAGTTGATTTAAATGATTGAATAGAAGAAATGAAAAAGAAATATTCTTTAGAATAATTTAGTATAGACCCAAAAAAAGACCTAAAAATTAGGTCTTTTTTGCTATTTTATAATCTTTCTCAATTCGCTAACCAACACTTTTATTTCATCATCATTTTTTTCAATATTTTCAATGATTTCAAGTGGGCTTCTTAAAACTTCTTCTTTCGCTTTATTTGGATTTTTCGCTGATAAATCATAATCTTTTATATCTTTTACATTTATAATCCAAGAATTTTCTCAAATTTCTCTTTTTTTGAGTAAATTTGGAATATCCTTTATTTCTTCGTAGGTGATAGGTTTATTTTTTGTCAAAGTTCTTCAAAGATTGATTTCGTAATACCAAATATCTTTCGTACTTCATTCCCTATCAAAGAAAATCACATTTGTTTTTACTCAGCTGTAAGGCAAGAATACTCAGGCTGGAAGAGAGATAATACTATGAAGATTATAGTTTTCTAGCAATTCTTTTTTGATATCTTGAAAAGCATTTCCAGTATTAAATAAAACTCATTCTGGGATAATAATTCAGGCTTTTCCTCAAAGTTTTAGATTTTTGTAGATATGTTGTAAAAATAACATTTCCGTTGCATTGGTTTTGAATGGGAAGTTATTTTGAATAAGCTCTTTTTCTTTTCATCCAAAAGGAGGATTTGCAAGGATTATATCATATCTATCTTTTTCTTGAATTTGTCTGATATCTTGAGTAAGAGTATTTTTCTTGCTAATATTTGGGTTATTTATCCCGTGTAAAATCATATTCATCACTCACATAATGTAGGCAAGTCCCGTTTTTTCGTTTCAGAAAAAAGTCTTATTTTTCAAAAATTCGAGCTCTTTATCATTCTTTTCTTGACTATTCATATGATTGAAAGCCTCAATCAAGAAACCACAACTTCCCGTTGATGGGTCATATACCGTTTGTCCAATTCTTGGGTCGATAGTATCCACCATTATTTTGATGATACTTCTAGGAGTATAAAATTCTCAACTATTTCATCCATCATTCCCCATTCATTGAAGCAAATCTTCATAAATATGTGAGAGCTCAAAAAGGTCTTCTTGTTTTTGAAAATTTAAATCATCAATAATATCAAGTATTTCTCTAAGTGTATGTCAGCTTTCTATTCTATTATCGATAAAATGATAGATTTCTCCGATTTTATACTTGATTGAGTGATAATCTTCATTTATGTTTCTAAAGCTCTTTAAATACGGAAATAACTCTTTATTTACGAAGTCTTTTAAGTCATCTCAAGAGATTTTTCAGCCTTGCATATTTATCCAGGTTTTCCATCTGAATTTTTCTTCTAAGATATAATTATAAGTTTTTCCATCCAAAAAAGCATTATCATTTTCTCTTTGTTCATAGTCATCTAAAAATTTTAAAAATAAAATCCAGCTGATTTGCTCTGTGTAGTGCATAGCACCTGAGATACCATCATCTCTTCTTAATATGTCGGTAATTCTTGAAATTTGTTGTTTCATATTTATTTTTTAAATGATAAAATAAATTTATATATTTCCTCAAAATCAAACGAGAAATCATTATTCAAAACTGGTTTTAAGTCTGTCTCAACTTGTTTTTTTAAATTTTCAAAATTTTCTTCTAGTGTATATTTGTAATCTACTTCTTTGAGTTTTATTTCAAGTAATTTTTTAAAATCTTTATCTTCAAAATCAAAATTTCAAAATTGTTTTACATACCAAATATCAAAAAAATCTCTAATTGCTGGGATGGTTCTTGTAAGACTTGCTCTTAATTTTTCTGCTATTGACTCTCTCAAATCAATGCAATTTATAAAATGAGCTCAAAAAATATTTTCTTCCATTATTTTATCAATATAAATTGATTTTATTTCTCAAGGAATTGCTTTTAATTGTAAATTATTTTTTAAAGAAATATCTATTTTTATAGTTTGGATAGAATTATTAATCACCGAAGTATATTCAAAAGTGAACATAGCGAGTTTATAACTATCAAATTTTGTTCTTTCTTCCCTTAAATTTATTCATAATATTTTTAAATCTTCTATGAAATTATTTTCATATTCTTTTAATAATGTTTTTCTCGCTCTTGCTCATAAATCAGTATTTATAACAAAGTCTAAATCTTCACTCATCCTAAAATATGGAAAATATATTTTATTCAAACAAGTTCATCACTTAAAAATCAAATCAGGATATTTTTCTCAAAATTTTATCAAAATCAAAGTCAGTAAAAAATCTTTTTCAAACTTATAGTCATCAAATCAAGGATTATTCCAAGACAAGATTTTCATAAATTGTAATTTATTTATATCTGGGTATATACCTAAAAACTTTTTAATATTCTTTATAAACATATTTTTATTTTATTAATCTTATCTACAACTTTTTTAATAGGATATTTCTCTAAATTTTTTTCTAAAATATCTTTATCTAATTTATTATAAATATCTACAAATATTTTATCATCATAATCTATATAATCTCTCACATATTCTAAAAATAATCTTTCTTTTGTCATAAAATTAATTTTATAAGAATTCATCATTTTGGTTTCTTTTCCATAAAAAAATTCTTTTTTAACTTTTTTAAATTTAAATTTCATTCACATTATTTCTAATTCTTTTGAATATTTTAGGTTATAAACAGTAAAAATATTTGAAACTTGTGTAATAAATCATTTTTTATTATACATATCAAATCAAGCAAACATAAAATCCTTAAAGTCCATATATGCTCATCATAAAATATATGGGTCTTTAAAAGAAGAAATCATATTATTAAAATAAGTTTCTCATTTTTTTATAACAGAGATATATTTTAAATTAACTAAATCATCTATATTATATTTTCTTTCGGATATTTTTATTAATTTTAACAAAAAATCTTTTTTTAAAATTAAATCATCAATATTACTTAATTTTTCCTTTATATTCATAAAAAATAAATAAAATTATATTTTCATAATTCCTATTAAATAATAAGAATTCGCAAATTAGAAATAGTATAATATTTTTATCTTAAATTGCAAAAAAAACTTGTTTTTACTCTTTCACCAATCTTCCCTCAAAAGCATCTTTTAGCAAACTTTGTTTGAGTTCTTCTAACTCTTTTAATTGCAATTCATATTTTGTTTTTAACTCTTTGTTTTTTGCAAATACTTCATCTAAATATGAGACAATTTCTTTTTGTTTTTGAAGTGGTGGGAGTGGGATTTGGATTTGGTCTAAATAAGTTTTACTTATATTTGGTTGTGCTCATCAAAAACTATCTTTAATTATTTGTTCTCTTCTTGAAAGCAAAAAGTAAAATAGATATTTTTCTACAAATAAATTAAATAAATTTTGAATAGAACAAACTGCTTGATTTGTTGTTGAGTCAAAATCAAGTATTCATAATTTTCAAGCAGTTGCTCAATAAAGAGCAATAAGTAAAGTTCATTTTTTGAAAATTTTTGCAGAAGAATTTTTTAATCAAATTTCTGTTATAAATTCTTCAGATGAATTTATTTTTAAATTATCATTTAACTCTCAGGATTTTAACCAAGGAATATTTCATCACCAATATTCTTTTTTATCTCTTAATGGAGTTCATCAACTTGTTGTTTTTGAAATCTCTCATAATTTCTTCATTTCATACTCTCACTCACTAAAAACTTTTTCTAGAATACTTTTATTTAATTCTTCAAGATTTTTTAGATTTTCTTTTGTGAGATTTATATTTTTATCTATGTTTTCAAAAGCTGAGTCTAGTTTTTGGACTATGAGTTTTTGAGTTGGAATTGGTGGAAGTGGAAAATCAATATTTTTAATTTGATTAGATGATATATGTTTTACTGTGACAAAAGGTGTATTATCTTCAATAATTTTTAAATACTGATTTATTCAATAGTAAATGTATTTTAAATTTATATCATTCATAATTGGTAAAAGTCTACAAACTCTTTGATTTAACAAGGCATCTAATCAATTCCACATATAACATTTAAATTCTCAATCCATTCAAATTAAAAAATCTCATTTTTTTACAATAAATTCATCTTTAATTTCTCATTTATATCTAGTATTTGTATTACTATTTTTTATATCTCTAATTCTTATAATTGGAAATCATTCAATCTCATTAAATAATTTAGAGTCAAATGCATATCAATTTTGAATTTTTAAAATTTCTCAAAGTTTTTTTGTTGGGTACATAGGTTTATTTTATATTATTTTTATAGATTGAATTTAAAAAATCTTTTCATAATTGTGATATCTCAAAAAATCACTTTTGGAATTGAATTCTACTCGAACTGTAGCTTTTATAGCTTGTGCGTTCCCCACCTTACATTTTAGTATAATTGGGATAGAGTAGAATTTTTTTATTGATTAAATTTATAAACTTTTTCTGGTCCTTTTCTGGTCCATTTCTGGTCCAAAATTATTTCTTTAATTTATAATATACTAATTTCCCAGTTCAAATCATCTCTAAAACTCACTTATCAAGCAAAACTTGTAATTCTCTTTTCATAGTCGTTCTCCCAAAATCAAACTTTTCTAAATAATCTTTCATTTGAGTTTTTGAATTTTCTTTCGTAAATAAAACAATATGTAATTGTCTATTTGTTAATCCTAAATCTTTCAATTTTATTTCAAATAAATCGTCTTGTTTTATTTCAGAAATTTGCTTTTTTAGGTTATTGAGTTCCACTTCTATTCCTCTCAAAAAATACTCTAAAAAATAAGTACTATCAATTCATTTTTCAAAAATAGTATAAAAATCAGTTCCTATATTTATAGCTTTATAGTAATTATTCAAATCATTATCATAATATTCTTCTAATGAAAAATATTTCTTTGTATTAAATCAATTTTGATATAAAAAAAGTTGAGTCAGAGCTCTTGAAGTTCTTCCATTTCAATCTATAAAAGGATGAATAATAACAAAATAATGATGTAATAATCCAGCTCTAATAAGAGGTGAAATTTCTTTTTTTGTATTTATAAAATCAAGTAATTCATCCATAAATTTTGGTACATCACTAAATTCAGGAGGCATATAAACTATTCCTCCATTAGCATTATAAACAGCATTTTGTTGCTCTCTATATTTATTTTGAAGACCCAGAGATAAAATATCTTTTGTTGTTAATTTATGAATAGTAAAAATATCTTTATGTGTAATTTGTTTCTCGTTTTCTTTTGTCTCAATATAATCAAGAACCTTTAAATAATTTTCTAATTCTTTTTTATCTCTCGGTCTTGCCAAAATATCTTTTCCATCCACTAAATCAGTCGCCTCTTCTAATGTAATTTTACTCCCCTCTATACGAGTCGAAAAAACTCAAGACCTTAATCTTGCTATTTTTTTCAATTTTTGTTCCCATTCTGGCACTATTGAAGCATTTTCAATCACTCACCAAATAGAACGAATATTTTCTATACTAGCGATGATTTTATCAGTAATTTTATAGTGTATCATAAAAACTATTTAACATATAAACTCTTTTGTAGCTCATAATAAGCATTTTTAAGCTCCTGCATTCACCCGAAAGTCTCTGCAATTTCTCTTGGTTGACCTTGATTAAAGAGAGCAATTTTACTTGCTAGTCCATCTTTTCTAAATTCTAAAATTCCATTTTTTACATAAAGTCATAACAAAAACTCTAAAAATTCTTTTGCTTTTAAACTTTGGTATTTTTCCACCGTTTCTTCCCCGTACTGAGACCTTTCAGCTCTAAACTTAATATCACTATTAAAAGAAATGTGAGCCAAAATATCAAAAATATCAGATTTTTCAGCTTCAAACATTTTCTTTAAGTCTTCCAGTTGTTCACTATCAAGTCAAATATTGGCTAAATTGTGAAGTAATTCTTCTCTGGTTTCAGGGTTTGACCATAACATCCTGAGTTGATGCTCATCCTGATAAATACTCGGCAAATCTCCAATAATTCTTTTTAAAAAATCATTTGAATTTAAATGCTTTCCAGTTGTCGGGTCAAGATATCTCGTTTCGATATCTATAACTTTTACTTCTCTATTTGGTGCTAGTTTTACCACTAATTTTTCTTTTTTCTCAAAATCACTCTCTTTGATATCAATTGGAAAATCTTTTTTAATATTTGTTTTGTATTCCTCTTTTTTTGGTTCTAATTCATCAGATAAATCCTCTTCTGGTCATCCATCCCAGAGCTCATCGCTAAAATCATTCGTAGCTCCTACAAAATCATAAATAGTAAAATAATCTTTCCCATCGAAAAGTCTCGTTCCTCTTCAGATGATTTGTTTGTATTCTACAATACTTCCTATATTTCTAACAAGTACTATATTTCTTACATTGAGTGCATCCACTCAAGTAGTCAGCATTTGCGAACTCGTTAATATTACTGGAATATCCTTATCATTATCCTGAAATCTCTCGAGATATTTTCTTCCTATTTCTCATTCATTGCTTGTAACACGAACACAATAATCAGGGGCTTTTACTTCTTTATATTTATTGATACTATCCCTAATTCTCAGTGCGTGACCTTGGTCAACACAAAAAATTATTGTTTTATCCATTTTATTTATTTGTTGTAATATCGTTTGAGCAATTAAATCAGACCTTTCATCAATTATAATATCTCTTTCCATATCTTTGGTATAATACACTTCTTTTTTTATTTCTCCAGAAACGACTTTATCTCAACTATTTAAAACCAGTTCATCAATGTTGAGTTTAATTCTTTTTATCTTAAATGGTGTCAAAAATCCGTCATCTATTCCAGTTTTTAGAGAATATTCATATACTGGATTTCAAAAATACTTGTATGTATCGACATTGTCATTTCTCTTTGGAGTTGCCGTAAGTCAGATATGAACAGCAGAGTCAAAATATTTCAATATTTCAGCCCAATTTCAGTCTTCTCTCGCTCATCATCTATGACACTCATCAATAATTATGGCATCAAAAAAATCCCTATCATATCTATTGTAATAGGCTTCTAGTGTTTCATCTGGGTTTTCCTCATCTACTCATCCTGCAAGTGCCTGATAAATAGCAAAAAATATATTTGCATTTGTTGGAACTTTTCATCATCTTTTTTTGATTTCTGTTCCGTTGATTTTTATGATATCTTTTTCAAGTGGATTAAAAGTATTCATTGCTTGGTCAACAAGAATATTTCTATCAGCAAGAAATAATATTCTTGGTCTTCTCACTCAGATACCGTCTTTTGACCATCTGGCATTGAAAAGTTTATAAACCGTTTGGAAAGCAATCACCGTTTTACCGGTTCCAGTTGCAAGAGTCAGTAAAATCCTATTTTTTCAGTCTCAAATAGACTCCATTATCTTATTTATGGCAATCTCTTGGTAGTATCTTGGTTTTCTTTCAGATAGATAAAATGGTTCTTGAAGTAAAGTTTCTTTTGTTTGATTGATTTCAGAAAATACTTTTTTATAAAGTTCTTCAGGAGTTGGATAATTATCAACATAATCACCTTTTCCAGTTTTTAGGTCAAATTCATAAGTTCTTTTTCAGTTTGATGAATACACAAATCTGAGATTTAAAATTTTCCCATATTCTTTTACTTGTTCCAAACCTTCAGTTGGTTCTAAGTCTTTTTTCTTTGCCTCAATAAGAGCAAGTTTTATTCATTTATAAGTAAGTGCATAATCTGCCGATTTTTTAGTTCATCTTTTTCCTCAAAGTCAAATCCTTCCGTCAGTAAAAGAATACTCTCTGATAATATTGATATCATTCCAACCATTATTTTTTAATTGTGGGTCTATGTAATTTGCTCTTGTGTCTGCTTCTGAATATGACATTTTTCAGATAAAAAAAGAAATAAAATATATTTTGTTTATTATAAGAAGAAATGTATTTTTTCAAAATAAATTGATTTTTACAATAAAAAAGACCTCTAAGAATGTATCTCAGAGGTCTTTTTTTACTTATTGGAGTTGGAAATATACCATCTTACCATATATTCTATGGTTTTACTTCTTTGAAGTCTACTGTAATATGGTCAGTATATCTTTTTACTCTCACTATCAATCTTTCATAATAGATTTTCGTCTACATTCAGGCTAATCTTTTTTTTAATTCAAAACATAATACAAAAATTATAAGGTAAAATTATCATTTATGGAAATTTTCTCTCCATTTCTCAATCAGGAAACTTTGTAATTTATCACAATTTTTCCGTTTTGGTTTAGCTTACTAATCAAATTGATATTAAAACTTCACAAGTAAAAATATTTACTTATATCAATTAAAATCTTATTCACCTCCTCTTTAGTCAAGACTCTATTGGTTCTTGCAACATTATTCATATTTCCCATAATTGTGAAATTAAAAAATAAAAAGCTTTCGCAAAAAGAATACACACTTCCATTTTGGGTTCTTTTTTTATTATTTTTCTATGTTTTTATTTAAAAATACCGAATTAGGTATCAGATTAGGCATAAATGTAGTATTACATTAGTATCACAAAAATAATGGTATAAAAATAGGTATTGATTTGAATGATGAAATTAAGTAGTAAAATCGGTGCAAATGTAGTATTACAGTGATATTAAGTTGAGATTAAGGTAGTATAAAAAAATACTTTAAATAAATAATTTCGTATTACAAAAAAAGAAACTCAAAATAAAAAGAGTTTCTTTTATTATTCAAGTAAAATTAATTTCATAAGAGAAATTCTCAAAAAGACTATACTATGTATAGTCTTTTTTATCTTATCATTTTTTCAAAACACCACAGTAGTCCTTTATCAATCACATTTTTAAATTTCAAAAAAATCGCTACCCAAAAAAGTGTGTGTTTATATGTATCTTATTTTTTAACATATATACATATGATATTACACGTACTGGGACAAAAAGATTTTGTCCAAATTAATTCGGATTATTCTATTGAAAATAGAGTAAATAATAAGACTATTTTATTTTATAAGAATATGGTATCTTGAGAATTTATAACTTTATGAGAGGAGAAAATAAAAGAGCAAAAAAGATTTAACAATCTTTACTTTGCAATAAATTGGTATCTATGAAACAGTAGAAAAGAAGAGCATTTAAGGATTATATATGCATTATGATTTGATATTGACACAAAAAAAGACAATATTCCAGAAGATAGAATGCGGAAGAATATAAAAAATATTGAAATACAATATTGATTAATTCCTCATATTATCAATAAAACTATGTGAGGGTTTCATATTTTTTACTTATTCGAACCAACTCCATATTTAAACTTTAGCAATGAGTTTGAAAAATTATATAACTTTCTAAGAGATAAACTAGAAGCTGATAAAGGATTTAGTTGGAAAGCTTGAATATTAAAAGTAGTAGGTAGTTATGATTTCCGTAAATATTGAAATATTACAAATATAAAAAACGAAAACCATAATAGATATAAGCTGACAGATTGTGGCAAGATACTTTGAAGTGAAATTTTGAGTAAATATATTTCTATTAATTTCGAAAAAGAATTCGAAAAAATTGAAGCAGAAAATAAAATATTTATTGAAAATGAAAAAATAAATGAAATAAAAAAGAATTTTTTTGTTTATAGAATAAATGAGATAAATTTTTTAGTTATATTAGAAAAATTAAAGGATTATTGATATGATTTTAGATTAGATAAAGAAAATAAAGTCGAATATTATATTGATAATACATTAATTGATACATTCCAAATCTCATATTTTGAAAATGAATGAAGAGCAATTGATTGGACAAAAGAAAAAAGAGAAATGGATTGAAAAACATCAAGATGAAGTAATTATTGATTTTTATATTTCGTTTTTTGAGAACTAGAAAATAGAATGAATAAAAATGTTCCCATCAAAGAGAAAAACACAACTAAAGAATTAATCAGAAAATTCGTATGAAAATATTTTGGAATTTATTCTCAATTATCACCTGAAAATTACATAAATACAAATAAATTAATATTTGACGAATTTATTTCATCTCCATTAGAGTTTGATAGTGTAAATACCGATTTCTTACTTAAAAATGATATTATAAACGAAGAATGATATTTAACATCTACTGCATTATTTTTATTATTATCTATATTTAAAATGACTGAAATAGATAAAAAATGAACAGTAGAAAATAAAACTATTTATGATTTATTATCGCACTCACATTTAAAGTATAAAAATATAAATAAACAAAAAGAAAAATATAAAACACTATTATTATGACTTTCAATGCTCTATAGAGACCTGCATATAAAATGAAAAGAGAGTGATAAAGTAAGAGTTTATCTAATTTGAAATTTAGTTATTGATGACGATTTAATATCATTTGTACTTCTAAAAAACTATTTCAAATTAGATAGAGATGAAAAAAACTATTACAGATGAATTCCTATTAAAATTATTAATGATGAAAATATCAGCATATCTACAACTTACTTTTATGTATATTTATTGACAAATTTTTTGGAAATAAAAAATCCAAAAATAAATAACAAAATTAAACATAATGAAAAAAATATAACTGATGATAAAATAGTGAAAATAGAGGGTATAAAAGAAATAAGTATGAATGATTGGTTATTTGAGAGGTGATGGAATGAGAAACATACAAATAAAAGTAAATATAAATTAGATACAATAAAGGAAATATTATATTTCAAAAAGTTACTACCTAATAATGTCAGAATAAATATAACAAAAGATAATTTTATTCAAATAATAAAAAAATTCGAAAAAAAGTTATAATCCCCTATTATTTCAAAAAAAAGATAGAAAAAAAGTTATTTTCTATCTTTTTAATTTAGTCCTATAAACAAACTCTCTACATATAAATGAAAAGGAGTAGGAGGAGGAAGAAGATATAATATATAAATAGTAGTATAAAATCATATTATAAAAAGAATAAATAAATGTGTGTTTATAAAAGTAGGCATCTACATTTTATTTATTAACTTTTTATTTATGTGAAAGAAAAACTTTAATATTAAAGAAGTAACTGAGAATTACTTTTTAAGGGATAACAAAAAGATAAAGATTGTATTCTCTTACGATTATTTTCACGATTTTATTATTAGAAACTGACTTGAAGAAATTTTCTCAAAAAAGCTGTATATTGATTGATTTGATTTCGAAATTGTAAAATTATCTAAAATAGATTTTAATTTAGATTTGGAAAGCCCTGATTATATTTCAAAATTACAAACTAACAGAGAGACTTATATTACTGAAGGATTATTATATCTAGGGAATGACAAGTCTAGAAGATTTTGATTTTTCTTTTTCCCAAATTATGTTGAGAATTGAGAAGTAAAAAATGATTTTATCACTATATATAGTGATAAAGAGATTGATTTAACTGATTATGTAACTTTTAGGGGATTATTTAAGAGAGATGGTGTTGTAATAGCTTTGAAGATATAACAGAATGAGACAAGAGTATTCTTGTCTTTTTTTGCATTTTTTCTTTACATATACTAAAATACAACTGATACTTTCATTATTTTAACTTTATGCTTCAAAAAGCAATACAAGACTCATTTTTATTGAGTGATTTACAAAAAGAGTACCTCATAAATAATATTGATACTCTAGATAAAAATGATTTGGAGAAAATCTTAGAATTACTCAGTAACGAAAAAGATTTTACACTATCACTTCTTAGAAAATATAAAAATGATGGTAAAAATACGAGTATCGTAGACTTAAAATGAGAACTTATAAACGAAAATATGAAAAGAATGAAAAAACTAGAACTTTCTGAAATAGAAATATTTGATATAGAAAAAGAACTAGAAAATATTATATAAAATCAATTAAATATGGTTGTTGAAACTCAAAATAATCAGCTGGAACTTTCAAATCTTTCCCAGGTAAAAGACCAAATGCTTGAGAAAGATTTTCAAACTGTAATAGAAGCTTTTGAGAAAATGCCTCCAGATTGAAAAAGACAATTCTTAGAGTGAATGGCAAGTAAAGATACTCACTTTAATAACTTATACACTCAATTAAAGAAATATTTTTGGAATGAAATTGTAAAACTTCAAAAAGGAAAATCAACAGAGAATAAAGATATAAAGAATAGCAATGATTTTTCATTATCATCGTTTCTATGAAAGGAAAAATCAATTATTGAAAATAATGAATATTTAAAAGAATTTAAAGATTATTTTGAGCAAAAAGAACTCAATTGACGCAAAGTATCTGTTTTAAAAGAAAATGTATATCAGTGATATTTAAGGTATAGTAAACTCAATCCAGAAACTCAAAAAAAAGAAATACTTAATACTCTTCCTCTCGCAAAAGCTCTTTGAGAAAAAGAACTACTCAAAGCAAAAGAGGAGTTACAATCAAGTCTAAAAGCATCGAGTAATATGCTATATGCACCACAAAATATGGATAGTGCAAAACTGTTTGCCGAGCAACAATATGACAAAAAAGAAGAGGATATTATCAAAAAATATACTCCTCTGGCTGAAAAACTCGTACAACATCTTGAAAATACAGATTTTTGAAATCAAATTATTTGAAACACGGTTTCATATACTCAAGAAGAAAGGATGAAAAAATCGGTAAATAATACTTTATGATTTGATGAAAATAGCGAAACTGAAATTGGAAATAAAATAAAAGCAAAAACTCAATGACTTACACTAGAAATAAATCAGTTAAAAGAAGAATTATCAATAAAAATAAAAGATTTTCAATGAAGTCAAGAAAACTTAAAACAAAGAGACTATATTACTCGGGAGAGAATACTTTATCAAGATATACCAGAACAATCAAATAATGAGATTGCAAATAAAATTAAAAATTACGCTTTTGAAGTAGGAAAAGATATATTAAATAATCCTGACTTATTATCAGTAGTAAAAGATAAAAAAAGAGTGACTCTTCCTATCTGAAATGGGGATGATGTAGTACTTGATTTTTCACAATTATGAAATATTGATACTACAAAATTATCAAAAAAAGAACTTTTAGATTTATATACAAAAAATTTTGATACTATTTATAGAAATTCTTTTTCACAAAAAGTAAGAGATTATTTTTGAGATGTGTATGAGTCAGCAAAAAATAATCCTGGAAAAACAACTATTGATGTAAGTAGTGTAATTATTGCTTGACTTTCTGCTACAGTTTTATCATATGGAACATTTTGATATGGAATACCTGTATCTTGAGCAGTTGCCACCGTAGTTGATAATGCTTATAGATGAGCGATGTATCAATTATTTTTAGAGGGATGATATAAAAAATGAATGTGAATAGAAGAAGATGATACCACTCAAGATATTTTCATAAAGAAATCATTTGAGCTGTGAGCAAACACAGTTTTATTTTGAATGTTTAAAGCAACAAAAGTTTGAGAAGCAAAAACACTAGAAAAATTTTTTACTCCAAATCAAGCACATTTTCTAGAAAATAGTTATATAAGTACTGGTGTAAAAACTGGTGTAGAGGCTTGATTTTTTACTGCATTTTCTCACGCAAACGATAAAGCTTTACAAACTGTTTTGAATGATGGAAATATTCAAGAAATATATGAAAATATAAAAGATATTCCAAATATGGATGCACTATTAAAAGCATATACATATAATCTTCTTTTTATTACATTAGTTAAAACCTGAGCAAAAAAATGAGAAAATATTGTTATAAATCAATTAGAAAAAAAGTTATCAAAACAAAAAGCAAATCTTGAAAGTCAATGATATCAAATAGTAGATAGTGGTGATGGATTAGTTTTATATAAATGACTTCAAAGGCAAAAAGATATTAAAAATCCTGATATAAAAGAATTCATTGCTCTCAATAAAAAAATTATGTATTTAAATAAAGAACCAGAATACAGAAAAGCTGAAAATGGAAGATGATGAAAATCTTGATATACGATTACTCCCAGAGAAGAAAAATTTCAAAAATTAGAAGAGTTTTCAAAAGAAACACAAGTTGGAAAGATTTCCTATGCGTTATGAGATAAATCTATTTGAGAAACACTTCAAAAAAATTGACTCCAAAACTGAAAATGAGTTTGAGAGTGATTACTGAAAAAATCTTGATTTTCTAAAGAAGAAATTTCTGAATTTAAAAAATGAAAATTATCTTGAGAAAAGCCAAACGAAGTGAAGGCAATTAAAGAAATGGATAAAGCTATGGAAGTGGTTTATAGGGAATATAAAGAGTGATTAAGTAAATTTATATCTTGAAAAAGTTTAAGAGACTCATATCCTAATGTTTCAAAAGAATTATTACCAAAACTATGAACAATTATAACTAAAGAATTAGAATTAACACTACCAATTTATAATAAATAAAAACAAGGAAATTATTTTTCCTTGTTTTTATTTTCTATAATTTTTCTAAAATAACGTATAGCATCAAACATTTCATTTATAGCATTTAAGGTAGCAGTAGAATAATCATCTGAAAATATAGGGACTTCTGTTCAGTCCTTTTTGTATAATTTCCATAATCAATTTCTTGTATCCAATTCTATTTTTCAATATCATTTTCTAATATATCCTGCTTGAAAAAAATCTTCTAACATTTCTCTGGTTCTAAAATAATCTACATTAGCATATCTACTTCAATTAAGCTCTGTTAAATATACAAGATTTCAAGTTTTGCTTTCATAAATCGCATAAACATCTCTATTAGGTATTTTTTTAATTTCAATAGTTCATTTTTCAATAGCTTCCTGAACCTTACTTCATTCATAATCAGGAAGCTTTTTTAATTTTTGGATAAATTCTTTTTTGAAAGTTTCATTTAATTCTCAGGTTTCTTTTTTAGTTTCAGCCTTTACTAAAATAGTAGCGACTCTCTTTTTTGTATCAAAAACTGTTTTTCATATTTGAGGTCATACTCATAAAGACTCAGCAGTTTTTATAACTGCTGGTTTTTCTTGATGCTTTGAATAGTTGTCAGGTCATTTTTGAGCTCCTATATCTGCCATAAATAAGAATTAATTGTATCATCCCCATAATATCATATTTTTCCTAACTTTGCAAAAAAGACCTATTTTCGGTCTTTTTTTAATCTATTGAAGGAAAAAGTGTGTGTTCTTTTGTATTTTATTTTTTAACAAATTCTATATGAAAAAAATACAAAGTGAGAACGCATTAGTTAATACTAATAATAACAAAATTAGTGAAAATACTCCTAATAAGAAAGAGGTAAAGAAAGATTATAATAGATTACTTGATTTGGTTCTAGCATTAGATGAGATAAAAAAGTAATTACAAATAAGTTTTTAGTGCTTTTTCATTATAATTTTTCCCAATCATATTAATATTAAAATTTAAAATTTTTCTAAAAATCTTTAAATTAAAATTTGAAAGTCATAAAATTATATGTTCAAAAGCTTCTCAGAACGATGCACCATTTCTTGATTATAAAGCAAAAAACACACTATAAAAATAGTGTGTTTTTATTGTAAACGACCTACTGACTAAAAACTGTAGGTCGTTTATGAAATTATTTCCCTTCCTTAGGAGGAATTGCATAATAATTAAATAAATATTGAGAAATTCTTCAGAAAGTTCTAGCTACTGTTTCTCAACCATATATAGAAGACCTTGGTCTTTCTACTTTTACAATCATTACAAATTTTGGATCTTCAGCAGGTGCATATCAAGCAAAAAATCATCTTGTTGAAGCTTGTCATGTTTCATATCATCATTTATATGCAATTTCAGCCGTTCAAGTTTTTCCAGCAATAGAATATCACTTCACCCCTCATTGTTTTGATACTCAGTTATTTACTCAATCAACTAAAACTTCTGTCATAATTCTTGCAGTTTCCTCTTTTATAACCCTGTGTGTAGCTTCTGGTTTATTAGCAATTGATCTTCAATCTGGAAAATCAATTGATTTTACAATTTGTGGTTTATAATAAACTCATCAATTAGCAAAAATACTATAAGCAGAAGCCATTTGTATCATAGTGGCATTTATTCAAAGTCAAAAAGATGTAGTAAAAAGTTGTGCTCTTGACCATTTTTCATAAGGATCAAGTCTTCAAAATACTTCTCATTCTAAAGTTATTCAAGTTTTTTTACCAATTCAGAAACTATCTATATATTTATGAAATATTGAAGAACCTATTTTTTGAGCAATTCTAATCATTCAAACATTACAAGAATAATTCATAGCATTTTGAAATGTTTTATAACCTAAACATTGACTAGAAACATTTTTAATTGTAAAGTTATCAATATTAACAAATCATTCATCTTTATATATATCATATCTATTTATTTCTCAACTATCAATTCAAGCAGCAAAAACAATTGGCTTAAAAATACTTCAAACTTCATATAAATCTTGTATAGTATCATTTTTATAAACAGCTCATCATTTTCTATTTGCAAAAACATATTTTTCTAAAGTTGGGTCTGTTAATTCTTCTCTAGAAATTTCTCTTAAAAATAACTTTTTTCAATCATAAAAAAATTCACTACCATTTTTATTATCAACAGCTAAAACTATAGCTCATAATAAATTAATTGCAGGATTTGGATATTTTTCTGGAGTTACTTTTACAAGTTCAAAAGCTTCTCAAGGCGAGTTTGGATTAAATCTTGGATAAGTAGCCATAGCTAAAACATTTCAAGTTTTTGGGTCCATAATAACAACACTTATATTATTTGCTTGGTAATCAAATATATCAATATCTATTATATCCTCAACTGCTTTTTGAATATTTCTATCAATTGTTAAAGTAATATTAGCTCAAGCTAAATTTGTTTGATCTTCTAAACTTAAAGGTTCAATAAGTCTTCACATTATATCTTTTTTAGAATAACTTTCAGAAACTTTTCATTTTAATACATGATTATAATATCACTCAATTCAATATCTTCATTCTCAAGAATTATCAACAAATCATAAAATAGTAGAAGCCATAGAATTTTCTGGATAAAATCTATGTTGATTTGCAGATAAAATTATAAAATGAGACATCATATCTTCTTTTTTTATAAATCATCTTGAAAATGCTTGTTTTTCTTCTTGGATTTTTTGTTTAACTATTTCTGAAGTTGAAATAGATAATTTAGATAAAATAGGTAAATATCTTAAAGTTCTTTTTCTTATTAGATGTTTTATATCTTCTTGTTTTGTTCATATTACAAAAGAAATTTTTGATGAAACAAAATCATCATCCATTATTTCTTCAGGATTTATAAATAAATTTGTTCAATTTATATAAACTCAAGCCAAATTTAATTTTTCTAAATCAAATGCTTGTTCAATAGTTAAATTATCTTTTAATAAAACACTAGTTACTTTATTTCTTGAAATTCTTTCATTTATTTTTATCAAAATTTTTTCTTTTAAATAAGATTCATTCATCCTAAAATCTGGAGTTTCTAAAACTCATAAAAATTTATTAAATGATTTTCTACATTCAGTTGATGATTTTAAATAACAAATTTCTTGGTAAACAACATCAGTTAAAAAAGTAGCTAATTTTACTTTATTTCACTCTAAAGAAGGATCAACAGCTAAATCATTTAAATCAACTGAAGAAGCTAAAACTTTTCATTTTTCATTATTTGAAAAAATACTACCTCTTGAAACTGGATTTTTTACAGTTGATGTTTGTTGTTTTATTGCCAAATCTTTATAATATCAGTGATTTATAACTGTAAAAGAAAATAAATTTATTATTATTGAAAATAAAAAAAGTCAAAAAAACAAAAACACATAAAATTCACGTGGATATTTTTGTAAAAAATGTGTAACTTTTAATATTATTGCTTTATATTTATGCATAGTTTTTAATATTTTTAATTAAATCTTGTGGTATTAAATTCTCTTTAAAATCAGCTTTTAATAATTTTTCTTGTAATTTTTCAAAATCAACTTCTCTCATTTTAGAGTTTATTTCTTTTTGAAAAATTTCAAGTATAAATGGTATTTTCCCTTCCCATTTTTCAAAAGCCATTTTCATAGCTAAAATCACTTCTTCATTAGTTCATACACACTCAAAAGGCTTTATTCAAGATATTCAAGCTAATTCTCTAAAAAGATTTTCTAAAGATTTTTCTTCATATAATTCTTTTCAAAAAATAGAAATAATATCTTTTTTATCTAAAAATGCTCTTAAAATTATATAAACAAAAACACACTTAGGACAATTATTACACCAATAAGTATTTTGAGAATCTTTTTTAAAAATTTTAAAATTTGTATTACAACTAGAAAAACTTGTAAAATATTTTTTTGCATATTTTGAAAAAAATTCAGCAATTTTTAATTCATAAAAAGGTCTTAAAAGTGAAAAATATTTTACATTCCCAGAAATATAGGTTAAAACATATTTAGAAAAATCTTTTTCAAAATCTAAACTTTTACTCCATTGATGATTTATTTCAACTCAGTAATAAATTGTATTTCAAAAATTTGCTGATGCTTCATTTGATAAAACTATATATTTATAATCATATAAATAACAAGCAAGTTCTAAAACAAATGCTATCATTCAAGTTATAGGAACATGTCAATTATAAGCTCAAGAAGCAATAATTTCTTTAATATTTTGAGATAATTCTCTTTTTATAAAAAGTCTTTTAACCCCTGCATTTTTTGTAGTATTTTCATATAAAATATTATCCTGAACTGCAAAAGTAACCAAATCAATCTCTTTTTGAAAAAGTTTTAAAAGTTCTATTGAAACTATAGAATCTTTTCATCATCAAACTGGAACAAGATATTTTTCAGATACTTCAAAGTCTTTTTTTTCAAAAACTCTTTTTTCTTCATATTCAAATTCTAAAAGTCAATTTGGATTTATTTGATTTCTATAAAAAAACTCTCATAATCAATTCAGATAAAATTTTTTCCAGAAAGAAATTTGAAATTCATCTATTTTTCCAGTTTTTAAAATAAGTTTTTTTGTTGGATAAAATTTATAATAACTTATTCAAAGTGCAATATGAATATGAAATAAAATATTATTTACTATATTCAAATCAATATTTTTTCTAAGAGAAAAATTTTTATCAGAAAAACTAACTTTTTCTTCAAAAAAAAGTTCTCAGTCAAAATTATAATAAAATTTAGCATCTAGAGTTTCTTTATTAAACTCAAATTTTTCAAAATAAAAATTTTCGTATTGTTTCATTATTTTTAAATATTTTAAATATTTTTATTATAGTATTTAAAATGTTTTTTTTTTCAATAAAAAAAATAATTTGAAAAAATTATTAAATATATAAAATGAAAGAAAAATTTAATCATTAACTTTTAAAAAATGATTTTATCAAAAAAATGAACATCTATAGTTGAAGCTTTGATAGTAATGCTAATAGTTGTAACTTGAGTTGTTTGAATGTATAATATTTACGCAAATTCTATAAAAGTTTCTGATAGTAGTTCAAATAGAGTAAAAGCTATCTCTATAGCTAGAGAATGAATTGAAGCTATGATAAATATTAGAGACACAAATTGGTTGTTGTATTCAGCTAATAACACAAATTGTTGGAATACTCTAAATTATGATTCTAGTTGTGTAATAACTGATGTAGATATACCAGAATGAAGTTATACAATTTATAAAGACACAGATAATAGATGGAAAATATCTCAAAAACCAACTGGAAGTTATTCAACAGGGGCTTATAAAAATGATTTTAGAGTAAATTTATGAGATAATTGATTTTATACTCAATCAGGATGAACAAATTTTTTACCTTGGTTTACTAGAGAAATAAAAATATCATATCCTACTGATGCTTGAACTCCTAAAGAAAAAATGAATATAGAAAGTATAGTTAGATGGAGTGATAATGCTATAAATACCTGAAATTATGAAATAAAACTTGATACAATTTTAACAAATTGGAAAAAATAAAGATTTACAAATGTAAATCTTTATTTTTTAAGCAACTTGTCTATGATTTTCATCATTTGCTGAAAGTCAAAAATCAAGGATTTCATCAACAGATTTTTCTACTTTTACTTTTTCTCAAAACACTTCGTTTTTATCTTCTTGGTAAGATTTATTCTTAAATTTTAACCATTCAGATTCTAAAAATTTATCATATTCATCATCAAATTTCTGAACTTCATTAGGATTGTCTGGATTTTTTAATTGAACATCATAAATATCAAATCATTTTTTCTTCATTTCCATATATATTTCAAATCATCAATACCATTTTTCACCAATATTTAAATCTTTTGGTCTATAAGCAACCATTTTATTATAAACATGTCTCTCAAGCTTTTTATATGACTCTTTAAAAATTTTCTTTTTTTCTTTTTCTTCTACCATAGAATTATTATTCTCTAAAACATTTTTTATATAATCCATATGAGATAATAAAACCATTTTTCAAGTACCATCTAAGTAACCTCTATCTTTTGGAACAATCTTATAAAGTAAAGCTCAAGATTGAGCAAAAGGAGAATTTTCTGCTGAATAAAATCATTCATCAATTTGATCATTCTTTGGTGAAAAATCTAATGAGTTGTGAAGTCAATGTATTTTTGCCCAATATTTATTTAAAATCTCATTTCATTCTTTATCTTTTTGAGAAATTACAAAACCATCGTTCATATTTATTACGGGGTATAATTCTTCTCAATATTTATCCCAAAAATCTTTCATAGATAGAGAAATTTTTCAAGAATCACTTCATTTTTTTGCTTTTTGAAAAGCTTCATACATTTTTGACTTAGTTCATCAAGAATAAATCTCAATAACTTTATCTAAATATTTTTGATATAGTTCAACTCAAGATTTACTAGAACATAATGCTAAGGAATTATAAGGAGTTGTATATCAAAATTTTTTCAATTTATTAATAAGTGACTGGTGTAAATCAAGTGAAAGCCCAGAAGCCATAATTACAAATGGTATTGTATTCATTTTCCATGCTGGATCTGGTCATTTAGCCCAAACATTTTCCATTCATCATATACCATTAGCAAAAGTTGATCATTTAAATTCTCACATTATATAAGTAATTCTTCAATCAGCCGTCATTCTAAGTCAAGTTTCTCTTTCTCAATCTCAAGCTTCTTTATTTAATCATTCTTGAATAGTAGCTCAAAACTCTTTATGTATTTTAGATCTTCTTTTTGGTTTTATAAGTCCCATAGCCTGTTGAGCTAAAAGTGCATTTATTAAAACCTCTTCTGTTATAACTAAATCAGGGTCATCTTTTAACATTTCTTGAGTTAATTTTGGAATCATATTTTTATGTCCTCCTAGTTTTTCAAACCAAACATAACTTCATCTATATTTTGCTAAATCTTTTGGATAAAGAGATCAATATTTTAGTGTTGCAAACATTGCTGCTTCAACTTCATATTGAGGAGCAGAAGTATTTTGTAAAATATGTTCTATCATAGGAAACATAACTTTTGAATCAACTCAAGTTAATTCTTTTTTAATTTTTTCCATTGTTTCTTTTTCTGAATTTTCAACTTCTGATTGTAATTCAACTTGTAGGTGATGAGGTAATATTTTTCAGAAAAATAATGCTGCCTTAGCTGCTTTAACCTTATTTCAAGTTTCTAGATTGTGTTGAACAGCATGTATCATTTGTTCAGCTCATTTTACTATTTCAGTAATTGACCAAAAATTTGACATCCAAGATGTAAATAAACTTCAATGTTGATGAAGATGAGCTCAGTGGTGTTCATCATGATTTTCTTCTACTTTTTGTTTTTTCGGTGTTAAATTTCTATTTTTAATTAACATAAAAAAATCTGTATAACTCCAATTTTTAGCTTTTTTTTCACCTTTAAATATATTTGGTTCATTTTTATCTTTATTTCATTCTTTATATTCTCCCATAGTAAAACTTACTCTTCCATCTTCTATTTTATCAATTTGAATTGTTTTATCCTTTTTTTGATCTTTTCAAATAAATAAATTAATTCAAGGATAATCTTTAATATTTTTAACATCTCCTGGAATAAGCTTTCCATCTTTAAAAATGATATCTTTAAAAGATTCAGAAGTTTCTCACATTTTTGTTAAAAATTCTTCTGGAGTATCAATTTTTTCAAATCTAGTACATTTATTTACTTCAAATGCGTTTAAAAAATCTGATAAAGTATGATTTGTTCACTGCGCAAAAACTTGTCAATTATCAAGTTTTATAGAATTATTTGCTGGATTATACGTCACTGAAAAAAAGTTTTCATCAAAAATATTATCTTTATCATTTTTTCATTTTGGAAACTTAAATGCCATTTTTTCAAGTGGTATATTTTCTCATTTTGGGTCTAATTCATTTAGTGCATTTTCCAAGTCTGTTTTTGATTTTATTTCATTTTTTTCAGGAATTTTTTTTAGATCATCATTATTTTTAATAACATCTTCTTGTTTTATAGAAATTGATGCATTTTTTGATTGTGAATTATTTAAAAGATTAAATAAATCTTGATAAGTATGGAATTTTGAAGGTCAGTTATTTGAAGCTGAAATTCAGTTTAATTTTGTCACATTTACAAGTTCAACTCAAGTAGTTGAAGTATTTTTTATATAAAAATAAAATGTTTTATCATTTCAAGATTCATCTTTTTTTGTAATTGTTAAATAATTTCAAACTGAAAAATTTGATTTTATTTCTTCTTTTAAAGATGAATTTAAATCCTTAGAAGCTTCACAGAACTTTTTAAAGTCATCAATTCATAATATATCTACTTTATCTACATAATTTTTTGCATCATTTATTTCTTGAGTTATTGATTGAAAAGCTTTATCTGAGATTTTATCAAAATCAAAATTTCAAAATGATAAACTTGAAGTATCTATAAAAATATTTGTTCTATCAACTTTTTTTATAAACTCATCTACTTTATTTTTTAAAGTTATTCCATTTGATGAAGCAATATTTCTTAACTCATTTTCTATTTCTGTTTTTGTTATTAATCAAGATTCTTGCGCATTCTCTAAAGAAATTATAGGTAAAAAATACTTAATCAACGCTTTTTTTCATTCATTATCATCAAATTCCCCTAAAACTCTTTTTAAATCATTAAAATTAACAACTTCATTCAAACTGTAAATTGAAAAAATAGCAACTTGTAAATCTTTATCAGCAATAACTTTATTAACTAAATCATTATTTGAACCAAATATTTTTTTCAATACTTCTTCATCTTTTTTTGTTATTCAGTTTATTTTTTGTTCTAAAGAATCTTTTGTTAAAATTTTTTCATCTAATAAATATTGATTTCTTCTGTTTTCTGACCTTAAAAGTCAATGTAAAAAAGATAAATCTTTATTTAAAAATGTTTTTTTCAATTTATCATTTTCTTCAGCACTTAAGAAATATTCTTTAAAAGAAACTGTTTCTAATTTTAATAAAAAATCTTTTATTGAGATATTTTTTAAATTAATTTCTTCGTTAAACAAATTTTCTACAGCTTTATCATTAAAGGAATTCTTTATTTTTTCAACTAATTCCTTATCTCATTTTACTCTAAAATATCTACAAAAATCATCAAATAAATTTTTAGCATTATTAAAATAACTTAAATCTCAATTAATACTTGATTCAAAGTATTCATCAATATATTTTTTTAAATCTGAATTTGAAATTTTTCATTTCTTTATTTCATTAGACTCTAGTTTTTCTTTACTATTTGCCATAATTATTATTGTTATAAAAAATATTTTCCTTATTATAACATAAAACTAATAAAAAAGCAAAAATAATATTTTACTTAAAAATTCTAAAATAAAACCGGACACTTTGAGTATAATAAAAATACTACAGAT
>JBLJBH010000004.1:0-3762 GCA_047637875.1 Patescibacteria group bacterium
CTTAATTATACCAAATACTCCTTATTTTAGCCACACACTTTTTTCTATTATGCCTATTTTTAAAAACATAAATTCATACTCAAATACTTTAGATTGACTATTTTTTGAGTGAGATAGTAATAATAACATGATTATAAACTCTAATATTTATAATAATACAAGAAGATGAATTTATATATCAGGTTGATGAAATAATTTTTTAAATAATTTAATAATTTATAATAATAACAAATGATTATCGGTTGATAATTGAGCTATTGAAATTGATAATACATCATATAATAATTCTTTAAATAATGTTAATATATTTAATAATTCTTCAAATTGAATTTATTTAAAATTTGAAACTTATAATACATTATTAAATAATATTTATTCTTATAATAATAGAAGATGAACTTCTATTGACTGAGTTTGAATTTTTATTGATGATTGATCTTGAAGTATTTTAAATAATGTTTATAGTTATAATAATTATATGTGATTTAGAAATCGGCCAGATTGAGTTAAATATTATTGAGATTTTAAATATTTTTGAAATCAAGTAGTTAATGATTGAATTCCAAATTTATGAAATGATTGATATTTATGATTTCAAAACTGAAACTTAATTTCTTCATGAACTATGGATTGTAATAGTCATTCAAATCCAAATAATGCATTTAATTATTGATTAACTTGTTTGAATAGAGGATTTTCTTGAAGTTTAATAGTGCCTACAACATCCTTTAACTTCTGATCAAATATTTCTAAACAAAAAAGACCTGTAAAATGGAACTCTAATACTTCACAATTTGAATTGTATTGAACAGATTGAGTTGATTATAATACTTCTAAATTTATTTGAGAATTTTAACTTTTAACTTTATAATTATGAAAATTTTAAAAATAGTTTCTATAACACTTATATTATCTTTATTATCTTTAAATATTTCCTTTGCTGAATATTGAATTTATTATTGAACTAGCTCTACTTACGCAAAAAAGACTTATACTGCTTTTGATATAATGATTATTCAACCATATAATATTAATTTGTATAAAAGTTATACTTGAAAAAAAGTTTGTTATTTAAGTGTTTGAGAATTTGATGGAACTTTAGATGAATTAAATACTTTATGACTCTCTGAAGCTAAAGTTTGAGTTAATAGTGAGTGGAATAGTATAATCATGGATATGTCTAACTTAAAATGGCAAAATTATTTATTAAAAAAATCAAATGAATTAAAACAAATGTGATGTAATTGAATGTTTTTAGATACTATCTGGAATGATTGACAAGAAGCTTGAGCTATACAAATCGTTAAAAATTTAAAAACAAACTGGAAAGAAGCTTTTATTATACCAAATAATCCACATTATATAAAAAATGAAATATTTGATTATATTGATTGAGCTATGTTTGAAAATTATTGGGATTATTGAACTAAAGCAACTTCTGAAGATGGTTTATGGTATAAAGAATTATCTGCTCAGTATAAAGAAGAGTTTGTAGATAAATGAAAAGTAGTTTACGCTTTAAGTTATTGAAATCCATTTTGAACAAATATTTTAAGAAATAAATGGTGACAAGAGGTTTTAAATCTTACAAATAATTATTGATTTGGGTTAATATTCTCTGACTATAATTTAACAAAAATTTATGGTTATAAGAAATTAAATAAATTAATCCAGTTTAAATAATAAAAAACTTTAGATTTTCATCTAAAGTTTTTTATTATTTAAAATAAGCTTCAAATTCTTCTTTGTTTATTTCTTCTTTTAAAAGTAAATCTTCAGCAATTTTTTGGTGTAATTCTTTATTTTTTGTAATTAAATCACGAGCAGTTTTATAAGCTCAAGATAAAATTTCTTTTACTTTTGCGTCAATTAAATCTTGAGTTTTATCTGAAAATGGTTTTGAAGTTCATTCAGCACCAAGATGATTTCAGCTTACAGAATCACTTGCAAAATTCTCAGCTCCGATTTCTTCATCCATTCAATATCTTGTAACCATATCACGAGCAATTTTAGTAGCTCTTTCTATATCATTTGAAGCTCCAGTTGTGATATTTTCTTTTCAGAAAAATACTTCTTCAGCAACTCTTCATCAGTATAAAGTAGCAAGTTCATCTAAATATTTTGCTTTTGAAACTAAAAGTCTATCTCTTTCTGGTAAAAACCATGTTACTCATAAAGCTCATCATCTTGAAATTATTGAAACTTTATGAACAGGATCAGTATTTGGAAGAAGTTTTCAAACTAAAGCATGTCAAACTTCGTGATAAGCTGTAACTCTTTTTTCTTCCTCATTCATAACTTGTGATTTTTTTGTAAGTCACATAACTATTTTTTCAAATGCTTCAGTTATGATTTCTTTTGTTATTTCGTGTAAGTTTTTTCTAGCAGTAATGATTGCAGCTTCATTTATAAGATTTCATAAATCAGCTCCTGAAAATCAAACAGTTTGAGAAGCTATAGATTTATAATCAACTTCTTTTGAAATAGGTTTATTTTTAGAATGAACTTTTAATATTTTTTCTCTATCTTCTAGATTTGGTAGATTAATAGTTACTTTTCTATCAAATCTTCCTGGTCTCAAAAGAGCTTTATCAAGTACATCAGCTCTGTTTGTTGCTGCCATAATTATCACATTTGTATCCCCGTCAAAACCATCCATTTCTGTTAAAATTTGATTTAGAGTTTGTTCTCTTTCATCATGTCAACCTCAAAGTCCAGGTCATCTTTTTTTTCCAATTGCGTCTATTTCATCTATAAAAATTATACTTGGAGCAAGTTTTTTAGCTTGTTCAAATAAATCTCTAACTCTTGAAGCTCAAACTCAAACAAACATTTCCACAAATTCACTTCAGGAAATACTTAAAAATGGAACTCAACTTTCACCAGCTACTGCTCTTGCTATAAGAGTTTTTCCGGTTCCTGGAGGTCAAACAAGTAATACTCATTTTGGAATTTTAGCTCAAATATCTTTATATTTTTTTGGATTTTTTAAAAAATCAACTATTTCCATAAGTTCAACTTTTTCTTCTTCAGCTCAAGCAACATCACTAAACATAACTTTATCTTTGTCTTTATCATAAAGTCTAGCTCTTGATTTTCAAAAACTCATTGCATTGTTTGCAACTCATCACATTCTTCAAATTATTAAAAATGCAATTAATGCAAATAATATAAAAAGTATAATTGTAGGAAGCATTTCTTCCCAAAATTTTTGACTAGTTAAATCTTTAACTTCTACTTTTGTTCAAATAGTTACTCAAGAATTTGTTGTTTCTAATAATCATAAATCTTTTAAAGAATCATTTGCTGGAAGAATAACTATATTTCTAGCTATTTTTTCTACTCAATTTTCTATAACTACTCAACTCAAAGTTGCAATTGCTTTATTTCAGTCAATTAAAACCTCAGAATAAATTCAAGAATTATATGATTTTGAAAATGTATTAAGTGAAATATTTTCGTCAATATAAAATTGTCATTTATAAAGATTTGGTACTAAATAAGCTATTAATAAAGATATAGCAATTAACCAAACTAATGCTTTTGTTCAATTTTTTTTAGGTAATTGTGGAGTTTTCGGAAGTTTTGATTTTATGTTTTTTTCTTTTTTATTTACCATTTTTATATTTTTAAAATTTAATAAGTGATATAGATTTTATGAAATTAGTGCTAATTTGCAAATTTATTTTTAACAAAAAAAGGGAAAGTATGAACTGAACCCATAAAAGTGTAGAAGAAATAAAAAAGGGTTAGATTAAATTT
>JBLJBH010000005.1:0-5018 GCA_047637875.1 Patescibacteria group bacterium
CCTTTATGGGAAAATTTAACTCATTTCAGCCACACACTTTTTACAATTAAACCAAAAAATGAGAATAGAGTCTTATGAAGATGCTGTTAAAATATCACAAAGATTAATTGAGAAAGATTATCCAGATTGATATATACTTCTTTGACTTGCTTATAAATATATGCAAGAACCTCAAAAAGCAATTTTAGCTTTTCATGCTTGACGGAATCATTTTAAAACTCAAGTACATATTGAAAATATTGTTATCACTTCTTATGAAATAGGAAATTTAGAATTATCTGAAAAATGGTACAATCTTTGAGTAAAACTTTTTCCTGAAAGTATGGGATGTTTTATAGAATATTCACTTACTATTACTTCGTGGGAAGAATTTGAAATATTAACTAAAGAGATTTTACCAAGGTCCTCTTCTCATATAACAAAAAAACTTTTAGAAAGTGGAATAGCTTTTTTACAAGAAGAACTTTTAAAAGAACAAGAAGTTTTTTTGATTTCGAAAGAAACAGACATAAAATTAGCACTTTCTTCTATTTTTGAATCTTTAAAGATTTGACATCTTTTACTAGAATATTCTCAAGAAGTTCAACCTTTGTTATACCATATTTATCAATTTAGAGAATTACTAGAAAATGATAAAGAAGAGTTTAGAGAGATTATAAGACAATTTTTAGATTGATTTTATAATATTGATATAAGTCATGAAGAAGATGATGAAGAAGATGAAAGTTATAACACAAAAGATAAACAAGAAAGTTATGTTAAAATATCTTTAGAGGAGCATTTATATATGTATATTCAGCATATTATTAGAACTTTTGTATCTTATGAAAATCAAGGAGCTTTAATATCATGAGTTTTCCCATTTTTAGAAAAATTACGTGATAAAATTCCAAAATATCTACAAATGATAGTAAATGAAGAATATATATCATATATGAAAGAATATATGTTTCGTGAAGAAGATTTTCTTGCTAGTTTATCTGTAGATATGAGAGCTGTATATGAGAGTTTAATATCTGATATTGATGAAAAATATTGAAAAACAGCTCGTAGAAATATAGAATTTTTTGCAAAAAATGATTGAGAAATTAAAAACTTTGAAAATACTGAACTAGTATGATTTCAAATTATAAAAACTTTTATTGTTAAAAGAATTACAACAGGTTTATCTCAAAATGAAGCTCAAGAAATGCTTGAAAAAAATAATATTTTTTCACTTGTAATTGATAAAGATATTTTACTTCTTTTAGCTGAAGTTCTTTTAAAAAGTGATTTGAAAGCTTTAGCACTTAAGGTATTTACTCATACTCATCTTCAATTTCAAGATGAAATGTCTTTGTATAATATTTTAAAAATTTGATATATTCTTGGCCAAAAACAAGCTGCAGAAAGTTATAGGCAAATACTTATGAGATTTGAGTTTGAATGAAATATATCTGATTATGTTAGGGGATTTATTAAAGATATGAAATCTTATGATGATTTAGATGAATTAAACCAAAAATACGTTTTACTTTTAGAATGACTTTCGAAAATATATTTTCCTAACAATCAAGAAAATATAAAGAAAGCTATAGAAAAATTTGAATCAGTAATTGATATGAAAGATCCAGAATGAATTTGGTGGCTTTGAAAAATATATGAAGTTAATGGGGAATTTGAATCAGCACTTTGATATTATTATTCAGCTTTTTATTCTCAAGAAATAAAAAATCCTATTTATCTAAAAGAATGTTTAAAAATAGCTTTACATATTGAAAATAAAACAGCTATTGAACAAATAGAAAAAGATTTTAAAAAATATTTTGATTACAGAGGTTTTGAGTGAGAAAAATTTTTGTATGATTTTAAGTATGTAGATATTTCACAAGCACTAAAATACTTCATAAAAAAAATAAATAAAAATGGTTTTATGACTTCTTTTCCAGATAATTTAAGTGTAGAAATTCAATTTTTTTCAAGCATAAAAGATTTATCTACTTATGAGAATTCTCAAAGAGCTCTTTTAGCACAAGTTTTAGAGATGTTTAGAAATGATTTTTCAATTCCATCTCAAATATCATTTTTAAAAACTTTATCTTCTATTCCACAAGACTTTTTTGAAACACTTGGTTTAGAAATATTTGACTTATTATTTGATTGAAAAATAGATACTTTAGCATCTGATTGAGAGAAATCTAAATTATTATTGGCTGCAGTTGAAAATTTTGCTCAAAGTATTACTCAAAAAGAAATAGATGAGACTATGCTTGTTATGATAAGGGATTTTTATTATTTAGTTGTAAAAGTATTTGAGAAAATTCCTGGTGGGGAAGAGTATGTTAGAGAATATATGAAAAAAATGGATATTCCATACTTACAATGAAATTTTATAGTTTTATCAAATGAATTATCTTCTGCTTTGTATCACTAAAAAAATCACTCCGAAGGAGTGATTTTTTATTTTCCACTTTTCACCCTATTACAGTTTTTACACAGCATTTGGCAGTTTTCGCTGATGGTTTTTCCCCCTAAACTCCAAGGAGTGATATGGTCAGCTTCCATTTCATTTATCTCAAAATGATTTTTACAATGAGTGCAAACTCCCATCTGTTTTTCATAAGTTTCTCTTTTTTGGTTTGGAGTAAATGCTCTGATACTCAAATATTTCTCATTTTTTGTCAGAACATATTCATAGATTCCAGACTTTTTTGTGACATCTTCGTCTTGCATAAGTTTTGTTATCTCAGTTTCGAGTTTACTTGCATCAAAAAATGTGTTTTTAAATTGATTGTAAAGTGGTCAAAATGGCACTCATTTCATCTCTTTTCTATAGTTTGGAAATGTAACTTGTATCCAATTTATGACACTTTGAAAATATTGCCAAAGCTCATTTGCATTTTCATCATGTTGGTGTTTTGCCATATACTGCTCAATATTTCAGGCAGAAATCCAGTCAATTGCAGTCTCTAAATAATCCTGTCTTATTGGTGAGCCATTTAAATAATCACTTGCTATATTATAAGCTGGGCAAGAAGTTTTGGAAAAATACCTCTTTGCATCTGTTAGCCAGATTCAAGTATAAATAGCGTTTCTGAGTTCTTGAGGAGTGAGTTTTTCTCCGGCAATATTTATAGTTTTGAACCAATCCAGTTTTTCTTTGTCGTTTCATTCGCAGATATAAATCATCAGTTTATAATTTAAAATTTGTTCTTGTTCGGTTTCAGTCAAGTTATGAAAATATTGATAATCAAGCGAAAATTTTCAGTCAATATATTCGCAAATACTGATAGTTCTTTGTTGTCAGTCTAGGACTTCAAAAGTATTGTCAGTATTTTTCACCCAGTACATGACATTGAGTGGGAAGTTTTTTCTCACAGTTTCTATTACAGCATTTCTTTGCGAGTCTTTATATACAAACTCTCTTTGGTATTTTGGTCTGATATTGAGAAGTCAGGAGTATCAAGTGACTCATTCTTCTTGGTTGTTTTTATAATTGTTTGCGATTTCTCTGATTGAGATTTCTTGTAGGTGGATTTGCATAATATAAATAAGTTAAAAATTAAAATGATTTTAATCCCTCGGTTTTCATATAATTCAGCTTTCTTAATCCCCCGGTCTTCGACCACCCCCTTTGGGAAAGGGGGAATTAAATGAGAAAATATTTTTTATTTATCTCCCTTTCTCAAAGGGAGTACCCGAAGGGGGAGGGATTAAAAGCTAGATTTTTTTGTTTTTGATAATAATTCTGGCATATGTTGCTTTCAATTTACTATTTTCTTTTAATACCATACCAACAAAGTTTTTATGTTTATCATCTAAATATGTTTTTTCTCATTTAATAAATAAATCATCATCATCTCTTTTATCAGCAGCTATTCAAATTATTTCAAATTGTTCGGGATTGTGATTATTTAAAAATGTTATTGGAACTCACATAGCTCAAGAATAACCTTTAGGAATATCTTTCACTTTGCTTACTTCAATAGCATCATAATTATAATATTTTTGGTATTCTTTTTCATCGTATTTTTTGTATAAAATCAAATCTTCGTGTCTTTTTTGGATTTCTAGGTTTGTAAACCAGCTTATTGCTGGAGTTTTTATGAAGTTTTTTCAAAAATATCATTTTTGTTCACAAAATTTTAAGTTTGCTTCTAGATTATTTTCATAAGGAGATTTAAAAACTAAACTTAAATTAAATCAATATCAAGCCCAAAGTTTATTTTCTTTGATAAGTTTAAAAATTTCTTTATAAGTTATAGCATTCATATTTCAAAGTAATATAAATTTTTTCTCGTATTCCATAAGTTGTGCTATATATTCACGGAAAAGTGAGAAAGGAGGATTTGTGATGACTATATCAGACTCTTTTAAAAGTTCTATACATTCAAGACTTCTAAAATCTCAGTTTTGTTTTAGTGGAGTTTTTGTTGTATCGTTTAAATTTATTTTTCAGTCGTTGTTTAAATCAAGTCAATTTATGATTTCTAGTTTATAGCTTGGTTTTTCGGTTTCGTAGTGAGTTGCTATAAGTTTTTTGAGTCATAAATGAGCGAAATTTAAAGCAAAATATTTGAAAAAGTTGCTTTCTTCTGGATCATCACAATTACAAAAAATAGTTTTTCATTTAAAGTGTTCTTTATAGTGTCAGAGCTCTTTTTCTATGTCTGAAAGTTGAGTATAAAACTCGTCATTTTTGGCTTTGTTTGCCTTTCTGAGATTGGAGTTTCAAGATTTTTTTGTCATAAAAAAGCATATTATGAAATAATATGCCAAAATAAAAGGTATGTTGTTTCCAGCAAAAATCAAAAAAAGGACAACTAAGAGTCTTTTGATGAATTTTGCCGAAACATCTTACATTTTAGAGTTTTAACCTCAAAAAAGGACAGACAACTTAGTTGTCCTTCATTTAAGGCTAAAATACATCTATAAAATGTAAGTTATGTAAAATATTTCGGCTTTGCTAGTTTATGGAAAAAATAAACTTGTTATTTTAAAATAGAAATGTCACCCTTTTTGTAAAAATAGAAATGTCA
>JBLJBH010000006.1:0-18494 GCA_047637875.1 Patescibacteria group bacterium
TTTATTTCGACTCTACTTTTCAGGGGGCAGTTCAAAGTTGTCCTTTTTTGTTTGATTTATTTTTTACTATTATGTTATGCAATTTTTAGATTTAATTTTTATGTTTATTTTATTAAACATATTTTTTGATTATATATGAGAATTACTTTTTTGTTTTTATGTTTATTTATGAACTAAGAGAGCATTAACAAAAGTTTATATTTTTTTTATGATAATTTTTACTTATTTATACATTTGACTTTTATCAAAGCTAACATACAATTTTATTAATGCTGATTTTTCAATATATTTAAAAGTATTATGAATAATTTTATGAATAATAACTATATTTTATTTTTTTTTTTTTCACGGAGAGCATATCAGGAAAATAAATATATAAGTTATTGAGAATATAAATTTGTTAATTTGTTAGAATTTCGGAACCCAGATCATAATTATAATATGATTTTAGCATGAGTCTTATTATATGTATTGTCTTTGTTTTTAAGATTTATTTTTTGATTTGATTTTATAAATTGATTACATGACTTTTTTATGGAACTTTATAATATAAATTATATAATAATAATCTCTTTTTTATTATATATATTTATTTATAAAATAATTATTTATTATTTTATAGCTTTTTTAGTAAAAAATAATTAATTATATATGGATGATATAACGATAAACCAAGATTTATTATATCTCTTAAAAAGGATATTTGATGAATTATTTGAAAATGATTTGGAAATTATAAAAAATGATATTCAAGAAGAAACTATTTCACATAGACTAGCATTTTATATTGAAAATAATTTTAATTTTTGAGAATATCAAATTGATTGTGAATATAATAGATTTAAAAAAGATATAAAAGAATTTAATAACTCAAGACAATATTTAGATAATAAAGTAGTTATTAAAAATAAATATTGAAATGAAAATAAATATTGATATTTAACAGAAATAAACTCTAATAATTTTTACTTAATCTTAACAGAAGATGAAAAAGTTTTAATATGAGAAAAAATATCCTCTAAAGAAATTAGAATCAAAACTAAAAAGTTTAATAGCTCAAAAATAAGACCAGATATCATTATTCATAGGAGATGATTAAATGACAATCTATATGTTTTTGAATTAAAAAAGAATAACCTAATAGATGAAGATATTATTAAACTAAAATGATTAACAAACTCTAATTTAAATTTTTGATATAAATATTGAGTATGATTACATAATTTTAATTGAAATGAAAAATCTGTAAAAATAGATATTTATAAAGATTGAAATAAAATTGAAGAATATAAATATCAAAATTGAGAATTAATAAAAATGTAACTTTAACTTCTACTATCTGGTGAAAATGTTTGGTATTTTCTAGAAATATATTTCCCTAAGGGAATTAACAAACTACTACCTTCTAGTGGACTAAAAAATCTCTAAGCATTCGCTTAGAGATTTTTTCTTTAAAACTGTTCATTCAACTTCAATTTATTTTGATAAAACATTCTACTTGACGATACTCAGTATCTTTGAGCTGCAATTCTGTCAATTCACATACCAAATGCAAATCAAGAGTATTCTTCAGGATTAATTCAGCAAAATTCTAATACTTTTGGATGTACCATTCCAGCTCAAAGTAATTCTACCCATCAAGTTCAACTACACATAGAACATCATTTTCAAGCACATATTTGACAGCTTACATCTATTTCAGCACTAGGCTCAGTAAATGGAAATATACTTGGTCTAAATCTAAGTTCAGTTGTTTCTCATAAAAGCTTTTTCATAACTGTATCTAAAGTCCATTTTAGATCTCAAAAAGTTACTCACTTTCAAACTACAAGTCATTCTAATTGATAGAAATTACAAGTATGACGAGCATCTTCTTGTTCATATCTAAATACTCTTCAAGGAACGATTATTTTTACAGGAAGTTCTCATTTTAACATCGTTCTTACTTGAACAGGAGAAGTATGAGTTCTTAAAAGATGTCTATCTCAGATTTTTTTATCAGAGTTGATTTCATCACTGATCCAGAATGTATCCCAAACATCTCTGGCTGGGTGATTATCAGGAATATTGAGTTTATCAAAATTAAATTCTTCAGTTTCTATTTGTGGTCAATCTTCTACTTTAAATCAAAGCGAAATAAAAATATCTTCTAAGATTTTTGATGTGAGAGAAATTGGATGAAAATGTCATTTATTTTCTCAAGGAAATTCTAAAGTGACATCAATTTTTTCTTCATTTTCAATTTTAATAAAATCAAGTTTTTCAATTTCAGCTTCTTTTTTTTCTGATTCAGATTTAATAAATTCTTTTAATTCATTAGCTAACATTCAGACATCTTTTCTCTCAGTTTCGTTTAAATCTTTCAATCCTTTTAAAATCTCATTGAGTTTTCATTTTTTTCCAAGAAGAGAATCATTTAATTCTTTTAATTCTTCTAGGGAATTTGTTTTTGCTAATTCTTCCAGAAAATATTTTTTTAATTCATTAATTTGGTTTTTCATAATTATTTATTAGTAATATTTTGCTTACTATATAGAAAAACTCTCAAAAATCAAAAAAAAATATTTACTTTTGACAAATTAAATTTTTTTACTAAAATAGTCGGGCTATTTGTTTGTCTTTAATAAGACTAATGATAAGTTTTTGAAGAGGTTAAGTTAAACGGTATTTGTCGAGTACTAGTTTAACCTCTGGCTTTTATATTTTAATTTATTTTAACATGGCTTGATTATTAGCTTCTAAGCTAGAAATGACAAGAATCGTTAAATGAAGTGATTTTGTTCCTGTTACATTACTTAAAGTACCTACTTTAAAAGTAGTTGCAATCAAAACAAAAGAAACAGATGGTTATACATCACTTGTTATCTGAGTTTTAAAAGAAGGTAGTGAAGGTGTTTTAGCAGAATGAAAAAAATCTCTAAATTTTAGCGAATTTTCTAAAATAAAAGAAGTTCCTTTAAAAGATGAGGAAATTTCTAAATTTAATGTTTGAGATGCTCTTACATTAGATATATTAGACGGAGTAGAAATGGTTGAAATAACTGGTTTCTCAAAATGAAAATGATTTGCTTGAGCAATGAAAAGACATAACTTTTCAGGATGACTTGCAACTCATGGTTCTAAATTCCATAGAGCATTATGATCTATAGGTAATAGAAAACCAAGAAGAACACATAAAGGTAAAAAAATGCACTGACATATGTGAGATGTACAAATTACATTAAGGAAGGTTCCTGTTGAAATCTTAAATAAAGATTTATCTGTAGTTGGAGTAAAAGGTCCAGTTCCAGGAGCAAGAAACTCTTTAATCTCTATAAAATTTTAAACTTTAATTTATACTAAATGGAAACTAAATTACTAAATCAAGAGGGAAAAGAAATTTGAACTGTTGAGTTAAATGAATCTGTATTTGGTGTTGATGTAAACGAAGGTTTAATACATAGAGCTTTAGTTTACCAATTATCTAACGCAAGACAAGTTGTAGCTCATACTAAAACTAGAGCTGAAGTTAGATGATCAACAAGAAAAATATTTAAACAAAAATGAACTTGAAAAGCGAGAGCTTGAGGAAATAGATCTCCTATTAGAATTTGAGGTTGAGTTGCTTTCTGACCAAGAAACACTGTAAACTTTACAAAATCTATGAATAAAAAAGAAAGAAGATTAGCTTTATGTTCAATTTTATCTGCAAAAGTAAAATCAAACAATGTACTTGTATTAGATGCATTAAACTTTACTGAAGCAAAAACTAAAAATATGGTATCAGTATTAAATGCTATTCCATATACAAAAAATGTTTTACTTGCTTTATCTTCTAAAAATGAAGTGATTGAAAAATCAGCAAGAAATCTTCCACAAGTTAAAGCTTTAACTACGGATTATTTAAATATTCAAGATCTATTAAAATATACTACATTAGTATTATTAAAAGACTCTGTAGAAAAATTAAATAATTTAAGATAGTGGATGTTTATCTAAATAATAAAATATAATTAATTTATACTATGAGATTATTTGATATAGTTAAAAATCCAGTTGTAACTGAAAAATCATCAAGAGAGGAATTAAAAAACTGAACTTATGTGATTGAAGTAAGTGATACTGCAACTAAAATAGATATTAAAAAAGCTATTTTAGAAATATACTGAAGCGAAGTTTCTTCTGTTAGAGTTTTAAACACTAGAGAAAAATTTAAGCAAGGTAAAAAAGGAATGGTAATTAGAAAAAGAACTTCTAGAAAAGCTTATGTTACTTTAAAAGATGCAAATGCAAAACTAGATTTTTCTGTTATTAAATTTTAATTTACTCGCTATTAGGCGAACATATTAATATTAATTTTTAAAAAATGGGAATTAAGAAATTTAAACCAACAACTCCTTGAAGAAGAGCTATGACTGGTAATACATTTGAAGAGATTACTACGATGACTCCTTATAAACCACTTACTGTAACATTAAAAAAACACGCAGGTAGAAATAACTCTGGTAGAATTACAGTAAGACATCAAGGATGAGGACATGCACAAAAATATAGATTAGTGGATTTTTACTTCCATGATAAAAAATCTATACCTGCAAAAGTTGAAACAATCGAATATGATCCATATAGAACAGCTTGGATTTCTCTAATTTGTTATAAAGATGGGGAAAGAAGATACGTTTTAGCTCATAAAGATATGAAAGTATGAGATAAAGTTGTAACTGATGAAAAAGCTCCTTTAGTTTCTGGAAACAGACTTCAATTAGGAAATATTCCAGTTTGATTATCTATATATAATGTAGAATTAATCGTTTGACAAGGTGCTTCTTCAGTTAGATCGGCATGATCTATGGCAACTGTAGTTTCACAAGAATGAGAATACACTCAAGTTAAAATGCCTTCTGGAGAAATAAGACTTGTTAATAAAAAATGTTATGCAACATTATGACAAGTTTCAAATCCAGATAATAATCAAATAGTTATTGGTAAAGCCGGAAGAACAAGACATATGTGAGTAAGACCAACAGTTCTAGGTAAACAAATGAACCCAGTTGATCATCCACATTGAGGTTGAGAAGGACATAATCCAATCTGATTAAAAGCTCCTAAAACTCCATGGTGAAAAATTGCTCTTGGTAAAAAAACTAGAAGCAAGAAAAAATTCACTAATAGATGGATTTTAAGAACAAAAAAAGGTAAATTAATGGTGTAATTATATAATTTAAATTTTTAAATAAAAACTACTATGGCAAGAAGTTTAAAAAAATGACCTTATATAGACGAAAGACTTCTTAAAAAGGTTGAAAAATTAAATTCTGATGGTAAAAAAACAGTTATCAAGACTTGGTCAAGAGCTTGCACTATCATTCCAGAATTTGTTGGGCACACTTTTTGAGTTCATAATGGTAAAGTTCATACTCCAGTTTTCGTTACAGAAGATATGGTTGGACACAAATTATGAGAATTTTCATTTACAAGAACTTTCAGAGGTCACTCTTGAAATAAATAATATTTGGAATCTTAGATATATCTAAGTTCTAAAATACTTAATAATTAATTATTTTTAATTTATGAAAGCTTATTGAAAAAATATAAGAATTTCTCCTAAAAAATTAAGAGTTGTAGCTGAGGTTGTAAAAGCTAAAAATGCTACTTGGGCTTTAAATTTTTTAAAGTTCGCTCCAAAAAAATGAGCAGATATTCTTTACAAAGTTTTACACTCTGCAGTTAGTAATGCAGTAAATAATAACTCTCAAAATGCAAATGATTTATATATAGATCAACTTGTTATTACAAAAGGTATCGTATATAAAAGATGACAACCTATATCAAGATGAAGAATGCATCCAATTCTAAAAAGAACATCTAATATAAGATTAGAGTTACAAGTTAAATAGTGACGCAAATATTTTTTTGAAATATTTGATGACAATATTTATACAAAAGTAAAAATATTTACATTTTAATTTTTTTAGTCTATGTGACATAAAGTAAGTCCACAAGCATTTAGAATACCTTATATAAAAAACTGGTCAGCAACTTGGTTTGCTGATAAAAAAGAGTATGCTGTACAATTATTAATTGATAATAAAATAAGAGCAACTTTAAAAACAGAATTTAAAGATATTCCAACATGAGATATTGTAATTTCTAGAAACGATAAAGAGGTTTTAGTAACTGTTTATACAGCTAAAGCATCACTTGTTTTAGGAAAAGAAGGGGAAAATGTTACTGCTTTAGAAAATAGTTTATCTAAAAAAACTAATTCTAAAGTTAAAATTTCTGTTAAAGAAGTTAAAAACCCTGATTTAAATGCAAAAATCGTTTGATTTATGATAACAAATCAAATCGAAAAAAGAATGCCTTATAAAAGAGCAATTAAACAAGCTATTTCAAAAGCTATTGAAAAATGAGCAAAATGAATTAAAGTAAAAGTTTGATGAAGACTTAACTGAGCTGAAATTGCTAGAAAAGAAACATTTAAAGAATGAAATATTCCAACTCAAACAGTAAGAGCTGATATCGACTATACAACAGCAAGAGCTGAAACAGTATACGGTACTATCTGAATTAAAGTTTGGATATATAAATGAGATATATTTAAAAGAAAATAATAATTTGACTTTTAAAAAAATTTTATATACTTAATTAAGTTTTTATGTTACAACCTAAGAAAGCTAGATATAGAAAAACTCATAGATGAAGATTAAAATGACTAGCAGTTAGATGATCTACTATAAGTTTTTGAGACTATGCACTTAAAGCTGTTACTAGAGGATTTATAACTTCTAGACAAATAGAAGCAGCTAGAAGAGCTATGGTTCGTCAAATAAAAAGATGAGGTAAAATCTGGATTAGAATTTTTCCAGACAAACCTTATACAACAAAACCTTTGGAAGTTCCAATGGGTTGAGGTAAATGATCTTTGGAAATGTTTAGAGCTCCTGTAAAACCTGGAAGAGTGTTATTTGAAGTAACATGAGTTAGTCCAGAAGATGCAAGGGAAGCTTTTAGACTTGCTTCATATAAATTGCCTGTTAAAACTAAAATATTAGTTGATTAATAAATTTAAAATGAAAGAAATAAAAGATTTAAGAAAATTAGAGATTTCTGATTTGAAAAAAGAATTAGTTGATTCAGAAAAAAAATTATATGAGTTAACTATGAAATTGGAACTAAATGAATTAAAACAAACTCATTTAGTTAAACCTCTTAGAAGATATATTGCTGTTTTAAACACAGTAATGAATGAAAAAATAATTTAATACTCTTTAAGTTTTAAAATATGAGATTAAAAAAAGGTGTAGTGTCTAGTAACAAAATGGATAAAACAATCGTTGTTTCTACATTTGCTTACAAAAGTCACCCTAAATATAAAAAAAGATTTAAAGTAACAAAAAAATTCTATGCTCATGATGAAGAAAATAAATTTAATGAGTGAGATATAGTTACAATTAAAGAAACTAGACCACTTTCAAAATTGAAAAGATGGGAAGTAGTTGTATAATAATTTAGTATTTAAACAGTAAAATATGATACAAACTGAATCAAGATTGGTTGTTGCTGATAATTCTTGAGCTAAAGAAGTTTTATGTATTAAAGTTTTAGGAGGATCTCATAGAAGATACGCTACAGTTGGTGATACAATTGTAGTTGCAGTTAAAAAAGCTGATCCAAACTGAGCTATAAAAAAGAAAAAAGTAGTAAAAGCAATTATTGTAAGAACTGCTAAAGAAATAGCTAGACCAGATGGAAGTTTTATAAGATTTGATGATAATGCTTGTGTAATAATTGATGAGAAAGGTGAACCAAAAGCTACTCGTATATTTGGACCTGTTGCAAGAGAATTAAAACAAAAAGGTTTTCAAAAAATAGTGAGTCTAGCTCCAGAAGTTTTATAATCTTAAAAAAAAATTCTTATGAAAATTAGAAAAGATGACAATGTTTTAGTTATATCTGGTAAAGATAAAGGTAAAACTGGTAAAGTTTTAAAAGTTTTGACTAAAACTGGAAAAATAGTTGTTGAATGAATAAATGTAGTTACAAGAAATTATAAAAAAATGGGAACTACTCCAGGGCAATCTGTTAAAAAAGAGGCTGCAATGGATGCTTCAAATGTAATGCTTGTTTGTCCATTTACTTCAAAACCAACTAGAGTATGATTTGTTTTTGTTGAAGATAAATCAGGAAGTAAAAAATTTAGATTTTCTAAAGCTGCATTAAAAGCAAAATGATGAGAATCTAAAGACTATATAATAAAATAATATTTTGTAAATATATAAAAATGTATATTAAAGAGAAATATATTAAAGAGATAGCTCCAAGTTTAAAAACTAAATTAGGATTATCGAATGTAATGCAAACACCGAAAATTGAAAAGGTTGTTTTGAATATGTGAATTTGAACTTATATAAAAACTTGAAATAAAGATTATAGTTCATTGAAACAAGATCTAGCTTTAATATCTGGACAACAACCAGTTGTTAGATTAGCTAAAAAGGCAGTATCTAACTTTAAATTAAGAGAAGGAATGCCAGTATGATTATCAGTTACTTTAAGATGAGATAATATGTACGCATTTTTAGAAAAATTAGTAAATGTAGTTTTGCCTAGAGTTAAAGATTTTAGATGAATTAGTAAAAAAAGTTTTGATGCTGAAGGAAATTATAATTTCTGAATTAAAGAACATACAATATTTCCAGAAGTTCCACAATTAGATGTAGTTAAACCACATGGAATTCAAATAACTATAAAAACTAATACTGGTGATAAAGAGGCTTCTAAATTACTTTTAGAAGAAATGGGATTCCCTTTTTCTAAATAATTTTTTAATTTTTTAATAAAAGTATAATGGCAAGAACGTCAAAAGTTGCTAAAGCTCAAAAATTAAAAACAAAGTTTTTAAGAGCAATAGCAGATTGAAGAAAACCAAAATTTGCTACTAAAGTTTTTAACATGTGTAGTGTTTGTGGTAGAACAAGATGATACATGGGTAAATTTGATATGTGTAGAATCTGTATAAGAGAAAAAGCTAATGCTTGAGAGTTACCATGAGTAAGAAAATCAAGTTGGTAGTAAAAAATTAAATTTAGTTTATTAAGTTTTATAATTATGATAATAGATCCAATCGGAGATTTATTGACAAGACTAAGAAATGCTTACTTAGCTAGAATATTAGAAGTTTCATCTCCATATTCTAATTTAAAATCAGACTTATTAAAAATTCTAAAAAAGAATAAATATATTGTTGATTTTGAAGAAGTTGATGAAGGAAATAATAAAAAATCTTTGCTTATAAAATTAAATAATGTTAGAGAAACATTATATGTTCCTACATTTAGAAGAATTTCTAAACCTGGTCAAAGAATTTATGTCTGAACTAAAGATATTAAAAAATCAAGAAATTGAAAATGAATATTTATCCTTTCTACTCCAAAATGAGTTATTACTTGATACGAAGCAAGAACTTTAAATGTAGGTGGGGAGCTTATTTGTGAAATATTTTAATAAATTGATTTTATATACTAATAAATAATATATGTCTAGAATTGGTAAATTACCAGTGGTATTAGCAGATAAAGTTGAAGCTAAAGTTCTTGATAATGTAATTGAAGTAAAATGACCACTTTGAACATTGACTGCACAAATTCATGAATTAGTATGAGTTGCTGTAGAAGATTGAAAAATAGTTGTTACTCCAAAAGATTTAGAAAATCCATTATCAAAAGCTTTATGGGGAACTGTTAGAGCTAATATTAATAATATGGTTACATGAGTTTCTAAAGGTTATACTAAATCATTAGAAATAAACGGAGTTTGATACAAAATGGAAGTTGCTGGTACAAAATTAGTTTTAAGTATCGGATATTCTCATAAAGTTGAAGTTGAATCTCCAAAAAACGTTACTATTAAAGCTGATGAAAAGCTTAAAAATACAATTCATTTCTCTTCAATTGATAAACAATTACTTTGAGAATTTGTTTCAAAAGTTAGAAGTTTGAAAAAACCAGAACCATACAAAGGGAAATGAATTAAATATGTTTGAGAAAATATAAGAAGAAAAGCTTGAAAATCAGGTAAATAAGAAAAATATAAATAGTTACTTTTAAATAAGTAAAACTATTTTTAAAATAAGATTATAATTGTTAATTATTTTGTTTTATGTTAGCAAAATTTGCAAAAAGATTACAAAGAAAAGAAAGAATTAGAGCAAAAATTTCTTGAACTAGTTCTAAACCTCGTCTAAGTATATATAGAAGTAATTCTAATATATATGCACAATTGATAGATGATGTTTCTTGAAAAACTTTATGTGCGGCTTCTGATTTAAAAGTTGAACAATGAACTAAAACAGAAAAAGCTATTAAAGTAGGTGAAGAAATAGCTACAAAAGCTAAATCTTTAAATATTACTGAAATAGTATTTGATAGAGGATGATTTGCTTATCATGGTAGAGTTAGAGCTTTAGCTGATAGCGCAAGATCTACTTGACTTAAATTTTAATACTTAAATTCTAAACTTATGAGTAAAGAAGAAGCTAAAAAAAATTTCAAAAAATGATGAAATGCTTTTAAACAAGAAAAAGAGTTTAAAGAAGAACTTCTTGCTATTGATAGAGTAACTAGAGTTACATCAGGAGGTAGACAACTAAGATTTAGAGCTGTTATAGTTCTAGGTGATGGTAAAGGAAGAGTTGGTCTTGGGACAGGAAAATCTTGGGAAGTAGTAGATGCTATTGCAAAAGCTGTTTCTGATGCTAAGAAAAATATGGTTAAAGTTAAAATTGAAAATTGATCAGTTCCTTATAATATTGAAGCTAAATATAAATCAGCAAAAATTATGGTTCATCCAGCTTCAGAAGGTACATGAATTATTGCATGAGGATCAATGAGAAAAGTTTTATCAGTAGCTTGATATAAAGATATTTTAGGTAAAAGATATGGTTCTACAAATTTAATAAATAATGCTAGAGCTACATTGAAAGCATTAACTTCTTTTAAAGGTTAATCACTTATAAATATTAAATATAATTAATATTTTAAGATATTAATTATTAATTATTAATTATTAATTTAATTACTATGTTTTCATTAAATAATATTGCATCAGAAGCAGGTTCAAGAAAAAAATCTAAAAGACTTTGAAGATGAAATGGTTCAGGAAAATGAACTTACTGCGGAAGATGATTAAATGGACAAAATTGTAGAGCTTGAGGAGGTGTAGGACCTTGGTTTGAATGAGGGCAAACTCCACTTTTCAGAAGAATGCCTAAATTAAAAGGGTTTTCTAATGCAAACTTTACAACTAGATATTCTGTAGTTAATGTTTCAGATTTAGAAATATTAGCTCAAAAGGGTATAACTGAGATCACAAAAGAAGTATTAGTATCAAACTTAGTTGTAAGAGAAAAAAATACTTTAATAAAAGTTCTTGGTGATGGAGAAATTACTTCAAAAATTACCTTAAAAATTAATAAAGTTACTTCTAGCGCTTTAGAAAAAATTCAAAAAGCAGGTTGAAGTGTTGAATTAATATAAAAAACTTGAAAATCTATTCAAGTTTTTTTGTTTTTAAAATTTAAAAATCTTCCCCTTAGGGAAGATTTTTACTATTCAAAAAAGCTATCAATTAATTTTCTATAAGTTATTCTTTGTTTTAATTCTTCATAATATTTTGTTCATGGAACATATAATTCTTTTAATCTAGCTACAACTTCATTTGAACCAAATCTAGCAATAATTTTCTCTATTTCAGTATTTAACTCATCTTCTGATACTTCAGTTTTCTCAAGTTCACCTAATTTATGTAAAATAAGTTCAGCTTGAAGTCTTTTTATTGCAATAGGTTTTACATTACTTTCTATATAATCTTCTTCGCTTAATCCTAGAGATCAGATATAATCTGCAACTTTAGCTCAAGACTGAGTTATATTTTCTTTTATTTCTTCATAAACTTTTAGAACTTGATTTTTTAATAAACTATCACCAAAATCTATTTTAGAAAATTTTAATAATTCATCAATTAATTTATTTTCATCTCACATTCTAGCATTCATTTCTTTAGTTTCCATTAATTCTTCTTTTATTAAAGCTTTAAATCAACTTAAATCTAAATCTTTACCTCTTAAATCTTTTATAAATTTAGGAGTAAATTCTGGAACTAATGAACTTTCAATTTTTAAAATTTCAACTTCAAACTTAGTTTTTTTACCTTTAAAATCTTCATTATGATAATCCTTAGGAAAAGTTATATCAAGATCAACTTTTTCTCCAGCTTTTTTCCCTATTAAACCTTCTTCAAATCAAGGAACTAATATTTTACTTCATAATACTAGTGGATAATTTTCCATATTAGTATTTTCAAGTTTATTTCATTTTGTATCAAAACCTTGAGTATTAATATATAGTTTATCTCACATTTTAGTCAAGTAACCATCTTTTGCTTCTTCAAAACGAGTGAATTTTTTTTGAATTTCACTTAGGGTTTGTTCAATTTCAGTATCACTAACTTCTATTTTAGTTTTTGGAAGTTTTACTTTTTTATATTTTGTATCAATTTCTATTTCAGGAAAAACTTCAATATGCATAACAACAATTAAAGGATCTTGAGATTTAATTTCTTTAATCTCTCATTGAGCAATTGGTAGAATATTATTTTCTCTTAATGCTTCACCATAAAGTTTATTTAAAGCTTCATCAACCATTAATGCAGAAATTCTTTCTTCTGAGTAATTTTTCATAATTACTTCATCTGGAATATTGCTTCCTTTTCTAAAACCTTTTATATCGGCATTTTTTCTTATATCGTTTAAAACTTTTTTTCTATATTTTGCAATATTTTCTTTGCTTTCTTCAATTGTTAACTCAACAATAGATTTTTCTAATTTTTTTATACTAGATTTCATAAATATTTAATTAAAATAAAATAAGTGGCAAGATTATATTGATTTTTTCAAAATTTACAAAAAAAAATGCTCCATACTTTTTATTCCCGTTGCGATTTTACTTTTGGAATTGTATAGAGCTTTTTATATATAGTAATACTTATCTTCCCAATATTTTTCTCAAGGATATTCTGGCTCCTTGCTTCAAACTTACAATCTTATAATTTTATTATAATTTATAAGTTAAAGAGTTTTTATTACTTTTTAATTATTTTTATTTTTGTTTTACGAGTTTATTTTTGTTTTCGGTATTTTTCTTACCATCAATAAGTATTACAAATATATTAAACCATATAATTTAATAAATGTCAAATTTTTTAATATAAAAAAATAAGATTTTATATTAAAATCTTATTTTTCTCATAAATCACTTAATTTTTTCTTTCACTCAATATATGCATTATACCGAATAGATGTTTTTAAAACCTCAAAAACTCATCATAGATATCATAAAATGATTATCAAAACTAAAAATATAATACTTAAAATTAAAACAGTAACTAGTAAATAAACTTTAGTTGTTATGTATGTAACTGCTGAAGCTATTATTATAGGGAAGAATAAAAATACTAGAAAGTTTAATATAATTCTTATGTTAACTAAAAACATAAAAAAATAAATTCTTGTTGTTGTTCATATATTTAATAAGGCTATTTTCATAGATTCACTTAGTGATTCTAGAGCTTTTTTATTATTTAAAACTATTTCAAATCTTGAATAAGCAAATAATATATTTATAACACTTGAAATAATCAATAATATTGCAAAAATAACACTTAAAGATGTAATATATTCAACTCAAATAAATCTAAGAATAAATAAATAAATATTTACCATACTTATAAATTTAAACTGGCTGAAAATATTTCAATATTCAAATAAAGGCAAAAATCTATAAAGTCATCATCAAATTGCATCAGACATTCTAACTTCAGTTTCAATAGTTTCTTTTTTTGATAAATACCAAATTAATGCTCATTCAAAAATAGGCATTATAATTATATAAAACAATAAAAAAATACCTCAAACAATTAATATTTCGCTTAAGTATCAAGAATGGAATATGTTTAGTATGAAATTTAATGCTTTATCTTGTTGATGAAAAATTATTACATAAGTATAAATAACTTGGTAAACTAATATAAACATCAAAAAAATTATTGAAATCAATCATGGTATGAAGTAAAACTTTTTAATTTTTATATCATGATTAACCAAATTCCAAGCTTTTACAATTATATCTTTTTTTAGATTCTCAGTCATATTAAAAATGTTTTTTAATAAAGTTTATGAAATCTCAGAAGTTTTTTTGAGAAAAATCCACAGTTTTTTCACTAGTAACATAAGAATTAAATATACTTTCTATCACAGCTAAATCATTTGATAAATTATTTTTCATTTTAAATTTTTTGATATTATTATCAATTAAAACAATATTTTCTTTTACATAAAGAGGTCTTGTGATTTGTTTTTCATTTAAAATTTCTTTAATTTTTACTTGAAGTTCAGCTATTTTTTCTTTAGATAGAATATTTGATTTTAATTCTTCTAAAATAATATCAAGATTTAGGTTTTTTATATTTGAAAAACTATATCATTCTTTTGATTGACTAGAATGAAAATAAGGATAAATATTAAACTTTAAATATCATAAATCTATTCATACTATTATCATATCATAATCTTTTTCTCAAGATAATATTTTCTTATTTAAATCACTTATTGAAATAGGTAATCATTCAACTCAAATTCAATAACTTTCTAAAATATTCTTTATTACATTTACAACTAAAACATGATCTTCTTTATTTTCTATATAATAAAGTCTAAATGTTAGTTTATTTAAATCTTTATCATAATAATATTTATCATTTAATGACAAGATTTTTTGCTTTTTATCTTCACTAATTATTAATCAACTAGAAGAATTTGATTGTTCAAGTTTTTGGTTAAAATCTTGTTCTAATTTTGATAATTTTTCTTTATCTGAACTATAAGTTATAATAAATTCTTCAACAAATTTTTTTTCTTGGTTTTTTACAAAATATACTTTATAACTATTTTCTCAAGCAAAATAATTTTTAAAATCAGTTCTTAATCTATAATAAAAATTCTTATCTCATTTTTTATATAAGCTTAATTTATATTCATTTATATAAATTTCATCTGGATTTTCTCAATCTATTTTTCACTCTATTAATACATTATCTTCATTTAGGAAATTGTATTTTTTATTTATAGGAGATGTTATAAATTTTAGTTCTTCATTATTTATTTTCTTACTTTCAATATCTTGTTTATTTTCCTCAACTAGCATATTTGCTAAGAAATCTTTTTTAAAATATCAAATATCTTTCATAATATTTTCAATATTTGAATTTTTTATTTCAAAATTTAAGCTAGTTTCAGGATTTAAAAATATACTTCAAACTTCCTTATATCACTTTCAAAGACTTTTTAAAATATTATTTACATCTATTTTTCATAATATGAAATTTCTTAATTGTAAACTTTTTATTCTTTCTTCATTTATAAATAGTGAATTATATTGATTATAAAAATAATTATTTTTACTTAATCTTGGAATTGTATCTCAAATTAATCTATTTTTATCAAAAAAAACATTTATTAATTCTTTATGTTTTAATAAGTGATTTGAATCTTTAAAAATTTTATAAATATATTTACTTACTAAAATTTCTTTTTCTTTATAATGTTCATTTTTTGCAAGTATAAGTTTTTGTATTCATAAACTATCATCATAACTTACAGTATCAATTTTATAAGCTCCAGAATAAAGACCATCTATAGGATTAAATTTTCCATATAATTCTTTATTTCAAATGTTATCTAAAACATTTTTTGCAACAATTGGTTGAAATAATGCTGTTAAAAAATTTATATCTTTAACTTTACTTGAAAATATTATAACTCAAGCTCTATTTTCTATTGTTGTATCTTTTATTAAAGATCATAAAGTATTATTTATATCAGAATTTTTTAAAATATTATATGTTGCAATAATATCTTCAGGAGTGATTTTTTCTCAATTTGACCAGTAGATATTATCTTTTAAATAACATTCAATATAAGATATATTTTTTAGATTACAATTTGCTAAATCTCAAACTATTTCATCTTTTTCAAAATCATACTTTAATAATCATCTATAAAGCATATAGATAATATTTTTATTATAATCATTACTTATTAAGAGAGGATTTAAATGAGGAAAATCTCAAATAATTCATTCAGAAATACTTCATCATTCTGTAGGTGTTTCTAATGCTCAATCATATAAATATACATATACTATATGTCATCAAAGAAGAAACAAAAAAACCATACTTATTAAAAATAAGTATTTTTTTAACCTATTTATGTTTTCGTTATTCATATATTTTAAATAATTATAATTTTTTTCAGATTAAAATTTATTTAATGAAAAAAAATAATAAAGAATTAATAGCAAATAAAGTTCCAAGAACGATCGTAGTAATATGTAAAACTTTTTCTCATCATCTTTTTGTTACTGCTCCCATTCAACCTCACATACTTGTTAAGTTTAGAGATACATTTTTGTTTTGGATTAATATTACAATAATAAGTAATATAGAAATAATTATTTGTGTTGTTATTAAAATAGTTTCCATTTTTTATTTTTTAGAAAATAATATTGAATACAAAATATTCAAAATTGTAAAAATTGCAACTGCAATTATAAAATTCACCCATCAATTAATTTCAAAAGTCATTCCAGGAAGTGATAAAATGTCATTTATTGCTTTTGATAATAACCATAATAAAAATGCATTTATAAGCAAACTAACTATTGGATAAATGAAAAATAAAGGTAATCATAATATTTTTAATACAGGTTTTACAAATGTATTTAAAAGCCCTAAAATAATTCATCCAAGTAAATAAGTTTTCCAAGCATCTATTCAAATAGGTAAAACAACTACTGCATCAGGATGAGCTTCATTATTTAACAAAAACCAAATAATAAATAATATTGAAGCATTTAAAAGTATAGAAAAAAATATTTTCATAAATAAATTTTTAAAAAATAAATTTTATAATTTATACTCAATTTTTTCTCAAATTCAAATATTTCATTCAATTACTTGAGTGTTTTTTATATAATCAAGTTCATCTATTTCTGGAGCATGTGATTCTGGTCTAACTCATAATTTATTTCAAGAAATTTCATGAATATATCAAGTTTGAACTTTTCAAACCCTTTTTTCATACTTTTTATCATAAATTTCATCAAGTATTTCTCTGAGTTCCATAACTCTTTCCCCGATAACTTTATCATCAATTTTATCTCAAAGTTTAGAAGAAGTAGCTAGTTTTTCATCGTGATAACCAAACATTGAAACACTATCAAATTCATATTTTTTTGCAAAATCTTTTAATTTTTTAAAATCATTTTCATCTTCTCCAGGAAATCAAACTATAAAATTGGTATGGATAAATACATTTTTAAAATTTGCTTTTATAAAATCTAAAATCTTATAAATATGTTCTTCATTGTAAAATCTTCCCATAAGTTTCAAAACTTTTGGAGAAATATGTTGAAAAGGAATATCAAAATACGCAACCATTTTTTTTAGTTTTGTAAGTCTTTCTAAATGATTAAAAGTTAAAATATCTGGATAGAGATAATAAATTCTGTATTTAAAATCTCATTCTAATTTATCTATTTCTTCAAGTAAATCTACAAGTTTTGACTCTCCATAAATATCAGTTCAGTATCTAGTTAAGTCTTGAGCTATAATTTGAATTTCTTTTATTCAAGAATTAATCATAGTTTTTACTTCTGTTAAAATATCTTCTATCGTTCTTGATTTTTGTCTTCATCTGATATTTGGAATAATACAAAAAGTACAATTATTATCACATCATTCTGATATTTTTAAATATTCGTAACCAAAATCAGCATTTAAATAAGCTCTTACGTCTGATGATTGCCAGATAAAAGCTTTTGAAGAAATATTGTCACCTCAGATATTTTTTAAAAAATCTTTTAATTTATCTTGTTTTACTCAAGTCAACTTATTTTTTAAAGTTTGAAGTGAAGGTGATTTAAAAATCAGATCTAAATTTTTACTTTCATTATGTGGAATAACTGCATAAAGATTTTTTAGACTTGATAAAAATTCATCATCTTTTACTTCAGTATAACATCACATAACAATGATTTTTTTTCATTTATTATCATATTCTTTTATAAGATTTTCAGCTTCTTTTCTAGAACTTGATAGAAATCAGCAAGTATTTATTATCAAATACTCGACTTCTTTTTCATCAGGATCAGTAAAAAATTCAATATCCACTTCTTTAGATAAATTAAAGATATTTCAAATCATAAATTCTAAATCCACAAGATTTTTAGAACATCAAAGGTTTATTGTAGAAAAATAAAATGTTTTCAAGAGGCAAAAAAATAATAAGCTAAAATTTAGCTTATTATATGAAAAAAATAATTTTTACAATTTAAAATTACTCTTGTAAAAATTCTAAAATAAAACCGGACACTTTGAGTATAATAAAAATACTACAGATT
>JBLJBH010000007.1:0-6637 GCA_047637875.1 Patescibacteria group bacterium
AAGTAGATTATCTACTTTTTTATTTCGACTCTACTTTTCAGGGGGCAGTTCAAATGTGAATACTTTATTTATTATCATAATAATTATGAAAAAAGAAAAAATAAAACAAAAAAAAGCTTTTACTTTAGTTGAACTTATTATTGTAATAACAATACTAGCTGTTTTAGCTACTATAGCTTTTATGTCATTTAAGTGATATTCAAAAAATGCCAGAGATGGTAATAGAACAACAACAATTAAACAAATATCTAACTGATTAAATTTATTTCAAGTAAGAAATAGTAATTTTCCTCAACCAGAATGAACTATAAGTACTTGAACTTTACTTTGACAACAAGTTTTAACAAAATGAAGTGTTTGAGAATGAATTAGTAAAATGATTAATATGAATAAAATCCCAAAAGATCCACTTTTGTGAGAACTTTATGTATATTGAGTATCATATGATAAAAAACAATTTCAAATTTGATGAATAAATGAATGACAAATCTCATATAATAATTTAATTCCAACTACTTTTGCAAATAGTTATTTTGCATATATCCAATGAAATTATGCTTGATTTATAAAATTCAGTACTTGATGAACAACTTATATAGCAAATATTCCAAGTTTATTATACTGAAATACCTGAAGTATAATTGCTTTAGAATCAGATATAGTTGAATTTATTGTTCATAAATGAACAAATGTTCCATATAGTTTAACTACAGATCCAGTTTCTCCAGTTCAAATAATGAAAACTAAATATTGATCTTGAGCTGATGTAATGGTTGTAAATATATCAAATGTTAATAATGTATCAGATTTAGAAAATGTATTTTCTTGAAATGTATTAAAAAGTTTTGGTTGAGAATTATGACATATTGAAAGAATAGTTTTAGGTTCATCTACTATACCAGTAAGTTATAATAGTTGTACTTATGAATGAGTTAATGTAGCTCATGATGCTAAAAGATTTTTCTATTCATCTGAAAACCCAGAAAGTTGTCAAGATTCTAAAAAAGAATTTAAATGTGATAACTGAACTTTGAAAGATTTAAGTTGAATAGCAGTTGATGAAACAAATACTTTTAAGTTTTGAAGTTGTACAGATGATACTACATGTAGATTTAATTGAAATTTTAAATTTGATTGAAATTGTCATTTCTGAGCATAATAATTAATTTAAATAAAAAAGTATAAATTTTAATTTATACTTTTTTATATTATATATAAAAATCAATTATAAAGTTGTAAAAAAATAAAATTTAGTTAGAATTACATAAATATTTTTAACTTTATTTTTATGATAAGAAAAATTATTTTAGGATTTGTTGTTTTAAGTTTTTTTATTTGAAATGTTTTTGCTGAAACTATAACTACTGATAAGGGAATAAAAGTTGATTCAGAATTTTATAATCCTTCAACAGATTGAAATGTTATACATACAACCACAGAAAATACATATTGAGGAAATACTTCATTATATAATGGAACAGCAAAAACCACTTGAACACAATCTAATTGAAACGGGGCAACTTCATCTAATACAACTACAACATCATCAAATATCAGTTCAGCAGATTATAAAAAGTGAATTGATGCTGCTCAGAAAAATTTAGATGCTGCAAAAGCTGAATTAAATGCTGGTCCTCCAACTCAAGAAACACTTGATAAGATAGCAAATGCTGAAGCTGCTCTAAAAGCATATCAAGATGCTTATAATCAAGTATCTGCAAAAGAAGCAGAAGCTGCTCGTGATGCTGCATGTGAATCTTCTTGAGATTGTTTAGATAAACCTAGTTTTGTTATTAATACTTGATTATTTTCAACTTCTGGAGAATGACTTAAAACCTGAGAAGCAAAATCAACTATAAATGGTATTTTATGAACATTTATTAAAAAACTTATGATAGCTCTATGAGTTATATCTCTTTTAATAATGACAATTTGAACTTGATATATTATATTATATCACGGAGAAGATGAATATTTATCTAAATGAAAAAGTATATTTACAGCATGAATAATAGCTTTAATAATATCTTTAAGTTCTTATTATATGGTAAATTTAGTAGGTTATATCTTATATAAATAAAAATAATTTTATGAAAAAACTTTATAAATTTTTTATAATATATTTAGTATTAATTACAAATATTTATGCTTCTGGTCCTTGAGTAGTTTGTGATTGACTTCCTGGGTGTTCATCTTGAGTAACTTGAAAATCATTTTTTAGTTTTTTATGAAGTTTAGTTTCAGAATGAATTAAATATGTAGCGGTTATAGCTGTTTTAGCTTTAGTTTATTCAGGAATGATGTACTTATTATCTGCTTGAGAAGATGAAAAAGTTAAAAAAGCTAAAAATGCAATAATATGGTCTTTAGTATGAGTTATACTTTCAACAAGTGCTTGGGCAATTATTAATTTACTAAACCAATTTAGAATTAATTAAAATTTTATGAAAAATTTTTTATTTACATTTATTTGAATTTTACTTTCTTTTCATGCAAATGCTAGTTTAAAAGATAGTATGTTACCAAATAATAATACTGTTTGAGTTGATGATGATTGAACTTATGCTCTAAATCAAGTTTTTATATATATAAAAAATTTTTTATTTAGTATATTGTGACTTGTTGCTGTTTGAGTTTTTTTATATTTTTGATTTAAATTAATTACTGCTAAATGAAACGAAGAAGACTTTAAAAAAGCTTTAATGTGATTTGTTTATGCTATTATTTGACTTGCAATTATACCTTTAGCTTGGTGAGCAGTAAAAATTATAGCATCTTTAAAATTTTAATAAATTTTTATGAAAAAAATATTTTTATATATATTGTTATTTTCAAGTTTTTTAATTTCGCTAAATGTTTATGCTAATGAATGTTTTGATTGAGATTGTACAGTAACTCCAAATAATGATGCTGAATTAAATGAACTAGAGTTTGATGATTATGGTTCTAATAGCCCATCAACAGATGCATCAAATGTTAATGATGAATCAAAAGATGAAGGTAAGGATACATTAAATTCATGATGTACTTATAAAGAATGAGCATCTTTATCTTCATTTTTAAATTGATGTAAACCAAAAACAGTAGTTTGATGATGAACTATGACAATTGAAGGATGATTTAAAGATAAAATTAATGATTGGATACAAAATATAGCATTAGTTTTATGAGTTTGAGCTGTTTGAGCTTTGGTTTATGCTGCAATTTTATTACAATTATCTGGTTGAGAAGACGAACAAATAAAAAAAGCAAAAAATATTGTAAAGTGGACTTTAATATGATTTTTATTACTTATTTCAGCTTCTTGAATAATATATGTAGTAATTAATGTTATGTTTGGATTATGATGAAGTTAAAAGATATAACAATAATACTTAAAGATAAATTTTTTTTATTATATATATTCATATTTACTATATTTTTTTTCATAATTATTTTTCTGTCTTTTGATAGTTTATCAAAAAATCATATTGATGTTGATTATAATAATTATGTTAATATTGAAAATGATTTAAATTCATCTCAAAAAGAGTTCATACAGGAAGAAAAAGAAATAATCAATGTTTATAATGATGTAGATAAATTAGAAGATCAAAAGGAAAAATATGATAAAATTATACAGGATTTAAAAGATAAAATTAAACAAAAAGATATTGAATTATCAGAAAAACAAATTGATGTAAAGTTTGAATATTCACCATATTATTTTGAAAATCATCTGTTAACAAATACTTGATTTATTGCTATAAAAGAAATTATTTTTTGAGATTTGTTAAATAATAAAAATATAAATTTTACTTTAGAATTAAATCAAGAAAAAACAAATATTAGATGAAAATTTATTTCTAATACTATAAAACTTTTTGGTTTAGAAAAATTATCTGAAACTGAGTTAGTTTCAGTTTTTATTCATGAACTTTGACATTATTTTGATATAATTTTTCTTGATAAGAAAGTTTTATTTGATTTAAGTGATAAGTTTTATGATATTTCTTGGTCTTGAGTTAATATATTAAGGGAATGAAGTTTTAAAAATGATTTTGTTTCAGGTTATGCTATGACTAATAAATATGAAGATTTTGCTGAAAGTTTTATTTATTATATTTTGTTTAATGATGATTTTAGGCAAAAAGCTTCATTGAATGTAATTTTACAAGAAAAATATGATTTCTTTTGAAAATATATTTTTAGAAATGACGAGTTTAAAAAAACAAATTTTAGAAATATAGAGTTATTAGATGAATTTCATCGGGATATAACAAAAATAGAATTTTCTTTGCAAAATTTTTTGGAATATTTAAAAAATTGATTATAATACCCTTGTAAAAATAATAAATATATCATTTTTCAATTATTTTAAAAAGCTTATAAAGTTATTTAGATAAATTCTAAAAACTATAGTTTTATTGATTTTCAATAATAATAGAGGATTTTCTATTGTTTTAAATCATACATATATAACAATAACAAAGATTTATCACTTTTTTTCTTTGTTTTAATAATTTGTTATTTTGATAATTTTTTAGCCTTTTAAAATAATTAAAAACTATTTATTATTTTCATTTATTTTTTTAATTTTAATTTATGCAAAAAGATTTTTTAGAAGAGTTAGATAATGAATTATCTTGAGTTTCTCAAGATGAAATTATTAATACTCAAAATCAAGATATTACTTCAGAGGAATCAGAAGAAATATCAAAAGAAATATCAAAAGATAAAAAACAAGGTTACATAACTTGAAAAAAATCAAAACAAGAAACTGATTCTCAAAAAGACGAAAAGGATTGAGATGAAACGACACAATTTCTTAGTTTAAAACAAACTATGATGAGTAATTTTCCGGAAGTAAAATTTTATCTACCTTCAATTAGACCTGGTTATACTAGATTTATTCCAGTTGGTTGAAATAATGAAACGTGAGCAAAAAATATGAATATGTTTCAATACTGAGATGATATACTTTTAGTTGATTGTTGAATACAATTTGCTGAACCTGATATGCTTGGAGCTAATTGTTCAATTCCTGATATTTCATTTTTATTACCATATAAAAAAAATATTAAAGGGTTAATTATTACTCATGCTCATCTTGATCATATTTGAGCCTTAAAACATATTCTTCCAGCTTTAGATTTCCCTACTATTTATGGTACAAAATTAACTATTTGAATCGTTAAAAAATGACTTGAAGAAAATAAAATTCTTCACCTACAATCATTTGTTGAAGTAAATACTGATAACAATGAAATGGTAAATATTTGAGATAATTTTAAATGTGAATTTTTTAGAGTAAATCACTCTGTTCCTGATTGTGCTTGAGTTTATATAACAACTCCTGGATGATTTAAAGCAGTTCATACTTGAGATTTTAAAATAGATTTTGCTCCTGAAATAGATAAACCTGCTGATTTAGCAAGAATTGGAGAATATGGAAGAAAATGAGTAACATTATTTTTATCAGATTCAACTGGTTCTACAAGAAAATGATTTTCAACTTCAGAAAAAGAAATTTGATCTACTTTAGAAAAAATTATAGCTCATCATACAAAATGAAGACTTATTATTACAATATTTTCATCTTGGATTTCAAGAGTTCAACAAATAATTAATGCTTGTGAAGCTTATGATAAATATGTTTTTTTAAGCTGAAGAAGTATGGTTGAAAATGTTGCAATATCTAAAGAACTTTGATATTTAAAAGCAAAACCAGGAACAATTAAAAAAATGTCTCCAAAAACTACAGAATGAATTCCACTTGAAAAACAAGTAATTATTACAACTTGAAGTCAATGAGAAGAATTTTCTGCTCTTTCAAGAATGGCTGAATGAAAACATGCTTCAATTGAAATAATGGCTTGAGATACAATTATTTTTTCATCTTCAGTAGTTCCTGGAAATGAAAGAAGTGTTGTTTGAGTAATAAACAAATTAATTAGACTTGGTGCTAATGTTGTAACAAAAGATGATAGAGAAGTTCATACTTGAGGACATGCTTTTCAAGAAGAACAAAAAATTATGTTAAATTTGGTACAACCAAAATATTTTATGCCAATTTATTGAGATTTATATTTCAGAAATGCACATAAAAATACTGCAATGAGTATGTGAATGAAAGAAGAAGATATTCTACTTTTAGATAACGGGCAAATCGTTGATTTTGGACCAGATGGAAAAGTATTTAAATCAAAAATAAAAGCTCCAATTCAAGATATAATTATTGATGGACATGGTATTTGAACTTTAACAAGTCATGTTATTCAAGCAAGAGAAAAAATGATGAATGCTTGAGTTTTAGTATTATTATTTAAAATTGATAGTAAATCAAAAGCTATTATGTGACCATTAAAAGTAGAATCAAGAGGACTTGTGTATCTAGATGAAGTTCGAATAGTTCATAAACTTATTATAAAAAAAGCAAAATCTATTTATGAAAATACTATAAAAGATGTTCCAGAAATAGAAGAAAAAGATTTAGTTAAAATTATTAAAACTGATTTAGAAGCATTTTTACTTCAAAAAATTGATAGATCTCCTATGGTTGTCCCTATGATATTGGAGGTGTAATTAAAAAACTTGCAAATTCCCTAACATATACTAAAATAAAGTTGTTAAAAACAACTTTATTTTTTTACCCTTG
>JBLJBH010000008.1:0-2907 GCA_047637875.1 Patescibacteria group bacterium
CATTTCTATTTTTACAAAAAGGGTGACATTTCTATTTTAAAATAACAAGTTTTTTTATTTATTTAAATAAGTCATTTTCTTTTCATAAATGCCCCACTTGATAATTCTCTTCACATAAAATCTTTAAATAGTTCTCATCCATCTTTTCTTGTTCCTTGTCCTAAAATAGTTGAGATAAATTTTTCTCATGTATTTCTATCAAACATTCACATTTCTTTGATTTTTTCAAATACATCTGCTTCTAAAAGCTCTGCCCGCATGTAACTGTAGTATCCAGCAGCATATCCTCAGCCAAATATATGTCAAAAACTTGCATACATCTTATATTCTTCTCATCTTTGAAAAAGTGATATAGAATTACTTATCGTAAGAGCTTTTTTATCAAGATCCTCTACAGTTTCTGGCACTGTTTCGCTATAGAGTTTCATATCTAAAAGTGCAAATTCGTTTTGTCTTAAAGTAAATAATCCACTCATATATGTTCTGAGAGCTTCAAGTTTATCCAGTATTTGAGTTGGAATAGCTTCACTTGTTTCAAAATGACGAGCGAGTTTTTCTAAACTTTCTCTTGAATTTACCCAGTTTTCGTGTATTTGACTTGGAAGCTCTACAAAATCCCATTCTACTTGAAAACCACTTAAATCACTATATTTACTTTCAGAAAGCATTTCGTGAAGAGCATGTCCAAATTCATGAAATAATGTTTCCACATCTCTTATAGTAAGAAGTATTTTTCAGTCTTGTTTTTGAAAATTACAAACGTTGACGATAAATGGAACTTTTTGCTCAAATCTTCCTCTTGGATTATCTGCCCAAGCTCCAGGTCTTTTTTCACTTCTGTAAAATGGATCAAGTAGATAGTAAGAAATGAGTTTTCCATTTCTGTATACTTCATACAGAAGTGCATCCTTATGATACATTTGTGTAGCGACTTGTTTTAACTCCATTCCATAAAATTGCGAAACAAAATCAAAAAGATATGTTTTTACATTTTCGTATTCAAAATATTTTTTGAGTTCTTTTTCATCGAGCCCATATTTTTCCTCTTTGAATTTTCTCGCGTAATACGCGCTATCCCATGGATTGAGTTTTGTAAGAGAAAAATGTTGTTTGAGTTCTTCCAACTCTCCGAGTGCTTTTTGTTTCGCTTTTGAAGTAATTCACTCGAGTAACTCAAAAACTATTTCAGGTGATTTTGCCATTTTTTTCGCTAAAGAAACTTCGGCAAAGTTTTTGTATCCCATGAGTTTTGCTTTTTTATCTTTGAGTTTGAGTATTTCAAGTACTATTGGTCTATTATCATTTTTAGCTTCAGTAGCAAATTGATTTCTTGCCACACTAAAATCTTTTCTCACATTTTCATCACTGCAGTATTCCATAATATCTCAAAAAGCCGTTGGGTCAGCATCAAATAGATATCATTCAAGTCATTTTTCAATAGCCATTTTTCTAGCATTTTCAAGTGTTGCTTCTGGTAGTTCTTTTATAGAATCAATAGTTTTTATATGATAAGAAAATTTCTTTTTTGACGCAACAATATTGTTTTGAAAAGTTGTAGAAAGTTTTGAAAACTCTAAATTAATTTTTTTAATTTCTTCTTGAGTTTCATTTGGGAGATTGATTCCAGAGAGTTCAAAAGATTTTTTTTCTAGTTCCAAAATTCTTTTTTGTTCACTATCAAGTTTCTCATTTTCCAGTACATAACAAATTCTTTCATAATATGGCAAACTAAAAGTAACTTGGTTTGAAAAATCCATATAAACTGGTTCAAAATCTTCGATGATTTTCTCGCTTGTTTCAGATTTATTTACTCCATCAAGATGATGCAAAAGTGACCAAAGATATGAAAGTTTTGAGAAATCTTCAAAATCTACAAAAGTAACTTCTTCTTTTGGTTTGGTTATAAATTCTTGAAAAATAGCTTTTCTTTCTTCTAAAAGTTCTTTCAGGAGTTCAGGAAATAGAGCTAAAGATTCTGGAGAATATAAAAAAGCAAGATCTGGATAAGAATCTTTTTCTAGTTCTTGGAGTACTTTTTGTTTTAAGTTTTCAGTCATATATTTATCTTAAAAAATAATTTTTGTCATTGTAATTAAAAAGTATTTTTTAGCAAAAAGATTAAATTAAGATTTTTGAAAATATAAAAAGAAATTCGATTTTTAGCATAAATATATAAAATATTAATGCCAAATTTGTAAGTTTTTTGTTTTTTTAACACCAAAAGTTTTTAAAAGATTAATAAGTTGGAGTAATTATCTAACTCAATCTTTCTCTTTTGGTGGATGATAGAGCTTACAAGTTTGGCGACTTAGGATAATTACTCTTTTTTTTTGCTAAATTTGCAAAATCTAAAAAGAGAAATATAATCTAAATGTTTATTTTATATTTTAAAAATAGTTCTATGAAAAACATAAATACAAATGTAGATATATTGCATTGCATCATCTCTAATAATAAAAACAAAAAAGCCTTTACATTAGTAGAACTTATTATAGTAATTACAATACTAGCAATCCTAGCAACAATAGCATTTGCATCATTCCAAAACTTTACTAAAGACGCAAGAGACTGAAATAGAATAACAACACTAAAAAATATAGAATCTGGATTAATATTATATAATATAAAAACAAATAAATACCCAGACCCAGAAGAATATGTAGAGATATTAAGTTGAAATATATTACTAATAAAACAATGAATAGTATGAAATGAAGTAGTACAAAAAATAAAATTAAATAAAGAAGCACTTGATCCAAAAGATAAAACAAACTATATATATTCAATAACCTGAAATGGAAAGAAATATCAACTATGAACTTATCTAGAAATAGATAATTTTATATCACATCTTCCACAAATCACAAAGACATATGCAATAGATGTAAATAATATAGATTATACAAA
>JBLJBH010000009.1:0-6946 GCA_047637875.1 Patescibacteria group bacterium
GACTTTTTTATATAATCCTCAAAAGTGTCCGGTTACGGGCTAGAATTTATGTTATAAACTAAATATGAATATAAAATTGGAATTAAAATAATAAAAGTCAAAAAAATAATTTTAATTTTTATAAATTTGATTTATTTTTTAAGTATATATAATAATTTCTATTTTTGTCACTTATTGTGTAAAAAAAGGTTATTAAGAAATAATATTTATTAATTTTAAAATATGGCTAAAAAGAGAGTATTTCAAATTATTATATGATGTATTGTTGTTATGTGAATTTGATATGCAATATATTATTTTTTTTATGCTCAAACAACTCAAAAAGATTTAAATAATAAATCAGAAGATGTTTATAATAAAGTATGAACTTGAGATATTATTAATAGTATTAAAGTTCTTTGAGAAACAAATTTATTAAATGAGCAAAAACTTAAATTTAATCTTGATTGAACTGTAAAAAAAATAAATGTTGTAGAGTGAAAAAATGTTAAATCTTGAGATATTTTAGCAACTCTTGATAGTGGAGAATTAGAAAATGAACTAAAAGAAGCGCAAATAAATTATGAAAATGCTAAAATAAATCTAAACAAAGAAATAGAAAAATTACAATGAGATGATAAAATAAAAGAAAAAACTAATCTTGAATCTTTAAAAAGAAAAATAGCATTATCTCAGTATGATTTTAATAAATTAAAACAAGACAATGCTACAAAACTCATTGAAAAGTCAAAAGAAATAGAATCATCAAAACTAAATTTAGAAAAACTTAAAAAAGAAAGCCAAATTTCTAAACAAAATCTTACTACAGATGTAAAAGATAAAAAGGAAGATTATGATTATAAAAAACAAAATTTTGATGATAAAAAATGGACTTTGGAAAAACAAATCATTGATGAAGAAAGAAATTTAGAATTAAAAATTCGTGATTATGAAAATACTTTTTTAATAACTTATGAATGAGTTTGAAATGATATTAATTCATTTTATGATAATCTAAAAACAGTAAATGATATTTTATGATTTGATGATGAATGAATAACTACACCAGCAAATATTTATTTTTCTGCAAAAAATTCAAGTTATAAAAATCAATCAGAAAATAATTATTGGGAATTAAAGTGAAAAATAAAAGTTTTAGAAGAAAAATACAACAAATGAGATAAAAATAATTTATCTATTTCTTATTTACTAGAATTGCTAAAGTTCGAAAAAGAATTATATGATACAATGTATAATTTTTGAGATTCTTTAGTAAAATGATCAGATTATAGTATAGAAACGTCTGAACTGTCAAACTCAGATATAAGTTCAATAAAGTCTCTTGGTAATAATATAAGAAATACTTGATTTTCTAGTAAAACAAACGTTGATTCTTCAATAGAAAAATTAAAAAATCTAGATACTCCTGAAGAATTAAAAGAAAAATCAAGAATTTCTATCGAATCTATAAACAAATCAATACAAGATTTAGAAAAAGATTTAACAAATTTAGAAAAAGATTTTAATGATTTATATATTGTTTTACCTGAAAAAGTAAAAGAAATTGATTTACAAATTGAAAAAGAAGAAAGGAATTTAACTCAAATTCAAAGAAATTTTGAGGATATGAAATATAAAAATAAAGTTTCAGAAGATGATGCTGAAATTGATATAAAAACTCAAAAACAAGACTATGAAATAGCTATTAAAAATTTTAATAAAAAATACTGAAATATTAAAGAATCAGAAGAAGTAAAACTTCTTGAAAATACATTAAAACAATCACAAATTGCTATTGATCAAGTTAATAAAAAAATTGAAAATTATATTTTAAAAGCACCTTTTGACGGAGTAGTTGATAGTTTTAATTTAAAAGTTTGAGACAATCTTTCTACAAATTCTCAAGAAGAAAAATATATTCATATTGTAAACCCAAATATGATGGAAATCAAGATTAAACTTGATCAAATCGATATTGTAAAAGTAAAAAAAGGTATGGAGGCTCAAGTAAATTTTGATTCATATCCAGAAAAAATTTTTACCTGAACTCTAGATACAATAGATTCAAAACCAATTGATGAAAATTGAGTAAAGAAATATCAAGTAAAAATGGTTATTGATAAATGAGATTTAAATATATTTTCATGAATGAGTGCAAATGTAGATATAGTATTTGAGAAAAAACAGTGAGTTATTTTACTTCCAACTATGTCAATTGAACTAAATAATGAAACTTGAGAAAATTATGTTACTGTTTTAAAAAATTGAAAAAAAGAAAAACAACCAGTTGAACTTTGACTTAGTAGTAATTGAAATACTGAAATTATTTCATGATTAAAAGTTTGAGATGAAGTTTTGGAAATTAATTTTGATGCAAATATGTTTCAAATAGAAGATTTCTCAAATGGATGATGAATGATGTATTAATTAATAAAAATAATATGTTGCAGTTAAAAAATATTACTAAAAGTTATTCTCTTTGAAAACTTGGAAGTATTCAAATTTTAAAATGAATTAATATTGAGATAGATTCATGAGAATTTGTTGCTATTGTATGACCTTCTGGAAGCTGAAAATCTACTTTGATGAATATTATTTGAATGTTAGATATTCCAACTTCTTGAGAATATTATTTATCAGATACAAGAATTGATAATTTAAAAGATTCAAAAATGTCTGAGATAAGAGCCAAAAAAATATGATTTATTTTTCAAAATTATTCACTTTTACCAAGAATGTCAGCTTTAGAGCAAGTAATGATTCCACTTTGATATCAATGATTTTCAAATAAAGAAGCTAAAAAACTTGCAAGTGAATATCTTGAAAAAGTATGACTTTGAGATAAATTAAAAAATAAACCAAGCGAACTTTCTTGATGACAATCTCAAAGAGTTGCTATTGCAAGAGCTTTGGTAGTTAATCCAGATATTATTTTAGCAGATGAACCGACTTGAGCACTTGATTCAAAAACAGGAGAAGAAATTTTAAATCTTTTTAAAGAAATAAATAAAAGCTGAAAAACAGTTATTATTATTACACATGATAATGAAATTGCTAAAAAAGCATGAAGAATTATTAAAATAAAAGATGGTGAAATAGTAGATAATTTTTAATTTAAAACTCATGAGATTTTTAAAATATTTTATTCAAGCACTTGATGCTTTATGGAGAAATAAGCTCAGATCAACACTGAGTACTTTATGAATTGTTATTTGAATTGCATCAGTAACAATTATGCTTGCTCTTTGAGAATGACTCAAAGCTCAAATGTTAGAAAATCTTTCTGTATCAAATGATGTTATAACTTTAACTCCAAATGATTGATGATGAGATTTTAGATGAGAAAATCAACCAAAAGAGGAAACTCCTTATATTCAAGTAAAAGAAATTTTTGTTCAAGATTCGATTGATAAAATAAAAAAATATGTTTGAAATGTTAAAACAGTTTTAGCTTTAGCTACAGCAAATAGTTCTGAAACTAAATTTGAATGAAAAGATTTATATGCATCTATTGTTTGAATAACACCAGATTATTTACAGACAAAATGAATTGAAATAGTAACATGATTTTGATTTACTCAGAAACATTTTTCTGATTCTTCGAAAGTAGTTATTTTATGAAATGATTTGGTTAAATATGATTTAGAATGAAAAAATCCAGTATGAAAAACAATCATGATTTGATGATACGCTTTTGATGTAATTGGGATTTTATGACCAAGTAAAGATTGGCAACTTAACTATTCTATGATAGTTCCTATGACTACACTTCAAAATAGTTTTTGAGTGAAAAAATTTAATAGCATGATGATTTACGTTGAAGATATTTTAAAAATAGACAAGACAAAAAAAGATGTATTATACTTACTTTTAAAACTTTCAGAAGTTTCGTCTCCTAGTGAAGTTAAATTTAGCCTTCAATCAAATGATGAAGCTATAAAACAAATAAACCAAACCATTAATCAGATGAAATTATTTTTATGATGAATTGCTTGAATTTCGCTTCTGGTTTGATGAATTTGAATTATGAATATTATGTTTGTATCAGTTATAGAAAGAACTAGAGAAATTGGTATTAGAAAAGCAATCTGAGCAAAAAAAAGAGATATTTTAAGTCAATTTTTAACTGAATCAATTGTTATTAGTATTTTATGATGTGTAATTGCATTTTGATTGAGTTTAATATGAATTTATTTTATTAATAAATATTCACCACTTCCAGCTGTTTTTAGTTTAAATGTTATGCTTTTTTCTAGCGCTGTTTCTGTTTGAATGTGAATTATTTTTTGAATTATTCCAGCATGGAAAGCTGCAAAAATGAAACCAATAGATGCTTTGAGATTTGAATAAATTCACTTAAATAAAACTACTTTTTAAAGTAGTTTTATTTTTCTTTAAAAAATAATTTGACAAAAAATCAATAAAAAATAATATTACCTTGCATTACAAAGTAATATTTAAATTTATGGAAAAAATTTCTACTCAAATGAGAAAAGGAATTTTGGAATATATAATTTTATGAATAATCAGTAAATGAGATATTTACTGAGCTGAAATTATTGAAATCTTAAAATCTTGAGATCTCATAGTTGCAGAATGAACTATATATCCACTTCTTTCTCGTTTAAAAACAGATAATTTGATAAATTATTATTGGGTTGAATCAGATTCTGGACATCCCAGAAAATACTACAATCTCACTCCAGAATGACAAGATATGCTCATAATAATGGAAAAAAATTGGACCAATATAAAAAGCTCAATTGAAAAAATATTAAATAAATAATTTTAACATTTTAAATTTTAAAACTATGAATAAGTTTGAACAATATAAAATAAATATTCAAGAAAAAGAAAAAAGTATTATTTTAGAATATTTAGAAAAAATAAAAAAATTTATTTCTGATAATAATATAGATACAGAACTATTTTTAGATATTGAAGAAATGGTTTTTGAAAAATTATCTTTAGAAAGAGAAATAAATGAACTCAAAGTTAGAAAAATTATAAAAGAAGTTTGAGAACCAGAAGTTATATTTTCAGATTTTTTTGATACAAAAAAAATGCCTTCTACAAAAAAAGATGAAAAAACTTCTTCACAAGAAAATTTTTATGAAAAACTAATTGAAAATAATTGGATTAGAGATAATGATTGAGCAATTTTGCTTTGAATCTCAAAAACTCTAGCTGAAAAAATAGGTATTTCAATATTAGCTGTAAGAATATTATTAATTTTAGTTTGTTTTTTGTGATGATTAAGCGCTTGGTTATATATTTTAGCTTGAATTATTTTACCTGTAAAGTGAGTTGATTATGCAAAAAGAAATACTTTTTCTTATTTTAGAACACAAATAATATTATTAATAAGAAATTTTGTTTATAATTTTTCATCATTTTTTGTTAAAAAAATAGGATTTATTTTCTCAAAGTTAATTATGATTTTAAAAAAAGTTTTTTATTTTATTGTAAATAATATTTTTCCAATAATTAGGTTTGTAATATTTTTAATTTTAGCTTTTTTCTTTGCTTTTATTTTGCTTTGACTTATATCAATGTGAGCATTTTATTTTAGTGATTTTAGCGTTTGAAATGTTGATTTTGTTTGAGTTTTACCTGGATTTTTTCTTTGGTGAATTTGATTTTGAATTGTCTCATCTTCAATATTAACTATTGCATCATTTTTGTATTGATTAAATAAAAAAATGCTTAATTCATACATTTTAAGTTTGGCTTGAATTTCATTTGTTTTAGCATTATTTTTATGAATTTCAACTTGATTTGATTTAGCAAAAAAATATATTTGAGAATCAAAAATAATCCAATCAGCGCAACTTGAAATAAAAGATTTTTGAACTGGAGTTGTAAATATTGATATTTCATCTTTAAATGAAAATAAATTTTTATGGAATATTTGACGGAACGCACAAGTAAATGTAAAAGCTTCTACTTGAAGTATTGCAAAAATCGAAATTGTAAAAACTATTTATTGAAATGATGAAATTAGAAATAAAGTTGAGGCTGGATTAAATGATATTGAGCTTCAAGAAAATTGAAATGAAATGATTTTAAAAGCAAAAAATAATCAATTTTTTAAACAAAAAACACCTTTTACATTTTCTCACAATGATATAGTTTTATACTTACCAACTGATAAAAAATATTATATAAATTGAGGATATTATTATTTTGAAAATGTTCACAGCGAAAATAAATATTGAAAATATAATCAATATTTAAACAACAATTGTCAATTTAATATATTTTACTATTCAAAAGACGAAGAAAAATTTGCTTGTGAACCAAATGAATCAGATTTAAAAAGTGCAAAAATAGAATATTTAAAATATGAATTAGCAGAAAGATTTGACGAGATTTCAACTATAAAACATGTAAATAAATATAAAAGAGAATATTATGGAAATTATTGAGTAAAAAGTGATTGGAGTTTTGATAATTTATATTTTTGAAATGATGAAAAAGTTTTAAATATTGAATTTTCTGATATGAGTTTAGATATTGATGCTCAAGTTTGAGTTGAAGATAGCGCAACTTGAGTTATATTTTCAAATTTTACCATAAAAGATGTTGAAACAAATTATGCTTTTAAGGAAAAATATTACGAAGATATTTCATCTATAAAAGATTATTTAAATGAAGAAGAATTTAATAATTATTAAAAATAAAGACATACCCAAAAAGTATGTCTTTATAATTTATAAACAATCAAACCAATAGCACTAAGCACAATTCACAAAAGCCAAAGTTTGAAAACAACAGTTTCTTCACTCCATCAAATCGCTTCTAGGTGATGATGAAAAGGCGCAATTCTAAAAACTTTTTTTCAGTTTCTTAGTTTTTTGCTAGTTATTTGAATAATTACAGATAAAGTTTCAAATATAAAAATTGCTGAAATGGCATAATAGAAAAAAGTGTGTGGCTAAAATAAGGAGTATTTGGTATAATTAAG
>JBLJBH010000010.1:0-13566 GCA_047637875.1 Patescibacteria group bacterium
GTGACATTTCTATTTTTACAAAAAGGGTGACATTTCTATTTTAAAATAACAATAATAAAAGAAACTTTGCAAAATTTCTTTGAAAAACAAATAAAAAATATACAATCAACAAAAATAATTTTTAAACTCCATATATGAAAAAATCTATTTTTTGGTTTAGGCAAGACTTAAGAACTTTTGATAACAGATGACTTATTGAATGTATAGAAAAAAGTGATAGCGTACTTCCTATTTTTATTTTAGACAAAAATATTGTTTGAGATTTTTGATGACTTCAAGATAAAAAATTTTGATTTTTAAGAGAAGCTTTAGAAAATTTATCAAAAGAAATTTTCAAGCTTTCTTGATTACCTTTATATATATTTTATGATTATCCAGAAAATATTATTCCTTTTTTAGTAGAAAAATATAACATCAATTCCCTTTATGCCAATAAATCCTACTCAAACTATGGAAGTAAAAAAAGAGATATAAAAATAGAAAATATACTCAAACAAAAAAATATTTCTTTTCATCTAATTACTGATTTTTTGATGATAGAACCAGAAGATATTCCACAAAGAAAAGTTTTTACTCCTTTTTTTAAACTCTGGAAACAAGTTCCAAAAGATACACTTTTACTTTCTACTCCATCATTTTCTGGAATAAAAATAGAAGAAGTTTTTCAAGCAAAAGATTTTATAACTATACAAAAACATCCATATTTTACTCTTGATTTTTGAAAACAAAGACTGGAAAATCATATAAAAGAACATTATGAAGAATTTAGAAATTATCTTGATATTGATGGAACTTCAAAGATTTCTCCATATTTGAGATTTGGTATTTTTTCTGTAAGGCAAATATTTAATCTTGCAGAAAAAAATGAAACCTTTTTATCAGAAATAGCTTGGAGAGAGTTTTGGCAACATATAAATTATTATTTTCCAGAATGTAAAAGTTTAGAATTTCAAGAAAATAAAAGACATATTTCTTGGGAAAAAAACGAGTTTCTTTTTCAAAGATTTTGCGAGTGAAAAACTGGATATCCTATAGTGGATGCTAGTATAAAACAACTTTTACAAACAAATCGGATGCACGGGAGAAGTCGTATGATTGTTGCTTCATTTTTGACAAAAGATTTACATATTGACTGGAGAGAGTGAGAAAAATTTTTCAAAAAACATTTGCTTGATTATGATGAAAATATGAATTTTTGAAACTGGCAATGGTCAGCATCTGTGTGAGCTGACCCAAAACCACTCAGAATTTTTAATCCTATTTTACAATCACAAAAGTTTGACCCGGAAGCAAAATTTATCAAAAAATATCTTCCAGAGTTACATCAAGAAGATTTAAAAGCAATTCATAATCCTTTAGAATATGAACTGAATTATTTAAAACCTATTGTTGATCATAGAATTGAGCAAAAAATCACAAGAGAAATGTATAAAAGAAAAGATTAATTTTATAAATCTTATTAATTGACTTTTTATATTTTTTTATTATAAATAAATCTTATTTTTAATTTTAAATTATGTTTTCACCTTCGCAAATATTGAAAGAAGATATGAATGAACTTTTAGAAGATCGTATAAAAAATATTCCACAAGATTTCCATGATAAAATTAATCATTTACGTCAAGATGTTCGTACTAAAGCTATTGATGTTTTGTTTTCTTGATTTCAATTATCATTTTCAAAACAAGAATTAAGTAAATATTTTTTAGAAAGAAATGATTTTTCATCAGCACTTTCCATATTGATAACCCTTATAAAAAATTCAGAAGAAGTTTTTGATACTACTATAGAAGATGTTTGGATAAAAACTACTAAATATCTTGAAAGTTTAAAAAATGAAGAAAAAGATAATTTAGAATACATTTCTTTAAATGAAAGAATTTCTACTTTAATTTCTCTTTGTCAAAAAGAAGTTGAATACAAGGAAAATCCTAAAATGAAAATACTTTTTTCTCAGGAATTACTAAGAAATTGAAATACAAAAAAATCACTTGAAATATTAAATGAGCTTTTAGAAGATGGTTATGCAGTTGCTTATTTTTATCTTTGAAAAATTTATACTCAAATGTGAGAGTATCAATTTGCTGTTTCATTATTAGAAAATTGATGGAATATAACGTGAAAAGTAGAATATGTTTATGAAATGATTGATTTGTATATTAAAATATGAAATAAACAAAAAGCTTTAGAGTATTATAAATTAGTTTCAAATGATATTTATGATGAAGTTTGAGTATGAACTCAATGAATCCTACCACCTTTTTCTTATTTCTCTTGAGAGATTAATTCTATAAAAGATGTTCAATCTATAGAAATATTTTTACAACAAAGTTTAAAAAATCCTGAAATTGAATCAATAGAAAAATTTACAAAACTTTTACAAATACTCAAAGAATATATTGATAATACCATAGAAGAAATTGAAATAAAGCTAGACAATACAGAAGATGAAAATATATGGAAAGAACTTGCAATGGAAAGATTGTATTTAATTCATATAAGTATTACTTTACTTGGTGAAACTATTTATTTAAAACCATATTTACAAGAATGTGAAAATTTATTATTTTCTGAAGAATATGAATTAAATGAATTTATTGATGAATTTTTTGAAGAATACATAAAACCTTCATTTTCATATAAAGCTCTAAACGATAAAAATACTCAAAATCAAGACGACGAAGAAAAACCTTCAATGGAAAATTTTTTAGATTATTTAGATGAAATTATACAAAAACATTTTCATGGTAGAAATTTTGAATCTATAAAAACTTTTGTAATAGATTTTTATAATAATCTTTCTGAAAAATTACTTTCAAAAATAGATTATCAATGACAAAATGATACAAAAACAATTCTTTGAAATGAATATGAATTTTTAGATCAATTTTCAGCTTTAGAAAAAAATTTATATGCTAATTTTATAAATGAATTTGATAAAAAACATTCTCCATTTTTCAGAAATCTCATAGAACAATTTGCTCGTTGAATGATTTTCGATGAAGAAGAAAAAATACATAAACTCATAAAAACTAATCCAGATTTTTCACTTTTATATGTTATAGAATTAGTTATTTGCTGATATTTAATTGATGAATGAATAGATGATGTAGATGATTTTTTGCTTAAATATAATCTAAATAAACTAAAAGCTGATGATAAAATATTATGTGCAATATTTTTTTATTATACGGATGCTGATTTATGTGTAAATTATTTAATAAAAAATAATGGTTTACTTGATAGTGTTTATGGACTTTATTATTTTCTTTCTAGTTTAAAAGTACTTTGATATGATAAAAAAATTATAAAAGAATTAAATACTATTATACAAAATGATTTTCAAGAAAAGTGACTGATTAGTTTTATAAAAAAGAGACTGAAAACTGAAAAAAACTCTCCAGATATTAATAAATTAGATAAAGAATATATAGCTCTTTGTGAGTCTATGATTGATGAATTATCTGAAAATTTTGAAGACAATAAACTACTAAATTTTCATCAAAATAACACATATACTTCAACAAAAGTACTTTTAGAGATTTGAGATAATTATGTATCATCTTGAGATTTTGAAAAATGATTAAAATATTATTTAGATGTTTATCAAACAGAAAAAAATATACTAATTATTTCAAAAATTATAACTACTTATTTATATTTAAATGATTTTGTAAATGCAGATCGTTTTATAAATATATGAGAAAATTTTTGAAATATGGTTTATTATAGATTTTCATATTATGTTTGGAAAAACGAGTTTAAAAATGCTTTAGGAACTTTTATACTTTTATCAAAAAAGTGAGATATAATTGATGAGCCTAAAAATACTATGGAAAATTTTTGAAATATGTTGCAGTCTCAATTACATACAGAACATTCTTGAGATAGTCATATTTTTTCAGTTTCTATTTTATCAAATTTTGCTATAAATGTTTTAAATACTCATTTTTATTGAAGGGATTATAAAAATATATTTGATGAACTAGATAGTATTTTAAGTATTTTACTAGTAGCCAAAAAAGGTCACTTTCCTAGAATGGTTTTTAAAACTCTTTTATTTATCATGAATGAAAATCCATCTTTTGAAGAATTACCTTTTAAAATAGATGAAAATGAAGCAAGTTTTTCTAAATCACTTTTAATTTTAGAATTTTACTTTTTTCAAAGAATTCAAGAAATGAAAGATATATTTTATAATTCTCCAGATTTAACTAAAAAACAAAAAGATGAATTTGAAAAAGATTTAGTTCATTTATTTTCAGTTTATACTGAAGTGTGTGAAAATATTCCTTGATGATTTATTTTTACAGAAGTTGCAAAAGCAAAATTTTTATGAAGTGATGTTGAGGTTTATATACATTAAAAAACTAGAACGAAAGTTCTAGTTTTTTAAGATTAATTCTAAAATTATTTATTTTGAATTAATTCTTTTAAAGCTATAAGCATAGTAGTAAGTTTTTGTTTTGTATCAGATAAATAAGAGGTAGAATTATTTATTTGAGCCAAAAGAGTATCTATTTTTCGAATAATTACTATCATATCTCTATCAGTCATTTGAGAAATTTTTTTTCAATATTTTGTTTTATAGACAGATTTATATTTTTCTTTTTCACTATCTATTTCATAATTAGTTTTTTTCTCAGGTCATGTAACTGATTTCAATTTTTCTAAATATTCTTCTCTTAACTCTTTTTTCTTAGTTAAATACTCTGTTCTAGCTTGTTTACTTTTTAAGTCTTTATATTGTTCAAGTATTTGATAGTATTTCTAGTACTATTTTTACTTTATATTCTGATGTGTATCTTTTTCTGTTATTTGGCATATTTTTCTTGGTTAAGAGTTATTTTTTCTCTTAGCTTATTCTATTTATCTTTTCTGTCTAGTTTTCTTGAACCATTATATTTTTCGTTGAATCAATTTTTTATTATATTTATTTTTAGTGTACTTATTTAACAAATCCAATTACTTTGAATTATTTATAATATCTATTTTTTCACTATTCATTTTAAATATTATTTCATCAAAAATTATTCTAGCTTACAATCAAACAAGAAATGATTACGAATCTCTAGAAATCATAAACTCTTTTAAGAAATGACCTTTAAATGCAAAAGAAAATAATATTGCAAAAAGAAAATACATAATACCAACAAATACTTTCTCTAAACAAATTATAACCCCTTTTTTTATAACTTTTATCAATTCTTTCTCCTTTTTCCTCAAGTTTTGAGAATGGGAATATAGATAAAAAGATAAAGAAGTCAATTTTTTTTAATAGTCATGATGAATTCCATACATTTCTACCAAAATCTTTCTGATATAGAAAAGGAGTTGATTCAGTTGAGAACCAGATAATTCATCTATATTTAAAAGTCTTGTCATAACTTCAATTACCGTTGAAATAGAAGCTTTTACAAATCATTGTTTGTTATAATGCTTATTTTCATAGATATAAGCCATTTTTCTTTCAATCAGTTTCGTAATGGTTCTGGTTTCATAGGGAGCAAAAATATCTTTTATTTCATTTCCATCTTTTATTTCTTCAAAGTCTTGAATAAATATGAGATCTCTGAGTCACTCTAAATAAGCTCTATTTTTTAAAGAAGAAATTTCTGTTTGAGAAAGCCCAAGTTCTTTGAGTTTATCGGCATATATTTTTAATTCATCTCTCATATCTACATCTCCATCTAAATTGACATAACTCAACTCTACATAAGCAGAAATATTAGCATATATTTTTTCCAGTTTTTCGAGTGTCATTTTTCATTTTTCGCCTTTATACTCCAAAAGTGGAACATCTTTTTTTACTTTTTGAGTTCATAAAGTTACGATATGAAATTTCAGTTGTGTATCTATTACATCGACTCAAATGATAACTTTTCCTTGATAATCATAATATTTTGCAAATTCTTGAGCATGCAATAATCTATTCAAATATCTTTTTACTTTTTGATTATATTTTCTTACAAGTTCTCTGGCTCATTTCTCTTTACTAAATCATATTTGAGCAATATACTCATACACAGCTGGAGAAAGCTCTACTTGAATATATGCTTCATTAAAGTAAGTTTTTAGATATTGATTATATTTTTTCAAAATCACATCAATAATTTCTTTTGAATCCTCAATGGTTAGTTCTTCAAATTCTACAAAACGATCTCAAATTCTTCAGATAAATTCAGGAGAAAAAAGTTGAGAAAGTGATTTTTGAAATACTTCTTGAACTTCTTTGGTTTTATCAATATTTTCTTGAGAAAATCACATCGTATTTTTCTTTTTTAAAGCAGTAATTTCTTTTTGTCCTACATTGGAAGTAAAAATCACTATCGTATTTTCAAAATTTACTACTTCTCCATTCGCAGTCGTAATTTTTCCTTCATCAACCAAAGCGAGTAATTGTTGAATAACATTAGGATGAGCTTTTTCAATTTCATCAAAAAGTAAAATACTAAACCAAGGAAATTTTTCAATCATTGGATTGAGCTTTTTCATCTTTTTTGCAACATCATAGTGATTCATAATCGCTTTATTATTGAGTCTTGGTGATTTATCATGTCATAAATACCCAGGAGGAGCTCAAAACAAAGTACTCGAAGTATGGTTTTGTTGAAGATTTTCACAGTTGATTTTTATAAAAGCATTTTTATCTCCAAACATCGTATGAGCGAGAGCTTTCACCATTTCTGTTTTTCCGACTCCAGTCGGACCATGAAAGAAAAATACTCACAAAGGTCATTCATGATCTCCAATATGGTGAATACTGTCTATCACTTGTTCAGCAAGTATATCTTTTGCCTTTTTTTGCCCTACTACGTGAGAAGCAAAAGAGGTTTTTAATTGATCTAAAAGATTGATACATAAATCAGGTTCTAAAGTTTCTGAAATTTGATGTCCATATTTTTGGATAAAATACGATACATTTTGTGCTAAAACTGGAAGATGTGAAGGAGTTTGTTGAGTTGATACTTTCTGTAAAGATTTATTTCATGACATAGCTATAAAGTTAAAAAGTAATATTTATTTTCCACAAAAATATTTAATAATTTTTTTGAGTGTTTTTTTTCTTATCATTCCTATCATATCTTTTTGATACGGGTTATCTTCTTCAAATTCATCCAAAGAAATTTGTTTATAATTACCTGATGTGGAAGCTATCATTTTTCACCTGAAATATACTTCAATAGTAAATTGATTTCCTTGGTGAACTTCCTTGATATCAAATAAATATTCTGGGTCAGTTCTAGTAATTTTCGTCACTGATAATAATGATAAAATAGCTTTGGCTGAAAATTTTTCATCATCAATTAATACTTTTTTTAAAGTTTGTTTTATTTCTTCATCTCGAGAAACTAATAAGACTCCTATTGACCAAGCCCAATTTGATTTATTTCAATTTTCTAAATCATTTATAAATTTTCAAACCATAATTTTCGGCATTTTTTTTCACAATGATACCGTTTCTCTTATGTGTTGAGTAAAATGAGAAATATTCAAGTTCTCTCCATTTTTTTGTTGTAATTTTGAAATTATTTCGTAAGCTCTTAATTCCCTATCTAAATCACTTCATAAAATATCAATCACCTCTCTAGAAATATTAATATGCTCAGAAATATCAGAAATTTCTCAAATACTATATGGTTCTTTCTCTCCTCTTAAGTGAATAAGTTTGAGTACTCTATGAACCACCATATCCGCATACCTTCTGATAGGAGAAGTGAAATGAGTATAATTTGGTAAAGCCAATCCCATATGATATCCAACTCCATTTTGATAAAAAGCTCTTTCTTCAAAAGACTTATGTGCTCTAAAAATAGAATTATAATTATGTTTTACACACAAACTTGCTGCCGCAATATTTGCTAAAATCATAAATTCTTCAATAATAGTTGATGGTATTTTTTTCCTACTAAAATGTTCTTTTTCCTCATGAATTCAAATTGAAAGTTGTCTATCAGCATCTTGAAAATCTATATTTGCTCATTCTCTTTTTCTTATGGATCTTCTTTTTCTCGCTATTTCATACATGAGCTGTAAAGTTTCATGAAATTCGCTATCTGGATTAAGATAATCATCAACAAAGTCTTCATAATTATATCTTTTTTTATTTTGAAATACTGATTCATAGACTTCAAAATCATCTATTTCTCCATTGATATCAAGATGTATTTTCATACTGAGAGTCAATTTTTCTCCATGCTCATTGAGCGATAAAAGATTTTGAGATAATGCAGGAGGAAACATATTAAGTACTTCTTGAGATCTATAGACACTAGTTGTTCTTTTGAGAGCTTCAATATCAAGAGGAGAAAATTTTTCAACAGCTTCTGTCACATCACTAATATGTACAAAAACGACATATCATTTTTTTGTTTTTTCTACCCAAATAGCATCATCTAAATCGAGTGATTCTATACCATCGATACTAATTCACTCTTCATATCTTCTTTTTACAGCTTGGTCTTGAATTCAAAGTTTTTTTATATTTTGAGTTTGATTGAGTGCATATAAAGAATAATCCACACGAATAATTCCACTTTCATGATGATTGTCTCAAGAAATATAATCAAGTATTTTTGACTGCATATTTAGGAAGTTACTCTAATAAATATTTTTTATTTATTCTTTATTTTAAAAAGATGTAAATATAATAATAAATATCTTCTTGTCAATAGAAAGGTTAATAAAAAAAGTCAAATTATATTTTTTTGACTTTTTTCATACAAAATAAAAATTTCATTGTACCATATCCTCAATATCTCAAGCAAAATTTCATGTAATTTTCATTTCATAAAAAATAATTTGTTTTGCTTGAAAGTTTATAGGAGCAACATCTGTTAACTCTCTTGTATCTTTTGTTACTATATTCATAATTTAAAATTATTTATTTTCAATAATATTTTGAACTCCATCTATTGTTTGAGTTTGAAGTATTTTTGTTTTTTCTCATATTCAAAAATATTTTTCAGGATCTAAAATAATTCATCTATATAATCAATTTTCTAAATTTGTTGCTGTATCATTGTAATTATTTAATCATTCAACCCATAATCAAATCATTCAATTATATTCAAAAGGTCATATAGGATTTACGATTTGAATTCAAGGGGATATTTCTTCGCTAAAAATACCTTTTTGCTTAAATTTTTCTTTAAATAATTTCATATCTCTTTCTCTTTTTTCTTTGTTTGAATATAACAAAACAAATTCTGCTCAAGTAAGAGGAATACAAAATACCTCTTCTGATAATTTTAATTTATTAACATCATTTTTTCAGTCTAATATACCTCTTATTTTTCTAATTCTAATATCTATTGAATATCATTGAAAATCTAATGATGATATTTCTCTTTTTTTAAAATGTTCCATATTTTTATTAATTAGGGTTAATTTACTCTTCAAAAATCTATTATATAAATTCTTCAATCTTTATCTATCATAATATTTCCACTATGTAAATCAGTGTGGTCTAACTTATTTTCTTTTAGATAATCAAGAAATTTGCTTAAATAAGGATTATCCTTTTTTATTTGTGCTACATAAGAAGAAGAATTATCATCAAATAATTTTTTCAAATTTGCAGGAGTTTCACTATATTTATTTAATAATAGATTTATTATATCTTTATCACTCAAACTATCTAAAAATCAAGGTAATTCATTTTTTAATCAAGGATGTAAATCTCTAAACATTTTTGTTGTCAATGTTTGTCAATTTATTTTTTCCATAGTAAAATATCACTTTAAAAATCATCTAGGGTCTTCTTTTAAAATTTCAGGAATATAAATATTTGCACCTTTATTTATACCATTAAAGTTTTCTAGTAACTCTAATGCTCTTCAATGATTTTGGATTTCAATTCATAAATCATCTATATGCATTCAAGGTTTTCTTACTTTTACAACAACATCATCTACAGAATGTCTAAATACAATTCCATTTACTCATTCTCACATAATATTTGCCTGAGTAAGATTTTCTCATAATATATCTTTATAATTAGCCAGAAAATCATAATCTGGATCATCATACAAACTTGGTAATTTTGGTAAAATCGGTAATTTCTCTTTTCCACAAACTCATTTTTCCATAAGTGTTCTGATTTCATTATCATTAAATCAAGCCTTCTCAAGTATTATATATTTTTTTCTTAAATCTCAAATATCAAATTTTCAATCCTTATTTGGAAATCAAACTTCATGTGCTTTTATGATTGCTTTTTCTTGTTCTGGTGTCAGTTTTCTTTGAAGATAAAAACTTCCTGCTTCTATTCTTTCTTTGTCTCATAATTTTGCTATATCTTCTACAAGCATTTTATTAAAATCAACTTGTTTTTTCGGTATGACTTCGTTGATTTTTTTATTCATGTCATTTATGACTCATTTTATTTCAGGACTATTTACAAGACTTTCTTTATTTACTCTTAATCTTGCTACTTCTTTTATTCAAACTTTTAAAGCTTTTCTTCATACGACTGCTGTAACTCATATTCAAGTTCACACCAGTCATAATTATCAAACTGCTTTTCATTTTTCATAAGCATTTCCAGTGAATAAATTCATAACACTTTCTCATAGAGCTTTTGCCATTTGTTTTATTCATTCCCAACTCATCAAAGCTTTTAGTGCATCAATTATAACTTTTCCATTTGTTTGCCAAATCTGAATTGCTAAATCATAATTATCAATAACTAAAACATCAACGATTCATTTTAAAAAGTTTTCAGTTTTACTATTTTGATAAAGATTTTCATGTATTCATAATTTTTCATAAAGAATTGTTTTCGCTTGTTGTATCAAAGCTTCTTTATCTAACTCTTCTCTTGTTTCTTGTATTATTTTTCATTCTAGTTCTTCAGTAAGATTGAGTCTTTCTACATCTTTTTTTTCTTTCATTGTTAAGTTTATATTAAAAAAATAATGTTTAAAGTTGAAATATATGATTTAAGTTTATAGTAGAATCTTCTTAATTATTCTTTAAGTGAGTAAAATTGTTATTATTATAAGTATATAACATATGAAAGCAAAGAAAAAAGTAATGTCTAATATTAGACATTACTTTTTTCTTTGCTTAAAAACTTAAGCTATTTTTATCTTTTAATCGTAACTTCTATTTCTAAATAATAAAAGTTCGATTCAGTTATTTCTATTTGGTGGAGCCACTTAGAGCACTAACCAAATCACTACTATTAACTAAAGAGTTTTTAAAGTTTTTTTTTAGACTATCTATAGCAGGTTTATCTTCAATATAATCATTTATATACTTAAGTCAAACTACTATTTTGTTTTTGTATATCAGTATTTTAGCTACTAATACATCTATTATTTCTTTTTGTTCTTCTATTGATATTTCTTCTATATTAATATTTTTTAATTTTTTATAAAATTCAACAACTTCTTGTTTATTAATTTCCTCTCATTCCATTTTTTTAATTTGCGATTCTTTTTCACTTATTAATCCTTTGATATTATTAATATTTTCTTGTGTTTTTTCTTTTTTTTCATTGTAAATTTTTATCGAAATTTCATTATCTTCCCCTAATATAAGATTTATTGTTTTTTCTAACTCTTTAATTAGTTTTTCTTTTTTAAGTAATAAATTCGATATATCATTATATAAGGTTTCAATTAAGTTTTTATTAGAATTTTCATTAATTAAATCTGATAAATATACCTCTGGATTAGCTATAACTTTATTAATTTCTTTAAATATTGTAACCTTCAAATCTTCTTCTGAAACTTGTCAATTATCACATTTTGAATCTCAATACTTTGTTGATTTTTTGGTACAAAAGCAATAATTGAAATATTTATCTCATTTCTTTTTTCTATATGTTTGATAAGTTGAATTACATTCTCAACATACCACAACTCCTGAAAAAATATGATTTAATACTTTTTTACCTACATTATTTAGTTTCTTTTTATTTACATCTAATAATTTTTGAGCTTCATCAAATATTTTTTCCTCAACTATCATTGGTAATTCATATTTCAACCATTCACTTTCTGGTAGTAATATTTTTGAGCGAGTTTTATTTATGATATCTCTAATATTTTTATATTTACATAGATAATATTTATTAATATATGCTTCATTCCTCAAAATCTTATATAATAATTGTTCATCTATTTTTCCTTTATTTTCAGGATTTTTTTTATTTTTAAAAAGTTCACTGTATCAATTTTTATTCAATTCTTCAACTATATTAGGTATGGTTTTTTTATGATTTACATATAAATCAAAAGTTTTTTTGATTAAATTAGCCTCTTCAAAATTAATAACTAGATGTTTTGTATTAGCATCTTTAATATATCAAAATGGTGCATTACCATAGGGAAAAGATTTTTTATTTATAATTGCTCATCTTTTTCAACCTGTAGTTCTTTCGCTGATTAATTCTCTTTCCATTTCGGCAAAAGCTCAAAGTAGTGTTAGAAAAAAAGTTCACATAGGAGTTGTAGTATCAATATTCTGGTCAAGACATATAAACTCGATTCAATGTCTTTTGAATTGATTTTGAACAATATCGAGTAATACTGTAGTTCTTCTCGCTAGTCTATCTATCTTTTTTACTAAAACAATATCAATTTTTCCCATTTTTATATCATTCAGCATTCTATTTAATCCAGGTCTATCCTCAACTGCTAATCATCAACTAAATCACTCATCTTTATATACTAAATTATCATTTGTATAATACCCTACATCTTCTTTTGCCTTAATATATGATTGTAATGAACTTAATTGAACATCTAATCAGTTTCCATTATTAACCTGGTCGTCTGTCGACACACGAATGTAAATTGCTACTCTCTTTTTTTGCATAATTTTATTATTAGTAATATAAAATATAGTAGAAATAGATAAAATATTTTATATATGTATCTTACCTATTTCTTTAAATTATTAAAGTAAAATTTTTATTTAATTAGATACATAATTAAAGCTAACATACACAATAACAATATTGTGATAAATAAAAATATATCTGTCGCACATCATCTTTTCCTCATTATTAACGTAAGTTTCCTTCTTGTATCTAAAACCTCTTCTGGTGTCATTAAGACTTTTTCAAAGATTATTGGTCTTTGATTCTTTGGGTTGTGAGTTTTTTTCATAATTTTAAAATTAGAAATTAAATATTTTATGTGTTTTTAGGTAATATTTTTAAGATATTATCAATATCATAATCAGATAGATATACAGAATTATCATCTAACCATATATATAAATCATCCAATGTTAAAGCTATCAAACTTGATGAACCGTTAATCCAATTGCTCCCTGTTTTAATTCCATAACGAGTCAAAGGTCATCATTCTCAATGTAGGAAAAAATTACTATCTTTTGTTATATATAATAACTCCTTAAAATGTTTAAAGTCAGTTTCTGATAATAAATTGTCAATTTTAGCTAATAATACAGATTTTTCTGTATCATATAGCTTTCATCATAAAATCTTCTTCATATATAATTAAAATTAAAAAGTAAAAGTATTAAAAAAGTTTAAAAAACTTGTTATTTTAAAATAGAAATGTCACCCTTTTTGTAAAAATAGAAATG
>JBLJBH010000011.1:0-17083 GCA_047637875.1 Patescibacteria group bacterium
TTGACTTTTTTATATAATCCTCAAAAGTGTCCGGTTACGGGCTAGAATTTATGATCAGAAAGTGTCTTTTTAAATAACAAAGTTTTTACAATATTTTGAGTTTCATCTATACAACTAAAATTTTTATAGTATTCTAATTTTATAGTTAGTAAATTTCAATTTTTTACTATAGAAAGATCTTTTATTTTAAAATTATATACTTTATTTAAAGTTTCAAAATTGCTTGGAATTGTAATAGTTCAACTTCAGACAAAATCTCAGGACTTTGTTAATTCTAAAAAATTTCAATAAATATAATCTTTTAAAATTAAATTTCATCAATTTAAAGATATATCTGTAAAATAATTATTTGTAAATCAAGTTAAAACTCTAAAATCATTATCAATTTTTGTTAATAAATCATCATCAGAATTAACTTTATATGGAAAAAATTCTTCATAAATCAAATTTACTCAATTTAAAAAAGATAATTTGATATAATATGATCATTTTTCATTGAAAGTTCAAGTAAAATCTGATATTTCTATTTTATAATTATTTCATGAATTTATATTTCTACTTCAAGTAAAAGCATAAGTTAAAACATTTGAAGATAAAGAAACACTATCTTCAATATTTTTAGAAATTCAAGTAAAATTGAAACTTCAAGTATTGTAAGCTCCTCAAATAGTAAAATTTTCTAAAACCTCTATTTTAATTCTATTAAAAGAAAAACTTTCATCTGATTTAAAAGATAAATCAAGTGGTTCTGGAGATGATATTTTGCTTGATAAACTTAAAAGTTCATTATTTCAAGAATTTAAAATAAAAAGTTCTTTATCATCATATAAAATTCAAGTTGGATGATAAATTCAATAAGTATGGTCTACTAAATTATATATTTTTCAAGAATTTGAGTATAAAATTCTATTGTTTGCACTATCTGAAATAAAAATAATACTTCATTCTCTTGCAATTCAAGCAGGATTATTTAAATAAACATTTGTTGATTGTATTCAATCAATTAAATTATCTCAAGAAACTCAAGCTCAAACTAAAACATTTGATCATAAATAAATTTGGTTTTTTAAATAACTTCAACTATAAGCTCAAGATCTTAAAATAAATGGATTATAGTTTTTTAATTCTAAATATTTTGTCTCAATATCTGGATCATTTTGACACTCTCAAGTTAAAGTTTTTACACTAAAATCATAAATTTGTGGTTTTCATAAATTATAACCTCTTTTTACAACTATTCAGCTTGAAGTATGTTTTAAAATATCAAATTTATCTAAAAAAATATCATTTAATTCATTAAAAAATCAAACATACTCGTCTTTTGAATTCAAAATTCATTTTTGAATAGTAATATTTTTCATTCAAGAAGTCACAAAAACTCAAACTCAAATCATTAAAATAATTGAAATAGTTGTTCAAACTAAAATTTCTATTAAAGTAAATCAAAAATTATTTTTTTTCATAATTATATTTTTAGCAATAATTTATCAATTTCATATTTTGGTAAAACATTGTTTTTTTGTATCAAATTCAAACTTTCAACTACTTGGTCTGCTAAATCCACAAAAACTAAATTTTGTTTTATGTAAAGTAAAAATGTATTCAAAAAATCTATATATTCACTTTTTTCCAGTTTTTTATCTGCAAAAAAATATTTAATTAAATTTGTATTTTTTTTATTTATATATTCATCAATTAAATTGAAATAAAACTCATTTTTTTTATTTGTTAAATTTGTAAAAATATCCATTATTTGGACTCTTGATAAAATAGTTTCAAGTATTCAAGATTCTGAAGCATTTGTTAGAAAAATTATATTCCCTAATCAAGGTTCTTCTAAAAATTTAAGTGAAGCATTAGCGCTTTCCAGAGTTGCTCTTGAAATATTTTCAATCAAGAAAACTTGAAATTTAAAACTTGATTTAATATTTGATTTTGAAATAAAATCTCTTAATTCACTTATCTTGATTTTTTCATTATTATCAGTTAATTTATATAAATTACTTTTATCAATTTCATAATACTCAAATAGCTTATAAACTAAGTTTTGTATTTCATTATTTAAAACTTCAAGATTTTCTCATAAAAATAAAATTGGTTGAAACATCTGATTTGAATCAATTTTATTTTTTATTATTTCAAAATTATTATTCATTTGTATCTTCATCAATTAATTTTAAAAGATCATCTAAATCTTTTGAAAATTCTTCTTCTACAGATTTAGACTCTTGATTATTTGATATTTCCTCTTTATATTCTTTGTTATCATTTTCATCAATTTTTTGTTCATTAAAACAAGAATATAAAAAGAAAAATAATGTTATTAATATAATTTTTTTCATATTTATTTTTTTAAAGATTAAATTTAAAATATCTTATAAATTTATTTAAATAAGTAAAGAAAAAACCTTACTTTTGTAAGGTTTAGGCTACTTTTTGAAAATACTCATCATTGGAAGCTTCTGGAAGATTTAATTCTTTGAATTTAGATCTTGTTTCTTCTAAAGTTTCTATCAAATTTGAAGGATTTGTTTTTTCTCATTTTATAATCTTTGCTATCTCTCAAAAAAATCAATAATCAGCATAAAAGGCCCTTAAAATAGATGCTGAAGTATTTTCTTTAAGAGAAACTACTTCAAATATTTCAGGATTTTCTATATTATTATCTGGTTGATTTAATTGCATATTATCACTCATAAATCTTAATTAAATTTAAATTAGCAAGTATGATTGTACCATATTTTTAAAAATATTCAAGTTTTTTGCATTTTTATCCATATTATAATTAACTTAGCACTTAAAGTAAAAATGTGCTAAAATAAATTTGACTTTAAAATAAAATTTAATAAAATGCAAAATAATCCTCCGGCTTTCAGCCACCTCCTTTGAAAAAGGAGGAAATTTCTCCCTTTTTTAAAGGGAGTACCCGCAGGGGGAGGGATTTTAATTATTAATTTATAAACATATGTGAAAAATTATTTGAATAGATTTATGAACGACTAACTCTTGTGTTGCCTTTATGGAAGGTTGAGAAGCAAAAGTTATACCAAATTTAGAATGAAATAGAACTACTCCTTCTATTGTTGCAACAAACAAAGAATGAGCTATTATAGTTGGTACTCCAGCAAAAAGACAAGCTATAACAAATCCTCTTGGAACCATTTATTCTGCTAAAAGATTTATCGGTAGAAAATTTGATGAAGTAGCTGAAGAAATAAAAAATGTTCCTTTTAAAGTAGTAAAAGGGTCTGATGGTTCAGTATTAATTGAATTTAATGGAAAACAAGTTAGACCAGAAGAAATCTGAGCACATGTACTAGCAAAATTAAAAGAAGATGCTGAAAAATATCTTTGAACTACTGTAACTGAAGCAGTTATTACAGTTCCAGCTTACTTTAATGATGATCAAAGACAAGCAACTATTAATGCTTGAAAAATTGCAGGACTTGAAGTAAAAAGAATTGTTAACGAACCAACTGCTGCAGCACTTGCTTACTGAGCTTGAAAAAATAAAAATGAAAAAATTGCCGTGTATGACCTATGAGGATGAACTTTTGATATTTCTGTTTTAGAATTATCTGAAGAATGAACTTTTGAAGTATTAGCTACTAACGGAGACACTCACTTAGGTTGAGATGACTTTGATAAAAGAATTGTTGATTTTATAGTGGATGAATTTAAAAAAGAACAATGAATTGACTTAAGAAATGACCCAATGGCATTACAAAGAGTTAGAGATGAAGCTGAAAAAGCTAAAAAAGAATTATCATCTACTACTTCTTATGATATAAATTTACCATATATTACAGTTGATGCAACTGGTCCAAAAAATTTGATGATGTCTATTTCTAGAAGTAAATTTGAAGAGTTAATTGGTGATTTAGTTGAAAGAAGTATCGAACCTTGTAGAAAAGTTTTAAAAGATGCTTGATTATCAGCTAGTCAACTTGACCAAGTATTACTTATTTGAGGTTCTACAAGAGTTCCAATAGTAGTTAAAAAAGTAGAAGAATTTTTCGGGAAAAAACCAAATGCAGGTATTAATCCAGATGAATCAGTAGCTATGGGTGCTGCTGTTCAAGCCGGAATTATTGGGTGAGATGTTACTGATGTATTACTCCTTGATGTAACTCCATTATCACTTTCAATCGAAACTATGTGAGGAGTTGCAACAAGAATGATTCCAAGAAATACAACTATTCCAACTTCAAAATCAGAAACTTTCTCAACTGCAGTTGACAATCAACCAAGTGTTGAAATCAATGTATTACAATGAGAAAGAGAAATGGCTGCTGACAACAAATCTCTTGGTAGATTTATGCTTGACTCTATAGCACCAGCTCCAAGATGAGTACCACAAATCGAAGTAACTTTTGATATTGATGCGAACTGAGTATTAAAAGTAAAAGCAAAAGATAAAGGTACAGGAAAAGAACAACACATCACTATTGCTGGTTCAACTGGTATGGATGATGCTGAAGTAGATAGACTAGTAAAAGAAGCGGAAGCAAAAAGAGAAGAAGATAAAGCGAAAAAAGAATCAGTAGAAGCGAGAAATCACGCAGAATCTGCAGTATATCAAGCAGAAAAAACTATTGCTGATAATAAAGACAAAGTAAGTGATACTGATAAAACAGAAGCTGAAACAAAAATTAAAGCTTTAAAAGATGAACTTGCTAATACTTCTGCTACAAAAGAAAGTTTAGAAGGTAAAACTAAAGAATTAACAGACTTAATGATGAAAATCTGACAAGCAATTTACTCTCAAGCTGGAGCACAACCAGGTGCACAAGCTGAACAACCTCAAGATTGAGTAGTTGAATGAGATGTAGAAAAAGATGATAATGAGTGAAAAAATACTACGAGAGTGTAGGTATCAAAGCCCCCCAAGGGGGCTTTATTTAGAATTTAATTTTTGAGTATGAGCAAAATATTAAAAAAATTACAGAAGGAAATTAATGAAACTATAGAATTACAAAAAGAATGAATCTTAAAATGAGAAAAAGCAAATGAGTTAATGACTAAATTAAGAAATAATAAACTATTAAATAAATTCAAAAATAATATAATAAAATTAAAATTTGAACAATTACAAAATTCAATTGACACATTATGGAATGACAGAAGATGATATAATATATGAGATAATTTTTCAAAGCGGAAATTTTTGATTGATGAAGAACTAAAAGAAGATGAAGTAAAAATTTCTCAAAAATATTTTTGAGAATGAAATGAAATAGAAATCATTAATCATTTAAAAACCCTATTCCCAATTGCAAAAAGTAAAATTTCAATTTATGATAATTATATAAATTGAGAATTAATAAAAACATTATCTAATGTAAATAAATGAATAAAAATTCAAATATTAACTATGGAAAAATCAAAAGAAAATAAATTTGAAAAGCAAGTTGAAGCATTTAACACTCTTTATGAACATAATATTGAAATAAAATATCTACAAAAATGAAAACACCCTTCTCATGATAGGTTTTATATAATAGATAATTCAGAAAAAGTTTTTTCAATTTGATCTTCTATATGAGAAAAAATAAGAGCAACATTATTCACTCCTGTTGAAACAAATCAATGAGAAAAGATTATAAGTGACTTCAATAACTGGTGGAACGGAAACTATAACCAGCCCTAACACAAAGTAAGCCTGGGATTTTTAAGGGAGAAATGTTTCTAGGTCATACAACAAAATCAAAACAATAAAAAAAGGTATAAAAAGATACCTTTCCCCCTTAAATTCTTTTGTTTCTTTTCGAATGAAAAGAAAGTAAAACACTCTTCCTTTTAAAAAATAGCTAAGAAAAATTTCTTAGCTATTTTTATATCCCACTTGGACTTGGCACTACTCTCTCATTATTAGCAATAAATCTTTCTTCTTGTTCTTCTAAATATACTTCCAAAGCATTTCTATTATACACTTCATAATTTGGGCTTTTTAAAATAAAATCAACTATCTCTGAATATTCTCATATTTCTAAAAATACATTTGCAGAAATTGATTCATTTACAAATAAAGCGAGTTCATAAGCCTCTTTTAAAGTTACATCTCAATTATGATAATCATTCATAAAAATTTGTTATAAAATATTTCTATTTTTTCATAATAGCTCATACTTCTTTAAAAGTTTCACCTGAAATTCTTGCAAATCTTTCAGCAAAATAATTATCTTCTGACTGTATTTGCTTTGCTATTTCTCTTTGCTCTGTAGTAAGATGTTTTGCCATTATTTCTCCTTTTTCGTCTACTAAAAATAATTGTTCTGGAGATAATATATCATAAATTCAATGAATACTAAATCTTAATTCTCATTTTTCTAAATCTTCCTCACTCATACCAAAATCATTTTGTTCAAAATTTTTTAAATCATTAAACATAAAATAAAAATAAAAAAATAAAATTATAATTTTTAATAGAAACAAACTCTAACTGGTTCATTTTTTTCAACTAATTCTTCAAAAGAAAGTTTTCTGCGATCTTTATAGTAAGCTGAATTATAGAATATTACTCTTAATCTTCTTCATTCATACATTGTTTCAACTTCATAAAATGAAAAATCATCATCATTTGACCAATAATTAACTAAATCACTTTCATAAAGATTTTTTAAGTTTCATAAATCAACTAAATCATTAATTTTTACACACCATTCATCTTTAGCACGTGATTGTTTTCTAAAAAACCTATCTTTTGAATCATCTGTCATTTGAGGATAAGCTCAAGATGAAATCATTAATATAAAATTATCTAAATTTTTATCCTCTGGATTATCTAATATCTCTGAAATTCAAAACGAAAAGAAATCTCTAAATCATTCTAAAAGTTCTTTAATTCAAGAAGTAATTTCTCAAAAATTAATTTTTCAAGCTTGTAAATCAAGTGATTTGGGAAAATTCCTATTCATAAAAATAAAAATAAAAAAATAAGGTGTATTTATAATTTATTTAGAAAATTTGTCAAATCTTTTTTTATCTTAGCCTCTAAACTTTGAATTTTATTTTTTCCATAGTGAAAAAATTCTATTTTCCAAGCATGAAGAGCTTGTCTTGATAATCAAAAATTTTTTGAAATATATGAATTAAATTGTTTATCTCAATATTTATTATCTCAAATAATTGGAGTTCCTAAACTTGAAAGATGAACTCTTATCTGATGCATTCTTCCAGTTAATATTTCCACTTCTAATTCGGAAATAATTTTTTCTCCAGTAGGAGTTTTTAAAATATATTCTTTCAAAACTTTATAATTTGTAATAGCCGTTTGTCCTTTATCACTAACCTGTACTTTATCCTCATTTTTTGCTCACTCTATACGTAAAAGTTTTTTATCAATAGTTCAGGATTTATTTGGAAGTTTTCAAATAACTATAGCATAATATATTTTTTTTACTTTTTTGTGTTCTTTAAAGTCTGCAACAAGTTTTGTTAAAATATCTTTTTTCTTTCAAATAATGAGTATTCAAGATGTATCTCTATCAATTCTATGAACTAAACTTGGCTTAAATGTCAAACTATTTAATTTATTTCATAAATAATCTTGTACTTGTGAAATGATGTTAGATTCTTTTGTTTTATAATCCCCTGGATGAACATTTATTCCTGGTTCTTTATTTATAACTAAAACATCTCCATCTTCATAAACTATATTTTTCGTATCAAATTTTTCTCTTGTTTCTAATTGTTTTAGCTCTTGCTTTTTTGTTAAAGTTTCAAAATCTCAGTCTATTAAAAAAACTTTAACTATGTCTCAAGTTAAAAGTTTATATTCATTATCTTGCTTTTTCCCATTAATTTTAATCTTATCTTTTCTATTAAACTTATAGATAAGCGAAGAACTAGCATTTGGTAATAATTTTTTTAGAAATTTATCAAGTCTCTGCCCTGCATCATTTTCTGTTATAATAAATTGTTTCATTTTTTATTTTTATTGAAATACAGTAAAATCAAATGCTTGATTTACAGTTTGTTGTGGAACTCTTACATCAAGTTTTTTTTGAAAACCATATGATTTTCCATAAGATTCTATACGAGTATATCTATCAGGAACTTGAAATCATGATGGAAAAATTATTTTATATTCTAAATATGGTATTAATTTATTGTCTGTAAATTTTAATTCATTTAAAACTGACATTTTCAAAGTACATCAAGAAAAAGTTCAATTACAATTATTGTTGTAAAAATCTCAAAAAGTAAATCAAGATCAAGATAAAACTTTTCATTCCTGATTTCTTATATTCCAAGTATTAAAAGATGTACTATTATTTATATCTCCCCCGTTTAAATAAGTTCAGCTTGCAATTAATGTATCATTCTCTGATGATAATATCCAATTTATAACTGGATAATTTAATGAACCTGAAAAATCTCAAGATGTTAATTCATCAATATTTGGTGTTTTGAAAATAAAATTTATATCTTGATTTCATAAATTATTTATTCATCAAATCTCTAATTGTAAAGGTTCAGTATGTGATATCATATTAAATCAAGAACTAAACTCACTATTTCAATATCATTCGATCGGAATAGTTGTTCAGCTTGAAAAAGTTCTATAAAAATATCAAACTGGTCAAGTAATATTTTCTTGAGTCTCTTGTATTAGAAGATTTCTATTTTTAACAAAAAATAATGAATCTTCAACTCACTTATAAGCTTTATAATATGAAGATGAAGTATTTTCAATTCATCTTACACTTTTCATAAAAGGTATCATATAAGCTAATAGCACATAAGCTGACAATGTAATAAGTATCATTATTCACATTCAGATTACAATTGAAAATCAAGAATTATTTTTTTTCATGTTTAAAAATTATTTAGTAAAATAATCAACTAAATTAATTGTTGTATTTATAGTATATTTAGGAACTTCTCATTTCATTGAAACTCTTTTTTTCCAACTTGGTTCTAAAGTAATACTTAATCTTAAATATGGATTTATATTACTTGAGGAAGAAGTGTCTTTCCAAGAATTTTTTACACTAATATTTGGATATAAATAAACTTGAAAATCACTAACACTTACAGTGTCAGGAAATAATGGTTGCCAATAATTATAATTATTACTTCAAGCAATAACTTCAGTTCAAGTTCAAAATTTCTCATTTATTAGCCAAGTATCAATAATTCAATCATAAGTTCAAGCTGAAGGAGTAGTAGTGCTATGAGATGTTCACCAATCTTTTCAATCAAGTTTTAAAACTTCAATAGTTCATAAACACCCAGATCAAAAACTAATAGATCAACATGGATATTTTACATCATCATTATTTGGTCTATTTTCATCAATTTTCCAACTCCATCTAAAAAAAGTTCTCTTTTTCCCATCTCAAGATATTAAATAAATTTCTTTAACATTTTCTCAATTGTTAAAAACAACTGGTCATAATCATAAATTTTCATCATCATCATCTCATTTTATGTTTCAATCACAATCTTCATCTCAAAAATCTCATAATCAACAAGAATTTATATCGTCACTATAATTTGAATTAAAATCAATAAATTGAAAAGCATATTGTCAATATCTTTGTGGTCATCAATTAGCTCCTAAATTATTAAAAATTGGTTGATTATAACATCATCAAGTTCACATTGGAGTAGTAGTACTTCTACAATAATAAAATCAATTTCCGTAAGAGTCATTTCAAACTCATCAATTATCTCAAAAATTTCAAAATCAAGTATTTTGAGAATAATGTCAGCTAGAAGTATTAGTTCAAACTACTTTTCTATTAAAATATTCTTCATAATCAATAGTTCAACCTGACTTTATTTCTTCAAATAATTTTTCACTAAAATAAACAATATCTTTTGTAATATTTGTTTTTTCAATTAATTTAATTTTTCAAACATTAACAGCTGATAATGCTTGAAATCATCATAAAATAACTATTGAAAATATTAAAATTCATAAAAGAACTTCTATCAAAGTAAATCATTTAAAATTTTTTTTCATATACTATTTTTTATTATAAAATATGTATTTAATAAAAGATCAAAAAAATATTCAAACTTTAAAAAAACTTGGTTTTTTCCAAAAATAACTTGGCCAAATTCTTATGATAAAGTCTAAACTATCAAAAAAACTTGATTTTTTAATAGTTGATTTCTTTTTAAACAAAGAAATTATACTTCTAAAAAAAGAAAAAATCAAACTAACAAAATATAATATGATATCAAAGAATTTATTATTTATTTTTTTCATTAATTTAAAAAAATCATATAAACTCTCTTAAATATAACAAAAAAATAATATAAATCAAAAAAAATTAATTTTATATTATTCTAATAACATAAAATTAATTTTTGTAAATAATGTTAAACTTTACTTATTAGAAAAATTATGTAAAAAATTAAAAAATATTTTATATTTAGAAAAATAAAAAATGAGTTATAGAAATAGTGCAAAAAATAGGAAAATCAAGAGAATATTTTTACAAATATTTAGTATTTTAAAGTTTGAATGATTAAATATAACAACTCCTTTAAAAATTATTGTTATATGAGTTTTAATATGTTTTTTCTGATTATTTGCTAATTGGTTTGATAGTTATGATGGTCAAATTTCTTGAAATTGATTTCATAAATTATTAGGGATAACTTGATATATAATTTTTATTTTGAATTTAAAAATCTTGTTTTTTATTTTCTGACAAAAATTAAAAGAAAATATAAAAAATTTACTACACTTTAATGCAAAAGATTCAGTAATTATAATAATGCTATTATTATTTTGATTAATAATAAGTATTAATTCAATATTTATAATATGAAATATTGAAATATTTATGCAATGAATTATTTTATGAAAATGACTTATTTACGTTGTTGTTTGATTATTACTATGAATAATTTGATGAGTATTTAATTTATTTTCAAAAACAAAAACTTACATATATGTTGAAAATAATAATTTTGAAGATTTAAATATAGAAGAACAAACTATACAAGATAATAAAAATAATATGAAACTACCTTTTTAAATAAAAATTTGACTTTGTTAAAAAAATAATTATATAATATATTCTTAACTTTATTTCTATGGTAACTATGCAAACAAAAGAATTAAATAATTCGTCTATAGTAAACACTTTTAAAGATATTTTAAAAGCTTTATCTGACAAAGAAAAAAATGTTATAGAAAGAAGAATATGATTAAATTGAGAGAAAGAAACTCTTCAAAATATTTGAGACTCATTTTCTCCAAATATTACAAGAGAAAGAGTTAGACAAATTGAAGATTCTTGAATTAAAAAAATTGGTAGAGTTGTAAAAGCTACTACATTAGTTAAGGTTCAAGAATATGCTAAAGAAATATTAGAAGAACATGGATGATTATTAACAAAAGATAAACTAATTAATGCTATAATTAAGGGGTTTGAACTTGAAAATAACATAAATTCTTCAATTATTGAAACAATAGTTCAATCTGATTATGATATAGTAAAATCAAAACCAAAACTTGGAACCAGAACTTATTTTTTCCTACCAAAAATTTCTAAAAAATCTATTGATGCTATTTATAAAGAAGCTTTATTAATTTTGAAAAAAAGAAAAGATGTAATGGAAAAAGCATCTCTTTATGAAATGATCAAAATAAATTTAAAAAATCCTAACTTAAAAAATGTTTTTATTGATAGTGTTTTAGATGTTTATGAAGATGTAGTTTCTTGAGAAGAAACATTAATCTGATTAGAAAAATGGAAAATACTTAATCCAAAAACTCTAAAAGATAAAGCTCAATATATACTTAGAAAAGAAAAAATTCCTATGCATTTTGTTTCAATTGCAAACAAAATTACAGAAAGTATGTGAGAAAAAGTAAAAGTAAATACAGTTCATAATGAACTTATTAGAAATTCAGAATTTGTACTTGTTGGAAGATGAATTTATGCTCTAAAAGATTGGTGAATTTATAAACCTGGAACAGTACTTGATGTAATAGTTGATATAATGAGAAAATCTTGAGAACCTCTAACTACAGAAGAAATTATTGCTAAAGTTTTAAAAGTTAGAAAAGTAAAAACTACAACTATTTATATGAATCTTCAAAACAAAAAAACTATTCAAAGAGTTTGAAGAAATTATTACAAATTAAAAGATTAATTTTAAAAAAAGCAAACATTAAGTTTGCTTTTTTTTGTTATTTTTTTAAACTAAAAAGCACTTAAAAAATAACAAAATTTTTATGAAAATATTAGTATTTGATACTGAAACTACTTGATTTATTGATAAAAAAAATCCAAATCTTGATGCTCAACCATATATCATACAATTTGCCTGAATTTTTGGAGAATTAAAAGATGGGAAATTTATAGAAATAAAAAGAATTAATCAATTTATTAAACCAAAAATTTCTATTCCTTATGCTTCAAGTCAAGTTCACCATATTTATGATATAGATGTAAAAAATGCTCCAAGTATTGAAGAATATATAGATGATTTTTTAAGTATTATAAATGAAAGTGACATCATTATATGACACAATATAGAATATGATGAAGATATGATAAAACTTGAACTAAAAAGATTAGGTAGAGAATTTGAGTATCGTCCACAACAAGTTTTATGTACTATGAAACAAACTGTTGATTATTGTAAACTCCCTGGAAATTGAGAAAGATTTAAATACCCAAAACTTTGAGAGTTATACAAGAAACTTTTTTGAGAATATTTTATTTGAGCTCATGACGCAATAGTGGATGTTGAAGCAACCCTAAAAGCTTTTTTAGAGCTTCATAAACTACAAGTTGTAAAAATACAAGAAAAAAAACAACAAGTATTAAGTTTATTTTAATAACAAAAAAATATGAATTATAAAGATCTCATAAATATTGATGATTTTGAAAAAAGAGAAACATTTAATGAAGAAAGATGAGATGTAGCTTTTTATTGTAAAGATTGTGAAAGTATTGTTGAAGTAGATAGACCAAATCCAAATGGATATGTTTTTAGATGTAAAGTTTGCTCATGAGAAAATATTGCAATATGAACTTTAGCTTGATTAAAAGAGAATTATAGAATAAAAGGATAATTTTAAAAAAAGTTTTGACAAAATTATATACATTCATATATTTTGTATATATACATAAAGTATATTTAATTATTAATTTGATTTTTATGGATAAAAAAGAGGCATTAGCACAAGCTCTATCAATGATAGAAAAACAATTTTGAAAATGATCTGTAATGAAATTATGAGAAAAAGAAACTATGAATATTGAAACTTCTTCTTCTTGATCTTTATCTTTAGATATTGCTCTTTGAGGATGATATGCAAAATGAAGAATAGTTGAAATATATGGACCAGAATCATCAGGTAAAACTACTTTAACACTTCATGCTATAGCTGAAATTCAAAAAGCCTGAGGAACAGCAGCATTTGTTGATGCAGAACATGCTTTAGACCCAGCTTATGCAAAAAAGATTTGAGTTGATATTGAAAATTTAATTATTTCTCAACCAGATTATGGAGAACAAGCTTTAGAAATAGTTGATGCTCTTGTTCGCTCTGGAGCTGTTGATTTAATAGTAGTTGATTCTGTTGCTGCTTTAACTCCAAAAGCTGAAATTGAGTGAGAAATGTGAGACTCTCATATGTGACTTCAAGCTAGACTTATGTCACAAGCATTAAGAAAAATAACATGACCTATTTCAAAAACTGGATGCACCGTTATTTTTATCAATCAAATCAGGATGAAAATCTGAGTAATGTTTGGAAGTCCTGAAACTACAACTTGATGAAATGCATTAAAATTTTATGCTTCTCAAAGAATTGATGTTAGAAGAAAAGATAAAATTGAATCTTGAGCATGAATTGATAAAGAAGCTACTTGAAATAGAACAAAAGTAAAAGTAGTAAAAAATAAAATTGCTCCTCCTTTTAAAGAAGCTGAATTTGATGTAATGTATAATGAATGAATATCTAAACTTTGAGAAATTGTTGATATTTGAACAGAACTAGAAATTATAAAAAAATCTTGATCTTTTTATTCATTTGGTGATACAAAACTTGGACAATGAAGAGAAAATGTAAAACAATTCCTAGCTGAAAATCCAAAATTAGCAAATGAAATTGAAGAAATCATTAAAAATAGTTTATAAAAAAATTCCTGAAAATCAGGAATTTTTTTATTTAACAACGATATTTACTATTTTTCCAGGAACATAAATCTCTTTTAAGACTTCTTTTCCTTCTAACCATTTTTTAACTGATTCAACTTCTTTTGCTCTTGAGATAATATCTTCTTTAGCATCATTAACATTTATTTCTATTTCTCATCTAAGTTTTCATAAAACTTGCACTCAAATAATAACAACATCATCTTTTACAAGATTTTCATCATATTTAGGCCAAGAAGCTTTGAAAATACTTTCTTTATTTCCAAGCATACTCCATAATTCCTCAGCTATATGAGGTGCAAATGGATGAAGAAGTTGTGCAAAAACTTTTTTCCATTCAGTTGCTTTATTCTCATCTTTTGGAGTTCAGTAATTAACTAAAATCATTAAAGACGCAATTGCAGTATTGAATTTATAATTTTCTATATCTTCTCAAATTTTTTTAATAGTTTTATGGAGTAATTTCATTGATTCTTCATCATCAACTCATAATTTTCCATTTTCAAATAAATTCCAAACTTTATCTAAAAATCTTGAGACTCAAACGATATTTTTTGTATCCCATGGAGCTGAATCTTTAAAATCAGACATATACATTTCATAAAGTCTAAGTGCGTCAGCTCAATACTCATTTACTATATCATCAGGATTTACAACATTTTTTAAAGATTTACTCATTTTTGCAACAATTTGAATTAATTCTTCTCCCGTTTCTTTATGAAAATATTTCCCATCTTTTTCCTGAACTAAATCGTTAGCAATAAGTCATCAATTTTTATTTTGATAAGCATAAGCTAAAATAAGTCATTGATTTCTTAATTTTCCAAATGGTTCAATAGTTGAAACTACTCAAATATCATACAAAAATTTATGCCAAAATCTTGCATAAAGCAGGTGTAATACTGCATGTTCAGCTCATCAAACATATGAATCAACACTTCCCCAATATTTTTCTACATCACTATTTACGAGTTCTTCAGGATTTTCTCTATCCATAAATCTGAGATAATACCAACAAGAACCTCACCATTGAGGCATAGTATTTGTTTCTCTTTTTCAAGTTAAATTGTCAGCAAGTTTTACATTTACAAAATCAGGAACTCTTGCCAGTGGTGATTGTCCATCTGGAGATGGTTCATATTTATCTACTTCTGGAAGTTCAAGTGGAAGTCTGTAATCAACAACAATTTTAGTATAAAGTCCATCATAAATCTTAGAAAATACTTTTCCTCCAATAATGAGTTCTCTCACTTTTCCATGACATGTAACAGTATCACAAACTGATTCTGAGTCCAGTGGATCTCTTTTTAAAATATATGCCAAATTCATATCCGTCGCTTGTGAAATATCATCAATTTGAGGAAGTTTTTTTAAATCTTCTTTTTCTAAATGAATCAGTGGAATTGGTTCTCCCCAATATCTTTGACGAGAAAAAAGCCAATCTCTGAGTTTATAATTTACTTTTTTGTTCCCAAATCATTTTTCCTGCGCATACTTTATAAATAACTCTCTTGCTTCATAAGAAGATATAAAAAAAACATTTTCTTCAACTATATCAAGATTATTTTTTGGATTAAAGCAATCTGTTACTTCAGCTTTATTTTTTAATTTATTTCATATAACACATCCATCTTCTCAAAAAGGTTTTTGATTTGAAAAAATACTCTTTTCATAATCAAGAAGTTTTTCTCTCTCTTTTGTCATTAAAAATTCTTCATACTTTTCTTTATATTCTTCTGAAAATACGGTCGGAACGACCATAATATTATATTTTTTTGCAAATTCAAAATCTCTTTCGTCATGAGCTGGAACTGCCATAACTGCTCAAGTTCAATAATTTCCTAGGACGTAGTCTCAGATATAAAGAGGAACTTTTTCATTATTAAAAGGATTTACAACATAGCTTCAAGTAAATACTCAAGTTTTTTCTTTTGTTCAAGTTCTATCAAGATCAGATTTATTTTTTGCGTCAAGTATATATTTTTCGCAAGACTCTTTTTGATCTGGAGTTATAAAATCCAAAACATCTTTATGATCTGGAGCAATAACAGCGTAAGTCATACCAAAAACAGTATCTAGGCGAGTTGTATAAACTCTCACTGATTTAGTTTCGTCTCAAGCTTTTTTCATCTCAAATTCACAACCTTCACTTCTTCAAATCCATTTTTTTTGCATGTCTTTTATACCTTCTGGCCAGTCAACTGTGTCAACATCTTTTTCAAGTCTATCAGCATATTTTGTAATAGCAAGCACCCATTGTCTGATTTTTTTCTTTTCAACGATAGTTCAACATCTATCACAAGTTCAATTATTTAAAACTTCTTCATTCGCAAGTCCTGTTTTACAAGATGGACAAAAATTTATTGGTAAATCTTGTTCATAAGCAAGTCAAGCTTCAAACATTTTCGCAAATATCCATTGTGTCCATTTATAATATTTTGGGTTTGTAGTATCTATTTCCCTATCCCAATCATAACTAAATCAAAGTGACTGAATTTGTTTTTTAAATGTTTCAATATTTTTTGCTGTGGTTACTTTTGGATGAGTTCCTGTTTTTATAGCGTAGTTTTCTGCTGGCAATCAAAAAGCATCCCATCACATTGGATGAAGTACATTGTACCCTAAAGCATGTTTATATCTTGATACTATATCATTTGCAGTATATCATTCTGGATGTCATACGTGAAGCCCAGCTCAAGAAGGATAAGGAAACATATCAAGAGCATAAAATTTTTTAGGATTTGAAGTATCATTTAAAGTCTTAAATGTTTTATTTTCTTCCCAATAAGCTTGCCATTTTTTTTCTATTTTCTTAAAATCGTACATAAATAATTCTTTAAAAATTAAATTTAAAGCGATTATATTCAAAAGTTTTAAAATTTCTAATTTTTATTGTTATTTTAAAATAGAAATGTCACCCTTTTTGTAAAAATAGAAATGTCAC
>JBLJBH010000012.1:0-7272 GCA_047637875.1 Patescibacteria group bacterium
TTAATTATACCAAATACTCCTTATTTTAGCCACACACTTTTTTCTATTATGCCAAAAAATTCAAATGGTCTTACTTATATGTCATGGCAAAACTTTATCTACTCAAGACTTTAATATATCTAACATAAATTTAAAAATTATTTTTTAATATTTCTCACTAAATCCTCAAAATGTTCTTCAAAAATAAAATGTCATTTATTTTCATAAATATTATATTTAGCATTTGGTAAAACAAAAGAAAAATATTTATATTCATAAAATGGAACTATCGTATCATCTTTACTAAAATATAAATTTGTAATATCTTCATATTTTTTAAATCCTTCAATTTCCCTTTCAAACAAAAAACTTCAAAGTTTTTCATCTGGTGTATCTTGACTAGCTGGAGAAATTAAATGAATTTGAGTTAAATTTTCTAAAGTATTTTCAGATAAATATTTTACCAAAAAACTTGCTCAAAGCGAATGTCATACTAAAATATTTTTCTCTCAAAAATATGGTAGTGCTTTTTCAAACGCGATTTTCCAGTACTTATATTCTGCAAAATGACTATTTGGCATAGAAATTCTAATTACTTCAAATCCGTTTCATAAATCAGATAGCAAATTATCTTTCCATCATTTTAGTTTTTCCTCATAAGGGTTAAAATCTTCCTGTAGTAAATAATCTTCAAAACTAGCAAAGTTTGAAGCATCTACTCAACCTCAGATAATAAATATTTTTTTCATAGAGCTAATTTTAAAAATAAGTTATTTTCCTCATAAGCTCTCCCTTTACAAAGGGAGGTTGGAGGGATTACTCATATTCTTTAATAAATTCTAAAGCAGTTTCCTTATATTCTTTTTCTTTTAGTTCAACATACAAAGTCACTTCTTGTAAAATATCATCAATTTCATCTAAAACTTCATCAGATATTCAAGAGGTATACATATATTCTAAAATATAATCAAGTGAAGCAAAATCATCAGCTTCCAATACTTCTTTTATCTTTTTGAGATAGTTGTCATAAATTTCTTTGTTTGTCATAATATTATTTTAATTGATAAAATTTATTGAAAAATGGGCAAATTGCAGCTTTAAATGCAGCTTCAAATTCATCTTTCCTCGTAAACATATCTTCACTCCAAGCTCACATACTTCCATTTTGACTCGCAATATTGGTAATACCAGAAAGTTCAGACATCAAAGGACCAAGATCCATTTTCTCTTCATACAATTTTTTTGCAACATACTCAGGAACCTCAAGCATTGAGGAAAAACCAAAATGTCATTCTCACATATTATTTTCTACATATACGATTCATCCAATATATTTTTTATCTCAGATAGTTGTAGTTCATCCTTCAATTCCAACATAATAATCTGCTAATATTCATTCTTTTTTTATATTTTGAGCTCTATTTTTTGCTCATTGCATGGTCTCATTAATTGATAATGGCATATCCGAAATATCGGATGGAACTGATAATAATATATATTCTACTTTGTCTTTTATTTTTTCAAAATACGAACAAGTATTTACTCATTGTTTAATTCCGTCAATTTTTGGAACTTTCAGGGTTCCGATTGCTATTCTCATATTTTATTGGTTAATGTAAGTAAAATATTTTCTATATGTATCACACTTTCTATTTCATACCTATCTTTTTTCTCATTTCCTATGTGAATAAAATCAATTCACTTTGCCTTTGCAAATTCTCTATCATTATTTCCATCTCATATATACACAGCTTTTTTGTAAAAATCTTCATCTAAACTATAATCTTTAAAATATTCTAAATGTTCTTCACTTTTTGGAACTTGTTCACTTCCATAAATTATTTCAAATAATTCAAATATTCATCAACTTTTTAATGCATTTTCTGCAACATAAGTTGGACTTGAAGTAGTGAGAAATAATTTATATCATTTTGATAATTCAACCATTTTTTCTAAAACTCAAGGGAAAAATTCAATATTTTGGTTTATTTTTTCAAACTCTTCAATAATTTTTTTAGATATCATATTTTCAAGTTCTACTTTGTTATACACGATATGTAAATATACTCATAACGGTTGATTCCCATAGAGCAAAAATAATTCATCAGCTTTTTTGAAATATTCAGGAGTATGTTTTTGAATCGTTCCGACAACAGCACTTTTAATTTTTCCATTTGTATTTATGAGCGTTCCATCCAGATCAAATATTAAATATTTTTTCATATTATACTATTTTATAAGTTTGTAATCTTTAATTTTTCCATCAGGTCAAAAGTAAAAACTATATTCTACTTTTTCTCCAGACAACATTCTTGGAAGCCAAATAATATCATCTTCCCACATTTGAGTATACGGAATTTCAGATATTTCAAACCATTCTGGTTTCATTTCTTCGGTTTCAGTTGGAAGTCAATGAAATTTTTTAATTTTAAAAATATTTACATCTTGATTCCAGTCAGAGTTTTGTTCAAAATAAAAATGTAATACTCACATATTTTCTAATTCCTCTCTTTGAGTTTTGAGTCCAGTTTCTTCTTCTAGTTCTCTGATCATCGCTTCTTCTATACTTTCTCATAGTTCACACTTTCCTCCAGCACCATTCCAAAGTCATTTTCCAAATCATCTTTTTTTCATACAAAGAAGAATTTTCTCTCACTCCACAATCATTCCAAGCGTTGTTTGTCTCATAATTATTTATTATATTGTAAATTATGTCTATTTTTTAATTCTTCTTTTTGTAATTTTTTAGTATTTTCCCAATCTATTCAATTTCTTCTTCAAATAATTCTTTCAGAAAATTTTTTATCTGCATGTAAAAATACTTCTTCAATACTTTCAATATATCAATTTTTTTCTAATTTTTTTAAAAAATTTAAATAACACCGAAATATATCTCAAAGTTCATCTTCTAAATATACTGAATTATCTTTTTTTAATTCTTCTCTAACTTCTTTAATTTCATTTTCCAATTCAGATAGATAAAACCCTATTTCTTTTCAATGCCACTCATTCGTATCTATTTCATATTTTTCTTCAACAAGATTTAATAAATTCGTTACATCAATTTTTTTCATATTTTTTAAAATTAAAAAAGCACAAAAAATAATATTTTTGTGCTTTGGTTCAAATATATATTCGAAAGGTACCACCGAAAGCTGTACTTGATTTTATTTTTTTCACGAAGATTTTCAAACTCCGAGAGGTTCTACTCAGTTAGAAAACTTTTCTTCCTCCAGCTTGTGGTTGATAGCCACTCAAATGCTTTTATTATTTGTATAAATATATAAAAAAAATAGATTAAGTCAATTTGTTTTGACATATTTTTTAAAATAAATATATTTCAAATCCAATTTATAAATAAAAATTATTTTATGCAATCTACAAATACATTTAATTCAGAAGTAATAGTTAACTATTCTTTAGAAGATTTAGTAAAAAAATTATTTTGAAAAACTGCTGATTGATTTAAATGAAATGTTAATGAAATTTTAAATTTAGATTTATCTAAAATTCATAAAAATAAAAGACAAGCCTGATTTTTAAGTTTAATACAAAGAAATCAAGAAATATTCTCAAGAAAAAGAATATAAAATACATCCGCTTTGCGGATGTATTTTATATTTCTTTTACCATATATTCTCACTCTAAATGATATCATCTTTTTTCATAGTATCCTCTAACTCAAACTCAAGCAATAACTGCCATTTTTTTATATCAAGCATTTTTAGCAATATTTTCTGCAGTTTCAATAAGTTTTTTTCAAAATCAAAGATGTTGACCAAAGACACTTCCAGCTTCTCAAATAGATAATTGATCTCAAAAAGTATGAATTTCTCTAATTAAAGCAGATCCAGAAAGTTCTGGTAATACCTCATATAATTTATTATTTTCATCTATTTTTGGTAATCTTAACCTCAAAAGTGAAAATATCGTTCTATCTTTTTTATCCTCAAAAGTGATAAAATATTCTTTTCACTCACTTGCTTCATACTCAAAAATATGAATTTCAGCATTTTTTGGATCATTTTTTTTGTCTTTTATTTCTCTGTGTCTGATATCAACGAGTTCCACTCATTTTTTATGGAGTTTTTCTTCAACAAGTTGACGTAAATTACTCAAATGACTTCCAGCTAAAATTTCTGATGCTGGAATATCTCTATAAGTTCTGTTAAGTCTGACGTATTCAGGAATCATTTCTTCTAAATCAGCTGTTAAGTTTATCAAAGTTTCATCATCATATGGTTGAAATCATCAATCTTTCCAGATTTGAGTAAGTTCAGCTTTATCAGTAACAACCATAGGATATATTTTTAACTCATCTGGTCTGAAGTCAGGATTTTCAAAAACTTCTTTAAGTGCTTTTTTATCAAGTTCAGGAGTGCTTCATAAAAGATTTGGCATCATATGAGCCACTACCTTAAATCAAGCATCTTTGAGTAATTTTGTAGCTGCAATACTTTCAGCATTTCCGTGTCATCTTTTATTTAACTCATTAATTTCATCAATGGTAGTTTGATAACCAATTTCTACTCTTGTAACTCAATATTCTCTAAGTAATTTTATTTCGTCTAATGTTACCCAATCTGGACGAGTTTCAATAGCAATACCTATAACTCTACATCTTGCTGTCTGATTTCTTTCTTTAGCTTCTTCTAAAGTTTTAGATTTTTTTAGTCAATAACCTGCTTTCAGTTTAAAACTTGCAAATTTGTCAGTTGATAAATCTGTATCTTCAATATAATCTTTCATTTCATCATACGTATTAAACGCATCATAAATTCATTTTATAAATTCATCTCTGTATGATTTTGGATAGACTGACCAAGTTCACCCGATAATTCTGACATCGTTTTTTTCTATTTTATGTCATGTAATTTCTAAAGCCCTGAGACGATTATGAATTTGTAAAATTGGATCGAAATCATTCAGTTCTGCTCTTTGTACTGCTGGTTCATTTGGAATATATGATTTTGGAAGTCATTCAAAACTTGGACAATAAATACATTTTCAAGGACACCCGAAAAACTTAGTCAAAAGACTAATTACTGTTACTCACGATAAACTTCTTACTCCCCTTTTTCTAATAACTTTTCTAAAAGAATTATTATCTTCTATTACTCCATCTCTCACTAAATCATTATATCTTTGAATGATTTCAATAGTTGCAATTGGTTTTGATAGTTTATAATCTTTATAAATATCATTTTTCAGTTTATGAAATTTATCTTTTGTTAGACTTTGTTCTTTTATTCAAGCATGTATTATTTTATCAATTATTTCTAATTTATTCATCAAATATTTTTTAATTTTATAACTCAAGCATTGTATAAATTTTAGTATTTTAGTCAAAAAATAACTTTAAAAAAATTGATTTATTTTATAAAAATATATAATAAAATTTAATATTTATTAAAACTAAAAATATGGAAAACAATAATCTTTGACCTATTGAAAACAATATAAAAATTGTTTGAATTTTACATTTTGCAGGAAATATAATTTCATGATGACTTTTATGAACTTTACTTATTATATGATATTTACTTATTTCTAGTAATTTAGATGAAAAAACTAAAAAAGTTTGTTATCAAGTTATAAATTTTAACATAAGTTTTTGGTTATATTTTGGAATTGCTTTTGTATTAATGTTTGTATTAATTTGATTTATACTTATACCAATAGTTTTTATAACTTGGGTAATTTTACTAATAATTTGATTTATAAAACATCTTGCTTGAGATGATTATGAATATCCTTTAAGTATTCAAATATTAAAATAAAAGACTTGATTTAAATCAAGTCTTTTATTTTACCATCAATTTTTTAAACCAAATATATGTACGATTATACCATCAATAAGTTGATGTATAATATCATCCCATCAAAATATATTTATAATTTAAATCTGTTAATATAGTATCAAATGTTACATCTATTCATCAATAATTACTAGTATTTTGACTTGGATTATATCAGTTAAAATAAGTTGGATATGAGTTATCTAATGCTCAATCTGAAGCAATACTCCATCAGTCTGTTCATCAATTCCGACATCATGATGGTGGATTTAAAGGTGTACATCAATTTTGATTAATTTTTGCAAAAGCAATAAATCAAAGATTAGATCATTGTGAACTATCTGAATTAATAGTATATTTGTATTTTGAAAAATTTATTTTTGATAAATGATAATTTCTTCAATATAAAACTGCCCAAGTTATTCATTTCGTACCATATGTAAATCACTCAACTTCTATACTAGATGTATCTCATAATTTTTTCATATAATTTAGGGTTGTAGTTGCATTTGAAAAAATAGATGTGTTATTTATATCAAATACTACAGTCCACCCCCCTCAATCAGTAGTCATATCACAATAAACTTTAAAAGCATCACTTGTATCTGGTTTTATAAAATAAACTCAATCTACAAATTTATTTGTTCATGAACTATACGGACTATTTGTATGAGTAACTTTAAAGTTTGGTATTGTACTTACTAGTAAATCATTACAACTCTTTGGATATGTAGTAGTTCAAGTTGTGTTTTTAAACACATATCCATTTGTTGCATCTCAACTCCATTGAGTTTCACAACTTGTTCAATTATTGTTATAATATCAACTATTACAATTAGTTATCTCAAAACTTTCACTTCATTCTAATTGAAAATTTCAGTTATTACATATAAAATTTTGTGATAATATTTTTGTTCAGTTTGTAAATGTTGTATCTGTTTTTGTTGGTGTTGGATTTGTTTTTGTATTATGATTTGTCTGTGGTATAGAATAATTGTTTATTGTAGTAGCTTCACAATTATTTGGTGTTCATACTACACATGGTAACACATATGGATAATCTTGTTTAGTTTCTATTTCATTTTTCCATTCTCAATTATCACATCTAAATTCTACTCATTCACTACATGTTCATAAGTATGGCACACTTTCTTCTTTATAAAATACTTTCGTTCCATTATGTGGAGTTGTTTCACAACTCTTTGGTTGTTGTTTTACTTGTGTTGTTTTTTGATTTTCTACTATTGTTGTTATTAAGTTTGTTCAGCTACTTGTATAACTTCCACTTTGCGTATCATTTGAAAAGTAGACTTTAAATGGTTTTATTTGGTTTGTTGTATCTGTTAAATCTAAAGTTCATGTTCAATATGTTTCTTTTGTTATTGCTTGATTTGTTTCATCTTCTAGTAGTATTCATACTTTATTTCAGATAGTATAAAAATTGTTATTTTAAAATAGAAATGTCACCCTTTTTGTAAAAATAGAAATGTCACTT
>JBLJBH010000013.1:0-4086 GCA_047637875.1 Patescibacteria group bacterium
TATTGACTTTTTTATATAATCCTCAAAAGTGTCCGGTTACGGGCTAGAATTTATGGGTTTTAAAAAAATTATTTATTTTTTATTTTTATTTTAATTACCTCCAAACATAATAAAATAGTTAAGATATAAATGTAAGATTACTTACTTTTATATTAAACAATATATTTATTAATTTGTCAAGTTTTTTTATTATTTTGTAAACTCTGTTGGTTTTCATAAATGATATCATTGTAAAGCATCTATTGATAATATTTCACAAATCATTTTTATCTTTTCATTTTCAACAAATTCTGCGATAAGTCTTACTCAAGAATCATGAGCTGCATCAACTATTCATGATAACATTTTTTTTGTAATTGATGATAATTTTGAAGCTTCTCTATCTATAAATTCTTTAATTTCTTCTACTAATTCTAAAATTTCACCTTGAGTATTAAGAGAATTTAATCAATTAATATGAACATCTAAATAAAAATTTTTACTAACTAATTGTTCTTGTTTTTTAGATATTTTTTCTTTTATTAACAATAATTCAAGATAATTTCTTTTATCCTCTCTAGATTTTAAATCTAAATTTGCTGGTAATTTAATAGAATATTCTAGTTTTTCAATCAACATTTGAGTATAATCATCTAGTTCTTGTTTCAATTTAGTATTTTCTCATTCTAAAGATTTAATCATTTTTCAATCAATTTTTAAATCATCTATTATTCAAGAACTTAAAAAATCTATAAGTCTATTGATATTTGAATTATTAGCTCAAAAATCATCCATAGCTATTATAAATCACATATTTTTCAATGCTATAATTGATTTTATATTCTGATTTTCTTCACTCCATTCTCATTCTAATATTTCAAAAGTTATTCTTTTTGAAGATATTTTATATTTTTCCAACATACCTGAAACAAAAACTAATAAATCCTTATTTCATAAATCATCTCAAGATATATTAATAGAATAATTTCATTCATTTTCACTAGCATATAAAAAAACTTTTTCTATCATTAAATAGGCTAATTTATTTAATCTTCAAAACTTTTTAGCAGATTCAAGATATAAATAAGGGCTTTCTATTTTTCAATCCTTTGTTTTAACTCTCATTAAAGCTTCATATTTAATTATTTTTCAAGTTTTTGTATCAAAAATTGGTTGGAAAAATGGTATAACTCTATCCTCTTCAATAGCATTATCTAATTTTGCTAAATAGTCTAAATCCTGCTTATTTTGTAATAGGTCATTTATTTCATCACTATAGTAAGCATATTCCGCTGATTTTTTCTTTGCATAAGATAAAGCAGAACTAGATTTTTCAACTATTCTATCTGTTTCAGATATAACAACTCACATAAAAAAATCTAATTTAAACTCAACATCTGCAATTTTTATTTTTATATTTTTTATTCTAGATATTATATCATCTATTTTATTTTCATCATTAATTATAATTCAAAATTTAGCTCAAGATAATCTAAAAATATTTCATTCCAACTCAGGAATATATTGTAAAGCTTTTGAAACTTTATACATATATTCATCTCACATATCATAACTATATCAATTATTAATACTTTTTATTGTACTTAATTTTATATTTATAAATGAAATAGGTGTCTTTGTATTTAAAAGAACAGTTTTAAGTTTTGCTTCATTTGGCAATCAAGTTCAATGGTCTAAAAATGAATCCCTTCTTTTTAAATATGATGTGATAATATTTTTTATATTAACAATTATATAACTATTTTCTTTTTCAAGTATATCATTAAAAATTTTATTATAAATTTTTGGATATGTAAAAAGTAATTTATAACCATTAAATAAATCAACTACATGAATTGATATTCAGTTATTTATTTTAATTTTTTTCTTTACATCCTCTTTATTATGAACTTCTATTATATGGGATTCTGCGATTCAATGAAAAATTTTATTTGATAATATTTCTGATATTTTTTTATTAATTTCTAGATCTGATGTTCAGTTTTGACTTAATGCATCATCAAGTAGTTTAGATAATGATTCATCTAACTCATTTCTTAAAGATGTTTCATAACTTTTCTGAAAATCTGAAAATTTTGTAAGTCAAAATTTAATAACTTGTTCTTTTTTAAAATTACAATCATTAAATAATCAACATTTTCAAATATCGCAATTACATAAAGTCGTTTTTAATTTATATGACCCAATTTTATAATAAAAAACATCTAAATCTCTTCAATATTTTTCATATTCAAATGTATCTCAATTCATTTTTGAAAATATTGAAAAATATTCCATTGCTAAAATTTGGCTTTCATTATCATTAGAGTAAACATAATGGTAAGCTATTGTTAGATAAAGTCTTGAATATGTATAAAGAAGTTGAGATGCAATTTTATTTTGTTCAACATATTTTATAAGCTCAGATAAAAATGATTTTATATTTGGATTTATATTTCATTTTTCAAATTTTGATACTATTAAATCAAAAATTTTTAGTTTATAAAATTCAAAATTATAATTATTAAATTTTGGTATTTTTAGTAAAAAATTTCATATTTCTAATAATTCATCTTCACTAAGATTTAAAAACATTATTAAATGATAAATAGCTTCTATTTGAAATGATGAAATATTATTAGGATTTGATATGAAATGTAATATTGTTTTTTTCTCATTTCCTTCTTCTAACAAATTTTGATAATTTTCATCAAAATAAATATTTGAGAAAATATTATAACAAATTAATTCTAATTTATCTAAATTAATTTGTCATTTATATTCTTTCATCCAAGGGATATACGTAAAAATATCTGAAATTAATTCTTGAAAATATGCATTTTTTAGAAGTTTCTCTTCATTAAATAACATATTGCTATTTTTATACCATTGTTTTATTTTTGAAATCATAACTAAAATAACATATGCTATATTTCACAAAAAAACTGATTGCATATTATTTATTTTAGATGAAACTCATCAAAAATTTGTTTCTAAAGCTTCATTATAAGAAAAAATTTGTTTCTTTATTATATCACTAAAACTAGAAATAACTTCTTCTAGGGTTTTTTCTTTCAATGAAATAAATCAAACATGTGCAAAGTTAATTCAAGATCTTGCTATTATATAATCTAATTGATCTTTTTTTTCATCTGTTAATAAGTTTTTAGATTTTAAGTTTATTATTAATCTTTTAGTTTTTTCATTTAAAAGTTTAACTAATTTTGGAATTAATATTTTTCTAAAATAATCTACTTCGTTTAAAATACAAAGAGTATTAATTAAATCTGATAAATTTAAAAACATAGTGTAATAATTTTCCCTTTTCTCATAATCACTTTCCCCAATAATTTTTTCTATTTGGTAATCAAATAAATCTCACAATAAATTATCATCATAATTATTTAAATCTTTTAATATTCAATGAAATTTTCAAAATCATAAAACAAATAAACAAAGTGATATTTCTTCAAATGAATAGATTCAGTCATTATTTAAAATTTGATTTATATTACATTTTATATAATCATTTACATATTTAATAAATCTTTGATTGTTTAATAAAGCAACTATTTCCTCAGGAATTTTTTCAGTATATCAATTATAATTATCACTTAAATAAATATACATCATCACAAAATCATCTTGTGATAATACATATTCAACATCTTGAATTACTCAATCTTTAAAGTTTTCTAAAACTTTTTGAATATTCCTTGGGTAATTTTTTTCTATTTCTAATTGACTTTGTTGTGTATTTATAGTCATAATTTTTTGGTAAATACAAATATTTCTTTATTTCAATTTTCTCAAGGTAAAGATGATTCTTTTATGAGTTGTATTTTTACTCATTTTTCTTTCAAAATCAAGCAAAAATTATCAAATTTTTCTTTTATAACTTTCTCACTTTTAGGAACTCATAATTTTGTCAGATTTTCACTTCCAACTTCAAATTGAGGTTTAAAAAGTAATAAAGCTAAAGTTTTATTATTCATTAGATTTAATATTGAATCAATTATTAAATTTAAACTTATAAAAGAAATATCACAAACTGTTATTTTAAAATAGAAATGTCACCCTTTTTGTAAAAATAGAAATGTCACTTTT
>JBLJBH010000014.1:0-5274 GCA_047637875.1 Patescibacteria group bacterium
AAAAAGTAGATTATCTACTTTTTTATTTCGACTCTACTTTTCAGGGGGCAGTTCACTTATGAACCTGAGATGTTTGCAGACAATCCAATATATTACTTCTAAAAAAGATAGAAGAGCAAAGCAACATAAGTTGCCCTTTACTACCTTCTTTAAAAATAATATATTGGTTTTATTTGCATTTCATTTATATATTTTTTCTTACTTTTTGCAATTTTTTATTTTCTATTTATATTGTTTTTATAATAATTTTTATATTTTCTAAACATATAAGTAAAATGCAATCTTTAAATTTATCTGAAATCCTTTCAAAAACAACTGACTTAAAAGAAAAAAAAGTTGGTTATATTGCCATAATTGGTCGTCCAAATGCTGGAAAATCAACTTTTATAAATTCTTTAATCGGAGAAAAAGTTTCTATTACCTCAAATATTCCTCAAACTACAAGAAAAAGAGTTTTAGCAATTTTTAATGATAATGAAAGTCAAATCATATTTTTTGATACACCAGGAATCCATAAAAATGAAAAAGAATTTAACCAAAAAATAAATTCTGAAGCAATTCGTTCGATGAGAGAAGCTGATTGAGTTTTATATTTTATAGATTCTTCTCGTCCTTATGGAGATGAAGAAAAACAAATCGAAGATTTGCTTGAATTTGTTAGGTCTCCAATTATAAAGGTTTATACAAAACTTGATTTACCTTCAAAAATTGAAATTCCCGCTTGAGAAAATATAGTGAAAATTTCTTCACTAGAAAAAATATGATTTGAAGATTTAGTTTCAAAATTAAAAGAAATTTTACCAGTTTGACATCCATTTTATCCAGAAGATTATTATACTGATCAAGATATTTATTTTAGGATTTCTGAAATAGTAAGAGAAAAAGTTTTTTTAAATACTTTAGAAGAAGTTCCACACTCAACTTATGTTGAAATAGAAGAGATAGAAGAAGAAGAAAATCTTCTTAAAATTCAAGCTTATGTTTATACAGAAACTGATAGTCAAAGATATATAGTTGTTGGAAAAAATTGAAGTTTGATTACAAAGATTTGAACTGAAGCAAGAATAGAACTGGAAAATATTTTTTCAAAAAAAGTGTTTTTATCTCTCAGAGTAAAAACGATGGAAAAATGGAGAAAAAACGATAAAATTATTAAAAATATTTTAAAATAAAAAACGTTTCAATTGAAACGTTTTTTATTTTTTTAATTAAATTATTGAGCACATCCAGAATCAGCATTCGCTCCATTTGAAGTAAATCCAAACATTGGATCAAAATTGACATCTTGAAATGATTGGTCACATTCAGCTGGTCTATTCTCAAAAGTTGAACAAATAGCATCAGCATATGCTTTTGCATTTCTTCCAATTTTATCAATTTTTATTCCATTGAGTACAAAAGTAGGACTTCCTTGTACTCCAGCAGCAACTGCTGCTTCTTTATCGATATCAAAATCTGGAAATTGTTTTGACTTATCAGCCATTTTTTCATCTACATTGTATGTTTTTTTCGTTTCATCTATACATGTAGTAAGTTTTTTCTCATCAATTCCAGCTTCTTTTCTACAAGCTTCATTTTTATTATCTTCTGCCAAGAAACAATTTAAATATTTAGTATATTTTTCTTTTTCATTTTTTTGAATACAGTATTGAACAATATTTTCATCTGTTTCTTTTTGATCATGCATGATATATGGAACCCATTTTACATTGATATCAGCAACTTTAGAAAGTTTAGAAATAACTTCTAAATATCATTTTTGAGCTTGTAATCCATAAGGACAGTATGACATTATATATAAATCAGCAACAGGTCTTTCTACTTTTGGAGCACAAGTTAAATCTTTTGAACATTTTGGATCAGCACAATCTATAAGTCAATCTTCATTGTCGTCAATAGTATTTCAACAAACTTCTCAAAATGGATCAAATTCACTTCATACATTTAAACTAAAAAGTCCAGCAGGAGTTTCAGTTAGATATTGAGCAAATTGAGCATCTGGAACATTATTTGTATTTAATAAAAATGCAGGTAATGCAGTTATTCAATTAGCTTTTATAAATTCTTTAGCTCCTTTATCACTAAAATCCATTTCTTCAAATTTAGATCAAGCTAAAAAAGGAACTTGTTTTAAACTAGCTGTTATTGTATCAGTTTGACATTCATTACATCTTTTATCTCAAACTATTTTTACAACAATATCATTTGCTACAACATTTCAGCTACCAGTTGTTATATTTGAATTTTTACTTCATCAGTTAAAAATTACATCATAATTTTTTCCAACAAAAAATGCTAAAACAGAAATTATAATTAATAAAACTATAATTATTACATAAGGTAATTTTTCACATTTAACACAATTTGAATTTTCTCATACTTCACAAGTGTTTTTATTTTCGCTCATATTTTTAAAGTTATAAAATAAATATTATTAATTAAATGGTATCCCCGACAAGAATCGAACTTGTGTTTATCCCTTAGGAGGGGATTGTTCTTCCACTAAACTACGAGGACATAATAATATAAAAGTAAAAAATGTAAATTTATTTTACATTTTTTACTTTACATTTTATAGTAATTATATTTTTATAGTCCAGATAAGAACTAAAACTATAAAAAGAATTATAGTAGTTATTATTAAAATATAATTTAATTTCTTCTCTTCTTTTAATTGTATTTTTTTATTTTCAAGTTCTTTTTTTGTATTTTCTAAATCAGAATTTAGAGAATTTTTTGATTCTTCAAGTAAAAATTGAGTTTTTTTAAATTCAAGCATTGAAATAGAATTTTTAACAATTTCTTCCATTTTTCATATTTTCATACTCATTTCTTTTATTTCTTCATCTTTGTATTTTATTTCTTCTCTTAATCTATCAAAAATTACTCAAAAGTCACCTTGATTTTTAGAAAGAGAATTAGAATTTTTAACTTCAATTTTTTCTTTTACAAAGTTTGTCTCTCAAACAATTACTTCTTGTTTTTTATTTCAAGTTCATAAAAAATTATTTATGTCATCTTCATGAATATAAACTATTTTTCAATCTTTTTTTGATCTAAGTTTTCCTCATCTGATATATCTATCAATACTTCTAGTGGAAATTCCAAGCATATTTGCAGCTTCTTCTCTAGTTATTTTATACATATTTAAAACAAAATAAAAATAATTATTGATAGCATAATTATAAAATCAAATTTATCAAATTTTTAAACAAAAAACAACTTGATTTTATACAAGTTGCTTTGATTATATGTTTTATGGTGTCAGTGGGCAGAATTGAACTGCCGACCTCGGGGATATGAATCCCGCGCTCTAACCAACTGAGCTACACTGACTTATCAGTAGTTTTATTGGTTGCGGAGGTACGAATCGAACGTACGACCTCAAGGTTATGAGCCTTGCGAGATGCCACTTCTCTACTCCGCGATAGAAAAAGAACTTTAAGAACTTACTTTCTTCTCATATTCAGTCCTAAAAGTTCTTCTATTATTATTCTTATTGGCACGGCTACGGAGAATCGAACTCCGGTTACCGGGATGAAAACCCGATGTCCTAACCACTAGACGATAGCCGCAAATATGTATGCTTTAAAAATAAAGCTCGTTCATTATATATATTTTTTTTTCTTGTCAAATTTTTTTTTATCAATATACTCTTTTGCAATAAATATTAATTAATTAAATAAAAAAATGTTCATAGATGAGGTAAAAATTAAGTTAATTGCTGGAAAAGGTTGAGATTGAGTTGTAACTTGGAGAAGAGAAAAATATATTCCAAATGGATGACCTCGGTGAGGAAATGGATGAGCATGATGACATGTTTATATCCAAACAACATCAAATTTAAATACACTTTCAGATTTTAGACATAAAAAAGTTCTAGAAGCAAACCCATGAGTAAAATGATGAACAAATCTTATGCAATGAGCTTGTTGAGAAGATTTGGTTTTAATGGTTCCGGTTTGAACTATTGTAAAAGACGCAAATACTCTAGAAACTATTGTTGATTTATCAGAAAATAATACAAAATTTCTTATCTGCCAATGATGAAGATGAGGTTTTTGAAATGCACATTTTACGACTTCTACTAGACAAGCCCCTTCTTTTGCTGAAATGTGAGATATTTGAGAAGAAAGAGAGGTTATTTTAGAATTAAAACTTGTTGCTGATATTTGAATTATCGGTATTCCTTCAGCTTGAAAATCAACTTTAATCTGAAATGTAACAAATGTTAAGCCAAAAATTTGAGATTATCCTTTCACCACTTTAACTCCAAATTTATGAGTTTTAGAACATAAATGAAAAACTCTCGTTTTGGAAGATGTTCCTGGACTTATTCCTGGAGCCTCAGAATGAAAATGACTTTGAATAGAGTTTCTAAAACATATAGAAAGGACAAAAGTTTTACTTCATTTACTTGATTTATATAGACTTGATCAAGTGATGCAAGATTATGAAAATATTAGATATGAACTCGGGGCATTTTCAGAAAGCTTAAAAGATAAAGAAGAGATTATAGTATTTTCAAAATGAGATTTGCTTGATAAAGAAATGAAAGATTTTATCGTAGAAGAATTTAAAAAGAAATTTTCAAAAAAACAAATATTTGTTATTTCAGCTGCAACAGGAGAGTGAATTGAAAAACTAAAAGATTATTTAATAGATAATTACTCAACTTCAATTATATATAATGAAGAAGTAAAATTTATAAATGAGTCAGAATTAAAAGTTCTTGACTTAAAACATGTTGAAGACCCAAAAAATGTTGATTTAGAATATATTTGAGATTATAAATTTGTAGCAAGTTGAAAGAGACTTGAACAAATTGTAAGAATGACAAATTTTGATAATTTAGAAGCTGTCATGAGAGTGTATGATGTTTTAGATAAACTTTGAGTTATTAAAAAAGTAGAATCAAAACTTAATAATATTTTAGAAAATGAAAATATTGATAATAGTTTTTTCTTTGAATGAAGTGATACTGAATGATTTTCTCCAAAAATAATTGTTGCAAAAAGAGAAATTCCTTTAGATAAGTTGAAGTATAATTTGTAAGAAGCGAAATTTTTCGCTTCTTTTTTGTAAAAATTTGCAAAATATAATAAAAGTTTATAATTAAAAGGCAGATATATCAAACTTGTTTTAAATAAAAAAGAGTAATAAAGGGCAACTTATGTTGCTTCGCTCCTTTATTCTTTTTTATGATGAAGTGAGTTTGATTGTCTGCAAACATCTAAGGCTCATAAGTGAACTGAACCCATAAAAGTGTAGAAG
>JBLJBH010000015.1:0-19847 GCA_047637875.1 Patescibacteria group bacterium
CTTGTGGCTTGTGGCTTGTGGCTTGTGGCTTGTGGCTTGTGGCTTGTGGCTTGTGGCATATTTCCCTTAAGTTATTTTTAAGTAATAAAATTTTATCATTTAAAAAATATTTGTCAAATTATTTTTCAAAATTTTTTATGGAAATAAAACTTATTTACTCTAAAATTTCTTTAACCCTCTTCTCAGCTCAATTATCTCATCTCTGAGTTCTGCAGCTTTTTCATATTCCATATTTGCTGAAGCAACTCACATTTCAAATTCAAGTCTTTTTAATTCTTTTTCTAAATCCTTTTCTGAAATAAGAGCATAATCTTTCTTTTTTGTTTTTATACCAATTTCTTTGATTTCAGAAAAAACAGTAGTTGGAGTAATTCCGTGTTTTGTATTGTATTCTCTTTGAAGATTTCTTCTATAATTTGTTAGATTGATAGAAGTTCTCATCGCATTGGAAACAAATATTCACTCACGAGTTAAAAATTTTCATTTATCAAAACGGAAAAGTGGAATTTTATTTCCATTTTCATCAAGTAAAAATTCTTCACTTTCATAAATTTCTCACTTTTTAGAAATTAATTTATTCTCTTCAAATTTTACATCTTTTAGTTCTTCACTATACATATAAACCTTTCAGTTTGCATTTCTTGCAGCTCTTCCGATAATTTGAATAAGAGCTGATGAAGATCTTAAAAATCATTGTTTATCAGCATCAAGTATGGCTATTTTTGTAACTTCAGGTAAATCAAGTCATTCTCTAAGTAAATTTACTCAAACTATTACATCAATTTTTCCGGTTCTCAAGTCTCGCAAAATATCTATTCTATCAAGTGTTTCTATTTCACTATGGAGATACCTAACTTTTACTCAGTTTTCTAGTAAATAATCTGTAAGTTCTTCACTTGATCTTTTTGTTAAAGTAGTCACGAGCATTTTTTCTCCTTTTTCAATCACTTCTCTAATATTTTTCATTACATCATCCACCATATAACTCATACTTCTGAGTTCAATAATTGGATCTAAAAGCCCAGTTGGTCTAATAACCAGTGGAACAATTCTATTTTCTTCATCATCTAGCCAAGCTCCATCAGTTATTGGATCAAAATTATAAAATTTTTCAGGATTGATAGAAGATTTTTCTATATCATATTGTCCAGGAGTAGCAGAAACGAGTACCATACTTTTCATCTTATTTTCAAATTCATCAAATTTAAGAGGTCTATTATCCATAGCTGATGGAAGTCTAAATCAAGCCTCAACTAAATTTTCCTTTCTCGCTCTATCTCAAGCATACATTCATCATATTTGACTAATGGTCATATGAGACTCATCAACAAAACACAAAAAATCATCTCCAAAATAATCTATAAGTGTTGCTGGAGGTTCTCAAGCCTTTCTTCCATCAAGATAACGAGAATAATTTTCAATTCAGTTTACATACCCTACTTCTTGCATCATTTCTATATCATATTCAACTTTTGTTTTAAGTCTTTCATGTTTTACAACTTCCCCAGTTTTTTCAAAAAACTCAAGTCTTTCTTTTAATTCCTCTTGAATTGCTGGAACTATTTTATTAATAGTATCTTTTGTAGTTACAGTATGTTTTGCTGGAAATATTTCAATCACATGTAAAACTTCATAAATTTCTCCTGTTAAATAATTTCTTCTCGTGATTCTAGAAACTTCATTTCACCAGAATTCTATTGAATAAACAGTTTCACGGCTTGAAGGAAATATTTCAAGCAGATCTCACATAACTTGAAAAGTTCCAGGTTTAAAATCTTCTCAAGCTCTTTTATATTGAAGTAAAATAAGTTTTTTCATCAAATCATCAAACTGATATTCATCTCATACTTTTATCTCAAAGATTGAGTCTTCATAAGCTTTTATATCTCAAACACCATAAATACAAGATACTGATGCTACAATGATAACATCTTTTCTTTTTATGAGATCTTGAGTGGCAGCATGACGAAGTCTGTCAATTTCCTCATTTATTGTTGCTTCTTTTTCTATATAAGTATCAGTCTTCCCTACATATGCTTCTGGTTGATAATAATCATAATACGAAACAAAATAATGCACCGCATTATCAGGAAAAAATTCTTTAAATTCAAGCGCAAGTTGTGCTGCTAAAGTTTTATTATGAGCAATTATGAGAGTTGGTTTATTTATTTTCTCAATAATATTTGCCATAACAAATGTTTTTCAACTTCAAGTTACTCACCATAAAGTTTGTTGCTTGTGTCAGTTTTGTAAATATTTCACAATATCATTTATTGCTTTTGGTTGGTCTCAAGTTGGAGCGTATTTTGATTTTAATTTAAACATTTAAATTCATTTAAAAAAATAACTTGTCTATTATATTTAAAAATTTGAAAAAACAATAAAAATATACTATAATGTTTTTGTTAAAAATTAATCCCAAAAAATGAATAATATAAACACACAAAATTGAGTAATAATGTTTACAGATTTAAAAGATTTTACACTAAAGACCTCACTTTTTACTCAAAAACAAATCGATAAAATTCTTGATGATCAAGATAAATTAATGTTATTAAATTTAAAAAAATATAATTGAAATATAATAAAAACTGTATGAGATTCATACATGATTTTTTTTGAAAAACCAAAAGATGCTTTACTTTTTGCTATTGAAATACAAAAACTTTTAAAAGATTATAATAAAGATAAAAAAATAGCATTACATAAAATAGAAATAAGAATTTCTATTGATTATTGAGTTTTAAATAAAAAAGATACTATAAATTGACATGATTTTTTTTGAGATAGTGTAAATTTAGCATCAAGAGTATTATCAAGAACTTTAGAAAATAAAATTTTTATCACTGATAAACTTTATGATAGTTTAATAAATGAATGAGTAAATTGTAGATATGATTTTTTATGAAAAACTACTTTCAAATGAATTTTATACGAAGTATGAGTTTATGAAGTTTTATACAATGAAGACGATATGAAACTTTTTGATAAATGAGAATATAAAAAAACTGATTATAAAAGAGTTTTAGAAGATGAAAAAACAAAGCTAAGATATAAAAATATTGATGATATAATTTTTAAGTGTTCCGCTATTAATTGTGTCATTTCTATTCAACCAATCCCTTTTATTGATATATATTCTTCTGTTTGAATTTATACTTATATGTTAAATTCAATAGCTTCAGAATATAAAATTAAATTATCAAGAAAACAAATAAATGAAATATTAATAACAATATTTTCAGCTATTTGATCAGTTTTATTAATAAACCAAACTATTCAATGAATATCTAAAATATGACTAATATGAATTGCTTGATTTTTATTTGTTCCTTTAAATTTTTGAATAACTTATTGAGTTTGAAAAGTAATGAATTATTATTTTTATTCTACTAATAATAATTTAAAAATAAATAATAAAGAAATTAAAGAATTATTTTTTAGTTGAAAAGACTTTTGAGAAAAATATGCAAAAGAAAATAAAAAAGAAATCATTGCACTTTGAAAAAAATTCAAAAATGAATTTTTAAGTTTTCAAAAAGAATCAAAAGATGAGTTAAAAAAAATATCCAAAGAAGTTGAAAAAGAAATAAAAAATTTGAAAAATAAAGAAAAAAATATATAAATATAAAAATATTATTATAAATAGTAATTTATGAAAAATTCTATATTTCAAGTTTTTATAAAAATTGTAATGTTAACGGGTGTATTTTTTGTTATCATAAATTATTTTTGATACTTTTTAAATGCAGAAGTTGAAAATAAATCAACTAATTCAAATAAACAAAAATTTGTATCTCGTGATATTGAAATTATATGAAATGTATGAGTTGCTATTTCAACAAATATTTGAACTAGACATAAACAAACAAAAGAAACTCCTATAAATTTATATAAAGAAGTTGTAGAAATTTGATATATTTTGTGAAATAATAATGTAGCAAAAGATAAACTTATAACCGCTAATATGATTTTTTTAAATGAGTATTTTAATATTTTAAAAACTGACATTAGAAGTTTACTTTCTAGCTCAAATGATAGAGAATTTGCACTAAATTCTTTTATAGCACAACTTGAATATAGATACAAAGTTTGAATTGAAAATCTAAGAATTTTAAACTCTCAAAAAGTAGAACTAACAAAAGCTTTTGAAAATTCAAATCTAGAAATAAATAAATTAAAAGATAAAATTTGAAATGATTTTTGAAATTTTAATAACAATGAAACAATAAAAAATATTGATAGTTATCTAGAAATAAAAAAAGAAAATACAAATGCCCTAACTTATATTATTTTTATTAATAAATTTATTGATTATTATACAATATTAAATAATTACAATAAAAAAGTTTTAGATACACTTATAAATAACAAAGAAATTTTAATAAAAAATACTCAAGTAGTAATACCAGACACTGGATGAGAACTTTTAAAACAATTAAAAATACTATACAGTGAAGATGAATGGAAAGAAAAATAAAAAATATAGATACTGCAATGCAGTATCTATATTTTTTATACTATTATAAACGGCGCAAAGACAAGTCTATTTTTTTCATTTTTAAAAAAATCATCATTCACATAATCCAGATTTAGTTCACTTCTATAAGCAGCATTTCCTCTTTGGATAAGTTTATATCATACAGTTTTTACTTTATAACTCACATCATATCTATTACAAGTTCTTGGACAAATATCATCTATCGCGTAGTATCATCTTGCAGGATTTTCTATTGAGCTCGTATCACAAAGTCTTCCAGTAAACACCAGAGCCCAAGGATAATATAAATCTATTCAAATTTTTTCTTGAGTTTTATACAATTCTTCCCTTTTTTCCATATAATCAAGAGCAACTCTTTGTATTTTATGTTTTTGTAAAAAATTTTGATACTCTTCTAAATTCACCTCACTCGAAGCATAAAACTTAAGTTGCCATTTTATGATTTCTTCTTTCATTTTTTCAATTTCCTGCGATGATTTATTTTTTATGAGTTCTCAAGCTGGATGTACTTCATACCCATAAGTATCAATTAAAGGAGTTTTTAGAAGTTTATGAATAATTCTTCAAAAAGAAATTTTTAGATTGGTATATTTAGTTTCTAAAAGTCTTAAAACTCAAAAATCATTTACAACGATTTCAATAGGATTTTTTATATTTAAATTATTTAAATATTCTAGAGTTTCCTCAAGTTTTTCAAGCATTTTATCTCAAACATATGGAGTAACAAGAGTAAAAGTTCTTAATTTATGTGGAGGAAATTTTTTATCAAATTCTCTAAATTTTTCAATTGCTTTTTCTATTTCGTTTTTATAAGGAAGTAAATATTCACAATTATCACTTCAATAATATATTCCATCAATTTTTGAAAATAATTCTGGTCCAAATCTTTTTTTTAGCTCTCTTATAGCCATAAAATTTACTTCATATTGAGGAGATATGTTTTCAGCAAGTTCCCCGGGAAAATTTTGCATGAAAAAAGAAGCAATTTCTCTATCGGTTTTTCAAGTTGATAGTAAAAATCACTCATTTAATAATGTAAAATATTCCAAATTAGTTCAGATGTGAATATGTAAGTTCATAAATTTTTATTATAATTTATTTTATTCAAGTTGTACCAAATCCTCATCTATCAGAGTTTCCCATACTTTCAACAACCTCAAATTCAGCTTTTAAAATAGGCATCAAAACTCATTGTCCGATACGAGTTCCATTTTCAATTTTTTGAGTTTCTTTTGACATATTCATATAAGCAAATTTTATAGTATCATTGTCTCCAGAATAATCACTATCAATAATTCAAACTGAATTTACTTGAATAAGTCCGTGTTTTTTATATGTAGAACTTCTTGGACAAATTTGTAAAACATATCATTCTGGTACTTCAACAACTGTTCCGGTTTCAACTAATTTAAATTCTCAAGGTTCAAATGTATAATCTCAAACACATTTAAAATCAAATCAACAAGCACCAGCTGTTTCATAAAATAATGGTTGTCAATCAGAAGTTTTTATTCTTACTTTCATAGTATAAAAATTAAAAAATAAATTATAAATTTAAATCCCTTATTTCAGGAGGAAGATTTTTACAATCAATCATCGCTAAACATTCATCTATTCATAAAGTAGAAACATCTACTACTTTTTGTAATCAAGAAGTAAAACCAACTTCAACTTTAACTTTTTTTGCAAAAATTACAAAATTAGAATTATTTTCTCAAGGAATAAATCAAAAATAATATTCTCAAGAATATGCTTTTTGCAAATATTCTAGCATATCAAAATTGTCTCATGATATTTCTTTATATTGTTTTACTTTTTCTGAATCAAATTTTAATTGAATTTCTTTTATTCAAACTATTTCAAATCATTCTTTTGATAATAACTCTTTATTTCAATCTTTATAATATCAAGAATTTAGTAAAAGTGATTGAAAGACTAAATATTGTTCATCCCAATTACTATCTTCAGGCTTAAATCAAAATTTTCTTAAAAATGGTCAAATATACATAGAAAGATAATAGCTATAAATAGCTTTTTTTTCCTGATATCATTTTCAGAAAAAAATTCATATTTCTCTTTTTCATCAAGAAATAATTTCAAAATTTTGTGCATTATTCATACTATATTTCAAATCTATTAAATAAATTTTCTCATTTTTCTTTTATTTCAAAAATCGGAGTTTCTGAAATTAATTTTTGCAATTCTCAGTTTTCTAATCTTTCAGCATAATTTTCAAGTCAAAGTTTTACAAACATTTCAGACATTTTTTCTGGGAAAAATGGATATAAAGCTAGCCCGACTTGTCTTAATCATTCTGCAATAGTATACAAAACTTCTTTTGTTTCTTCCATTTTAGTTTCGTCTTTTATCATTTGCCAAGGTTCTTTTTTAGTAGTGAAATCGTTTAGCTTGTCTAAAAATAAAAATGATTCATCTAATACTAATTTTAAATTATAATTATTAAAACTTTCTTTTATTTTTGGTATAAATACTAATGGAATATAATTATTTAGTTTATCTCAATCGATAGATTTAACTTTATTTAATTCTTTTGCTAAATCTGGTTGTAATTTTCATTCTAACTTCAAATTCAAAACAACAACTCTATTAACAAGATTTCCTAAATTATTTGCAAGTTTTGCATTATACATTAAAATCGCTTGTTCTTGGTTAAAATCTCAATCTTGCCCAATATTTATACTTGAAAGCATATATAAAGTCAGTAAATCTTTTGAATATTTAGCTGAAAACTCAACTGGATCAATTACATTTCAAAGTGATTTTGAAATTTTTTGTCAATCAACTGTAAAATAACCTGTAGTTAAAACATTTTTTGGCATCGCGTAACCTGCACTTTTCAGCATTGCTGGCCAATAAATTGCATGAAATCTGATAATATCTTTTGCTACCACATGCATATCTGCTGGCCAAAATTCACTATCATCTCAACCTTTATCAGGATATTTACAAACTGTTACATAGTTAAATAGCGCGTCAAACCAAACATAAGTTACTTGAGTTTCATCAAATGGTAGTTTTATACCAAATTTATTTGTTTCTCTAGAAATAGAAAAATCTTCAAGTCATCTATCAACAAATGCTTTTACTTCATTAAATCTATTATCAGGCATTACAAAACTTGGATTATTTTTATATAAATCTTTCAAGAAATTCTCATATTTTGAAAGTCTAAAAAACCAGTTTTTTTCTTTGATTTTTTGAGGTTCAGTAAGATGATCAGGACAAACTTTGATAATATTTTCACTCATTTTTACTTTTGAAGAAAATGGAAAAGTTTCTTTTGTAGTTTTATTTAAACAAACTAAATCTTCATCTTTTTTAAATGCTTCACATCAAACACAATACATTCATTCATATTCTGCCCTAAAAATATCCCCATTATCAAAACATTTTTGTAATACTTCCCTAACTAGTTTATGGTGTCTTTCTTCAGTAGTTCTAATAAAATCAGTATATTTTATATCAAGTCCATCCCAAACTGCTTTATGTTTTTCAGCCATCATATCAAGATACGGCATAATTTCCATTCAGATTTCCCCGGCTTTTAATACTGCTTTTTGAGAGTTTTCATCCACTCAAGTTGAAAATTTTACTTTTTTTCAGTTAATTTTTTGATATCTAGCTATACTATCACAAATTATTGAACTATAAGCATGTCCGATATGTGGAACTCAGTTTGTATAATAAATCGGTGTTGTTATAAAAAATGTATCTTTTTGCATTTAATTTTAATTATTTTTTATTTTGTCATTGTCGGGCTTGACCCGACAATCTAGATACTCGTATCAAGTACGAGTATGACATTATTTCTTATTATATGATTTTTTAGTTTTTTTCAAATTAAATAGAGTATTTTCCCATCATATCTTTTTTAATAACTCAATTTAATTCCATTAAAGATAAATTGAGAGATAATGTTCAGTAGTCAAATCAAGTTTTTTCTATTAAATCATCTATACTTAAAGATAAATTATATTTTAATAATTCATAAATACTTTTTTGAATATCATTTTCAAAAACTATCTCTTTTTTGTTATCTAAAACTTTATAGTTGTATTCTTCTAAGATATCTACAGAACTCGTTGTAAGTTTTGCTTCCCCATTTTTTATCAAATTGTTTGTTCAAGCAGAAGTTAATTGAAAAATATCTCAAGGAATTGCAAATAAATCTTTTCATTGTTCTAAAGCTAAATTTGCAGTTATGAGAGTTCCTGATTTTTCTGCTGCTTCTAAAATAAGAAGTCCTGAACTCATTCCAGAAACTATTTCATTTCTCACAGGAAATGTATAAATTCATCCGGGAGTTCAAAGTGGAAAAATAGAAATTAAAGCTCAAGAGTTTTCAATCACTTTTTCAAACAAATTTTTATTTGTTGATGGATAAGTAATATCTATTCCGGTTCAAAAAACTACAATAGTTTTTTCCTCATTTTCAACACATATTTTGTGAGCCAAAGTATCACAACCTCAGGCTCAACCTGAAACTATAGTAAAATATTTTGTGAGATCTGGAATAATTGATTCTCATACTTTTTTAGCATACTGACTATTTTTCCTTGAACCAACTATTGAAAAAAAATTATTGCTTCAATTTAATTCTCATCTAACATACAAAAAATAAGGTGGATTTGAAATATTTTTTAATTTTTCAGGATAATTATTATCATTTATAGTAATTATATTTACTCATAAATTTTGTAACTTTTTATCAATTAACTTTGTATCTAGTTTATTTTTTAGTTCTAAAATTTTTTGTATTTGACCTTCATTTTCTATAAACTTTTTTAGATTTTCAAAAGATAAATTATCATAAAAAGATTTATAATCATGATTGTTTTCAAAAATTTTATGTAAATTTTTATGAGTAAATCCTAAAGAGTGTAAATAAACTAAATAATTCATATAATTAATTTAAAAAATATATACATTAATTATATACCTAAATTTATTTTTGCAAATTATTTTGATTTAATTATAAAAATCATTAAATTTAGAAAAATTAAAATTAATATATACAAATGCAAGAACAAGAAATATTTATCAGACCTTGATTTTGGGAGAAAATCGAAACTTCACCAAAAAAATATGCTCACATAATAATGATTGCAACAAAACCAGATATAATAAAACAGGCTCCATTATATTTAGAATTAAAATCTAGATGAGAACTTGTTGTTTTAGTACACACAGGTCAACATTATGATTATAACTTAAGTGCTTGAGTACTTGGAGAATTTGGTATGACAGTTGATGTAAATCTTAATATTTTTGGTCCTATTCATAAAAAATTTAGTTTAATAGTTGAAAGACTTTGAAATTTTTTAGTTGAATTAAATACTGAATATAAAAAAATTCCAGTTCCATACGTTCACTGAGATACTCTAACAGCTGCCACTGCTGATAAAGCTGCTTTTTTAAATAAATTTGCAGTAGTTCATGTTGAAGCTTGAATTAGAACTCTAACTCCAAATAAAGATTTTTATTTAAATTTATTTTCAAATTTTGAAAAAAATATTTTTGATTGGAATGAATATTATAACTCTTTGCAAGATAGAAAAATTTATGAACTTGGAAGTATTGAACCATATCCAGAACAATTTGACACAAGAAGTATTGAGTGATCAACTTGACTTTTTGCTGCACCAGTTGAACTTTATAAAGAAACTTTAATCAACGAATGACACGATCCAAACAAAATAAAAGTTGTTTGAAATACCGTAGTTGATGCAATAGAAATCTCAAAAAAGAAAATTAAATCGTCAAAAGCATTTGAAATTTATCCAAATATGAAATGAAAAGATTTTATATTTGTAACTATTCATAGAAGAGAAAATTGTGAAAAAAAAGAAAGATTTTTAACTCTATATTACTGATTAAAAAAATTAGTTCAAGAGTGAATTCCTGTATGTTTCTTAGAGCTTTATGCATCAAGTTTTGCTATTGATAGTTATTGATTAAGAGATGATTTAAATGAACTTATTAAAAATTATCCTGATAATTTTGCATATTGACCTGCTTTAGCTCATCACAGCGAAGTAATTGATATGATTTCAAAAGCATGAGCAGTAGTTACTGATAGTTGAAGTATGCAAGAAGAAGCAAATATAGTTTGAACTCCTTGCGTAACTCTCAGATTTTGAAGCGATAGAACTGAAACAATTCTTGCTTGAACAAATATTATAGCTCCACCTGTAAATTCTTGCCTGATTGCTGAAATAATTAAGTGAGCTATTAATAATCCAAAAATGAAATGAAAAAATCTCTATGGAGAAAATGTTTCTAAAAAAATAGTTGATGAAGTTTTAAAAATATTATCAAAAAATTGAAAACTTTTCTTACTTGATGATGAAAGACTTGGACTTGAAAAATATACAAATTGGAAGATATAAATAAATCCTGAAAATTAATTTTTAGGATTTATTTTTAATCTTTAAAAAAATTTTTAATATAAAAATCTAATTTATCTTTATTAAATTCAACTTCATAAGATTTATAAAATCTATTTTTTTCACCATAATCTATTGGTATTTGATAAACCAAATTTCAATAACTATTTTTTATAATTAAATTATATGAAACTATATTATCTGAATCATTATATAGATTTAAAAAATAAATTTTATTATCATTTCAAAGATTTAATGGATATGGAACTCAAGATAAAAACTCTCAATTAATATTTAAAATTGTTTTTAAATTTGAATTTATTGTAGATTGATAATTAATTATATCATCAAAATTTTTATCTTTTTCAATAAAAATAGATTTTATTTCTCAAGAATTAAGTCAATTTATAGTAAGTTCTAAATTATAAAAGTTTCAACTTGTAGGTTTTTCAAAATATTGATTATTTAAATCTGAAATAATTTTATTTTTTACTTCATTATTATAAAAAAATATTGTTTTTTCTTCTTCTGGATATAAAAATCAAATATTATAAATACGTACATCTGCGTCATCATCAACTAAATCACTTCATATAGTTGTAAAAGTATCTATATCAACATTTGTATTATAATAATATGGTGTTTTATCATCATTATCACATTCATCATCTATTCAATCAGATCAAGAAACCCAACTTCATAAACAAGAAAATCAATTTAAGTTTTTTTCTATTAATCCTCAACTACAACTAAGTTCATCTTCTCATAATCAATTATTATTAACAAAATCATCATATTTAAATAATATTCAAGCTTTATTTTTAGATTTTTCAGAATTTAAATATTGTTTTTCAGTAAGGTTTAAATAAGTAGTATTTTTTAAAATAATATTTGATCAAATAAATAAAATTATTGATATTAAAAAAATCAATACTATTGTAATAATCATAATAAATCCATCTTTATTTTTTTTCATTATTTTAAAATTGTTAGATAAATTTTCTTTGAAGTTGAAGTTTTATTCCAACTTACTAAACTTTTTCAAATATCACTTTTTTCTATTTCAGAAAGAATTATCAAATCCATTTTTGTATAAATATCTTTTTGTAAACATGAAAATCTTAATAAGTTTATATTCTGATAGGACCTTAAATATCAGTTTGAAAAAATATTATCATTTAAATTATTAATATCTATAGGAGAATTGAGTTCTAAAATAAATGGAGTAAAATAACTAACATTTTCATAAAGTCATACTTTTAAATTATTTTGTGATTTTTCCATTACTCATAAAATTATTCATCAAGTATTTTCTTCATTTGAATAAACACATAACTCAAATCAAAATTCTGAGTTTGAAAATATATTTCAAGTAGAGTAAAGATTTTTAGTATATTTAGATTTTAAAAATTCAAAATCATCTTTAAAATTTTCTAAATCTTGAAAAGTTTTGACAGTTAAATCAGATCTATAAATTAAATCTGATAAAATTTGAAAATTAGTTGTAACTCAATAAAACATCAATACTGATATAACAATATAGACCAATAACTCAACCAATGTGAATGCTTTTTTTGTATTTTTCATTATTTTGTAATATAAAAACTATTTTTATTTCAATTATACGAAATATTAACTTTATAATGATTATAAGTTAATCAATTTAATTCACTAAATCACACAAAAAATATCTCATGAAAAAAAGACCTTTCATTTTCATCTAATAGTCAATAATAAAACCCTCAAGCAGTATTATTAAATATAGGATTTAAAGTATATTTTACGTCTCAATTAATTTCTTTTATTAAATAAAAAGGAGTTCAAATTATATTATAATTATCCAATATTTTTGTTTCTCTAATAATTGTAGATAAATAATCTCAAAAATACAAAGTTAATACTTTATCAGTTAAAAAAGTATTTTGATTTTGTATTACTTTATAAATATTAAAAACTCAAATAGATATAATTGCTAAAATAGAAACTGAAACCACTATTTCAACAATTGAAAATCATTTATTTAATTTTCAATTACAATTTTTACAAATGATCATGCTTTATTTTTATAAGTATCAAATTTTTCTAGAAATTCAACTAATATAGAATTTTGTCAATTAGTTGCCTTTATATAATTTATATAATTTTCACTTTTATCAGTAAGATTTATATTAATAACTTGCCATCAAGTATTAACAAGTTGATTTTTATATTTTTCTCAAATTTCTGAAATTTTTAAAGAACTAGCATAAATAATTTCCTTTCAAATAGGATAATGACTATCCATTTCACTATATCAATTTTCAATATAAGCAATTCAAACCAAAGTATCTGGTTTTACTGGAAGTATAGCTTTTCTATCTTCAATTGGAGATAAAATTCACTTATTTATAACTACTTGAGAATTAACTTCATCAGAAACTGTAATTCATAAAATACTTTGAATATTAGAAATTTTATTTTCTGTATTTTTTAGATTAGTAGAAATATTATCAATTTTAAAAATCAATACTAATTGAAACAAAAATATTATCATCAATAATAAAACAATATAATTATCATATAAAAAATCTAGTATTTTATCAAAAGAAAAGTTCATAAAAAATTTGTAAAAAAATAAAAAATTAATCGGTATTTAAATTTTTAACACTAACCGGAATATAGTATGCTAAGTTATCTCATTGTCATAAATATCAATTATTAGGGTATCACCAAACTTTCATAGATCAATCAGAAAGTAAAACAGAAAAATGATAAACATTTGAGTGTCAAAATGAGTTTATATCAACAGCATTTTCTATTCATAAAACAGTAATAGGTGTATATCTATGAGAAGTATCTCATTGTCATAATTGACCAGTAGCATTCCGTCACCAACATTTAACTGTTCAATCATTTAATAATGCACAAGTAGTTCAATAACTTCAAGTTCAACTATTTTTAACTTTTTTAACATTTGTTAATCAAGATATTTGTATAAGTCATGATCTTTGAGTAGTATCTCACAATCATAATTGTCAGTATCAATTATATCCACAAGACCTAACTGTTCCATCATTAAATAATACCCAAGTACTAAAATAATCATAATTTGACATAACTACTTCTTTTATAGAAGCTCATCAAGTAGAAATAGTTACTGGAGAAGTTTTATCTACAGTTGTTCAATCACAAAGTTGAGCATAATTATTATGTCCCCAACATCTAAGTGTAACATTATCATTTAATATTACACAAGTTCTTCAATCTCAGACAAACAAATCTCTAACATTATTTACTCAAGGAACAGTAGTTGGAACTGTAGTTGTTGCAGTATTTCATAATCATAATTGTCATTGACCATTATATCACCAACATCTAACAGTTCAATCATTTAAAAGAGCACAAGTATGTCCTCAAGATCACCGTCAAGTTCATCTAATATATTTTACATTTGTTAATCATACAACATCTGTAGGATTATTTTTAGATGTAGATGTTCAGTCTCATAATTGTCAGTATCAATTATATCACCAACATTTTGCTGTAGCAGTTGTTCAAGTTCATATTTTAGCACAAGCAAATGGATAATCATTAACATATGGGGCTCCTAAAAATAAATCCGTAGCTGTAAGATTTGGTATTTTTGTAGGTAAAAAAACATTTGATGTATGTCATAATCACAAGTGTCAATATCCATTATATCACCATCCATAAACACTTCAATCCTCCATTAATGCATAATGTGACCATCATATATTAAATAATCTACTAACTCATTTTAAAGGTAGTGTTGAAGGTAAAAATCTATCTGATGTATGAGTTCAAAGTCAAAGTTGTCCATGTCAATTATATCACCAACATTTAACTGTTGAGTCTTCCATTAAAACACAATTTGTATATCATCAAGTAGGATTTCATTCTGATAGTGATTTTACTTTTAATCTATAATTATTAGGTAACCAAGTTCAATTTCATAAACTATCTGAAACTAATATATAACCTGATTGTGTTGTAGAAGATATTTGAATTTGATTTGTTTTTAATTTTCAATTAACATCAAGTTTTGCTTGAGGAGAATTAGTTCAAACTCATACATTTCAAGCATTTACAATAACAACTCATGATCATAAAGTATCAGCATCAAGTGATTTTTTAACTTTTCAATCAGTTGTAGAAATATTAGTATTAACTAAAATTTTGTTTATATATGTCATAAAAAGTCAAGAATCAGGTTCTCAAGAAGGTGTTGGAGGCCAAGAAATAGAAGCACTAGCTACTCAAATAATTCAAATAGCTATTCAAGTAAATGTATACAAAATATTTTTTTTCATATTTATAAAATTAATTTTAAATTTTTTAATCCTTATTTAAATTTTTAATAGTAACTGGTATATAATAATCTAGTGTATTATTTTGTCATAATTGTCAAAATCAGTTATATCCCCAGCATTTTACACTTCAATCACTTACCAAGGCACATGTAAATATTCTGTTTGACCGATAAGTTGTATAAATCTGAATTTCAGTTGCTTTTTCTACTCATAATACATCTGTGGGAGATAATCTATTTGAAGCATCTCAAACTCATAATTGTCACCAAGCATTATATCACCAACATTTTATAGTTCAATCATAAAGTAATGCACAGGTTGATCAAGGATTCCGTCAAGTTGATACTATATCTTTAACATTTTCAAGTCAATTTATTAAAACTGCTGTTGATCTATTTGATGTATCTCAGAGTCATAATTCTCAATAACCATTATATCACCAACTATAAACTTTATTATCATTTGTAATAGCATAATTTGAGTATCAAGATCATCAACTTATTACTATTTTTCTTACATTAGTAAGTCATATTACAGTTACTGGGTTTGATTGATGTGATGTATTTCAATTTCAAAGTTGACCATGTCAATTCCATCACCAACATCTAACAGTTGCATCATTCATAATAGCACAAATATGAGAACCTGATTGGTAACTACCCGCGATAACAATATCACTTACTCAAGAAATATTTACAGTAGTTGGATAATATCTATCAGCTGTATCTCAAACTCATAATTGTCCCCGTCAATTCCATCACCAACATTTAACATTTCAGTCATAAAGTAGTGCACAAGTGGTTCACCATAATTGTCACTCATTCATTACAATTTTTTTAACATTTGTAAGTCATACTACTTGTGTTGGAGATGACCTATTAGAACTATCTCAAACTCATAATTGTCAAGTTCAATTCCGTCACCAACATCTAACAGTTTTGTCTTCAAGTAAAGCACAAGAATTAGCTGCCCACCGTCATGTATATCAATCAGTATAATAAGCTCATCTTGTTACAAAATCTACAACATTTGATAATCATGGAATTTTTTGTGGAAAATAAATAGTTGATGTATGTCATAATCATAATTCTCAATATCAATTATGTCATCAAATAGCGTATAAATCTCAATTAGTCATTAAAGCATAACTATTTAAATTGTTTGAATAAACTTTTTTTACTCATTTTAATAATGTAGTTTGAGGAAAATAATGATTACTTGCATTTGTTCAAAGTCAAATAGTTCAATTTCAATTATATCAAAGACATTTTAAAGAAGTATCCTCCATAACAAAACAATTTTGTCAGTAAGTTCATCAATTTACCATTAATGAAGATGCTTTTAATCTATAATTATTTTTTATCCAAGTTCAATTTCATAAACTATCTGAAACTAGTATATTTCAAGACTGAGTTTGAGATGATAATTGAAAATTTTGTGTTTTAGTCTTTCAGTTTACATCAAGTTTTGAAGATGGTGTAGAAATTCAAATTCAAATATTAGAATTTAAAGAAACTATTGTTCAACTACCTAAATTATCTGTATCTATTGATTTTTTAACAACTCAAGAAGTTGTAGCTCAAGTATTTACTAAAGATTTATCTAAATAAGCTATAAATCATCATCTAAAAAATTCTCAAGTTGGAGTATTTGGCCAAGAAATAGCATAAACAAATCATGAAATAAATATTCATAATACTATAAATAACAATCAAATAAATCCATTAAATAATTTTTTCATAAAATTATAATAAAACAATTAAATATTATTGTGTAATTCAATTTTCAAAACTTATCCATCAAAAATTCTCACTCCAAGCCCAACCTTTAAATTTTCATGTTGAATCTATATATGTTTGAATATTTTTATCATTTGTAATATTAAAATAAATCCATCCTCCATTTTGAGAATAAGTTTTTCATTTAAATCTTCTTTTGTCTCAATCATAATAAACTTTTATAGTAGATCAAGGTTGTTGTCATGACATATCTATCCATCACATAACATTTGACCGAATAAATCAAACAGGTTTTAAATCTTCTTGTAATTGAAATGTTGAAAAATCCATCCACCATCAATTTCTTGAATATGGAAAATATCAAGTAAATAAAGTAGTATTTCATCAAGATTTTTTTCAATAAACTGACTTTTTAGTTAATGTTGATAAATTAGACACTGGTTGATAATCTAATTTTAAATCAAATATAGTATCTTTTGATGTGGAAACAGCTTGATCAGCCCTAAAAAATATAGTTATACTACAAGAACTTCATCACAAAACTTTTAATCAATTTTCATAAACTATACAAGAATTAGCTAAGTTTATATCTCAATTATTCCAATAAATATTTCATATTCAATTATATCAAATATCAATATTTTTTTGTGGATATGAAAAATCTAAGTCTGATCAAGCTGATGAGTTAACAAAACCTATATCATAATTTCAAAAATCTGTAATAAATTTTGGGTTAAAATAAGAATCTAGAGAATTTGGATTTGAAATATTATAAACCAAAGCCTTCCAATATCATTTTGTTCAATTTAAAGTTGAAGTATCAAAATCATTTATATCTGTTGTATGTGAAGTTGGTTCTCAAGCTTGTTTATATTTTGTAGAAAACATTGAAAAACTTAATTGTGAAAAATTATACCCTGATGATTTTCACTTAAAAACTATATTATAATCTTCCCAAGAACCATTAGTTTTATCATTATTTATAATTTTTAAATTAGCAATATCTGATTCAGAAGTAGAAATTAAAGAATCAGCCCTAAAATATATATTTATATAACAGGAAGTTTTTGCAGAAATAGAATATCAAGTTACAGCATTTCATAAACATCAATTTCCTGCAGCCCAATAAAAATTATTTCATATCGAATTTCAATTTAAGTTTATTGCTCATTGGGATTCAAAAGATGTAGTAGCTCAATTTTCGATTGATGTAATATTATTTCATAATTCAACTTTAAATTTAGCTATTCAATCAGATAAATTCGAAATTTTATATCAAATAGATTTTACTGTTCAGAAATAATTGTTTCAATCTTTTTCTGAAGTTCAGAAATTATCTTTTTTACAATCATTATAATTTGAAGTTCAAGAACTACATCATAAATAACTAATTGATACATTATCTACTTTACATATTATTCAAGGTGGACAATATGCACTTTCTCAATCAATTCATGTTCATCAAGCTCATCAAGCTCAACTTCAATCACTAGAAGTTGTAAAAGAAAAAATATTACTATTATTACAAACTCAATTTATATCACAAGATTGAACTTTCCAAAAATACATAACTCACATAGAAAGTCCATTAAATTGCATACTTGTTTGAGTTGTCGTAACTCAATTTATAATTTCAAAACTATTACTAGAAGTTCATAAAAATACTTTGTAATTTCAATTTGATAAATTTTTAACTGGATACCAAGATAAAGATCAATTTACTGGAACTTGATAAGCTCAATTTTGAGGACTAGCTAAACTAGGACCAGTTACATTTTGTATACATCAAGGAGATGAGGGATTTATACTATATCAACTTTTACATCATAACCAATGACAAGTTGAATCAAAAATAGCTCATAATCATAAATCTTTACAAGAATAATAATAATCATCATCTCAAATCGAATTTATTCAATTTTTTTCCATTATTCAATTATTACAAACTTTATATTTCCATCAAATCTGAGTATTTAATATAGTTCAAGTTAAATCAAAAACTTCATTTGTTCAATGAGGTATATAATTTCATTTTGAATTAACACAAGAATTTCAAAAAGTTCAATTTCAAACTACAACTTGATAATCAACATCTCAATTATCATTACAAATTTGAGGTATTCATTCATAATTGTATGCAAGATTTATAGATTGGTTATTTAAAACAACTTTTGATATATTTTCTTCTGTTGAAATATCTAAATCTTCGTTTTCATAATCAAATGAATATACAAGTCATGGATATGAATTTGATTCTCAAGGAATATAGTTTCAATCAACATAAGCAAACATTTCTCAACATCTAGATTTTGCATAAGTTTTATTAATTAAAAAATTGTATCAAATTAGATTATTTTGTTTTTCTAAAGTTCAAGAAAATTGAAAAAATCTTTTATCTCAAGAAATAGAATAAATATAATTAGTATTTGATAATGGATCTAATATTTTATTTGAAATTCAAATCTTTCACAAAAATTTTTCATCAATTTTCTGTTGTTTTGAAACTTTATTTGATAAATTTCATAAATATATATTTCAATAACTATTTTCTGAAAAATCAGGAAAAATTCATTGGTTTGTTTTTGAGTAAACTAAAATTGATGATTTTAATAATTGAATATCACTAACTCTTTTCGAATCTCTAGCGTTTTTTGTATATCAACTATATGACATAAATCATAAAGTAGATAAAATAACTAAAATACTTATAGCAAAAATTAACTCAACTAACGAAAAACCATTTTTATTTTTTGTTTTATTCATAGGCAAAATGTATTATTTTTAAACAATTATGATACTAACATATTTTTTTTAGAAATCAAATAAATATTTAATAATAAAAATTCTAAAATAAAACCGGACACTTTGAGTATAATAAAAATACTACAGA
>JBLJBH010000016.1:0-102072 GCA_047637875.1 Patescibacteria group bacterium
ACATTTCTATTTTTTACGATAGTGACATTTTAACTTTTAAAATTACAAAAAAAATGAAACTATTTGAATTTGTTTTAAAAAATATATAATAACTTCTTATTTATTATTATTTTAAATCAATGAGAATACCAGAATTACAAGAAGAGTTTATAAGTATATGAACTATGTGACATTATACTCACGCAGAAAGTATTTTAGAATCAACTTGTTTACAAATAAAAGATATATTACAAAGTGAGTGTAGTGATGAAAAGAAAAATATATTAGAAATGATAAATATTTTAGAATGAATTATTTTATCAAGATGATATATGCTTGATACATTTATGCATCCATTAAAAGATATTTGAAAAGAAAGTGAATCAAAACTACTTTTCCCTCCACTTATTACTCTTATAAAAACTCAAGATAAAAAAAGCTCTCCGTTATTAATTTCAGAATCATATACTGTATGACTTTGAGCTGAAAGTTTATGAGAAGTTATAAAACATATAAAAAATAATACAGCTTTATCAACTTATTATACAGAAAAATCATTACCTATATGACTATCATTAACAAAAGAATTAAGTGAAAATTGATGATATAGATGAAAAGAACTTCGTACAAAAAAATTAAGAACCATTAGTTGGGATTCAAATTGATATATCGAAGACACACTCGCTATACCATTAAATTATCAAGTAAGAGTATGATCTGATGTAACTTGATGAGAACATAGCAATGATTTACATATAAATAATTCACTTTCTAGTAATTCTTGAATTCATTTAGATACTTTAAATGTAATAGATAAATTCATATCTGCTGTAAGGACTATTATCATATGACAAAAATATCAAGATCCAACTCTTCAAGATCTTTTAAATAGACTAAGATTTTTTAGGATACTTGCTCGTATAGTTGATCATATTTGGAATGAAACAAATTTTATAATAAATATGAAATATCGCTCAAATGAAATGTTATCACATCCTTCTGAATGAAATAATTGAATTTTACCAAAATGAATTATATTTAATTGAGCTTATACTCAAGCGACTTGATATACAAAACAAGAAATAATTAATTTTATAAATGAATGAAAATTAAATAAAGTTTTATATTGAGAAAGTTCAGGTTTGGTTACAGATATAGTAAATGAATGAGAAGGACAAAATTGATATGTAATGGATTTCCCTTTAAAAAGAAAAGATAATTCAATTCATAGTATTCCTTGGGTAAGACAAAAAAATGTACAATCATGAGTTGCTATCACAACTATGTGAATAGGAACTAATCATAAACCTTATAGTGATGATGAAATGACTTTTCATGAATTAGATGATGATGTATCATTTTAAAAATAGTGTAACTTTTGTTACACTATTTTTCTTAATCATTCTCAAATAAAAAGTCACCCATTTTTCTTTATAATATCTAAAAATACTCCATATAAATTTTTATCAATGTGTTTTGAAATCTCTTTTAAACGATTAAAAGCCATTATATATTTTAGCTCTCAAATCGTATAAAAATGCTCTGTTTCAAAAAATTTAGCATATTTTTTAATTGCTTTTGAGATAAGTTCTATATCAATTCATTCAATATTATCTGAAATTACGGAAGTCTCGACTAAGGCAAGTTCAAGATTTGAAATCTTAAAATTCACTCAGTCAATTTCAACTCATTTTGTAAGTTTTGATAATTTTTGAAATAAATTCACTTTTCAAGCAGTTATAGTTTTAAAAATAATCTGGTAGTTTCAAATAAATACTTTTTTATTTATTTTTCTATTAATTATTACAAGTTTTTCTGGAATAGAATAATTTTTTAGATGAATTTCAAGTGACTTTTTCCCAGAAATAAAATATTCACTTCAAACATTTTCAGCAATATATTTTTTCACAAAAGCAAAATAATATTTTTCAATTAAATCAATTTCATTTAATTTTTCATCCTCTTTTAGAGGAACAATATAAACTCCATTTCTGATAGTTTTTATGATATTTTTAGACTTTAAAAGATAGATAGTTTTATTTACTATTGTAGTATATTCTGGCTTTTTTTCAGGATCAATTATTTCAAAAATATCTCCAGAAAATATTACTTTTCATCATTTTTTTAACAGTTTATTAACAATTTTGTCAAAAGTTATCATACTTATATTTACTTATTAATAAGCTAAAATCAAGCTATAATAATTATATAAATTTTACTATAAAAATCAAATAAATTTTACTATAAAAATTATTTAGTTTTACTTAGATTTTTTAACAATAAAAAATAAATATTTAAAATTAAAATAAATAAAAACACCAATACTTTTAAATATTGATGTTTTAATATTAAATAAATCCTACTATTTAGTTCTAAAATTGAAATTATCACTTATATGTTCTCCTTTTAAAGCTTGTAAACATTTAATCATATTATTATGCCAATTAACTGGAGATGAAGCATATATAGAACCTTTTTTATTTCAATATCTTGATAACTTACTCATATCATTATATCATCCCAAATATGAATTATTTAATGTTTTTACCATCCAATAAACTCAACTTCTTGCATTTTCAAAATCCCACGTTCATCAACTATCTGTATTTCATATATTTCAAACATTGTATGCTGTTTTTAAGTTTCTTCAAAGTCAACTTTCTGAAAGTCCTATACACATAAGAAAACTTGGATCTATATTTCAATCAACAGCTTCCTCAACCCACATATCCCAATTATTAAAGTCTACAGTTGCATATTTAGAAAGTAGGTCTTTTTGTCTATCTATTTCTGTTTCTCATTCTAATTTAAATACAATCATATTTTTAACTAAATCACCTTCATATTCAACTCAATTTTTTTCTAAATAATCATCATAAAATTTATAAGCATATTTTTGAACTGGTGGAATTTTATCATCTCATAATTCAGTCAAATCTAGATAATTTAATGGATCAACATATTCTTTATCTTTAAAAACTTCAAAATGTAAGTGTGGTCAAGTAGTCATAAGCCCAGCTCAATTAGTCCCTATTTCTCATCAACTACGAGCAAATACGGTTCAAGCTTTTATAAAATCATATTGTTTATATAAAACCTCATTAACATGACCATAAACTGTTACAAATCAATTTGCATGTTTTAATACAACATAAGCATATCATTCATCTGTTGGCTCTTTCATATAAGTTATATATCAATCAGCTGGAGCTTGAATATCTGTAGCTTGATTTGCAACTATATCAATAGCATCATGACTGGCTCAAACTGAATCTAAATATGATGGGTCTTTATAATATGCACTTATTCATCTTTCTGGCTTAATAGGCCATAATAATACATTTCTAGTTATAGAAGAAAATGGATTTAATTGAGATTCTGCTGTTAATATTTTATTTAAGTCAACACAACTTTTATCTTCTAAATTTTCCTCATCCATTATATAAACATCTCCTGATAAAAGTTTTTCATCTATATAATTACAATTATATTTTGATAATAATTCTGATTTTTGATCTCTTAATTTTATTTTATTTTGAATAATTTTAATTTTTAATCTATTATCAACTTTTATTTTTTCATCTACATATTGTTTAAAAAGATCTTCTTGTCATTTTGTATATGTAAGAATTTTTTCTCTAAAATCTTTTTTTTCTAAAAGTGATTTTCTTTTAATTAATTCTTGTGATTTAGTTTCTTTTAATTGTTTATTTTTACTTTCTAAACTTAATTTTTTAACAAACATTTCTTTAACTAACTTTCTATGTTTTTCTATCAAAGCCTGTCCTGTAACTTCTAAAACTCAAGAAAAATGTAACTCTGACAATATATCTCAAAGACTTCCATCAGAAAGTAATACTGTTTTTATAGAATCAATATCTTTATCTTTTTTCTCACCTGAAAATAAAACATTTTGTTTTTTATAAATATGAGCTATATATTCAAGTAAAACTTTTTTATTTTCATAAATTTCCTTTGTTTTAGATTCAATTTCTTCTTTTGTAGAAGTAATTTCTTGATTTAAAGCAACAATATTACGGCTTAAAGACATAATTTCTTCTTGTGTTTTTTTAATATCTTCATCTATCAAAGTAATTGCATCTTCTAAATTTCTTACTCTATCAGATAAAACTTGTTTTTGTATATCAAGTTCTTGTTTTTTTTCTAAATTATTTTCTCTAATATTTTCAAAAACCATTATTTTATTTTGAGTTTCAAAAAAATTAACATCTTCTTTTAATAATTCATTATTTTCATTATAAATATTATTATATTGTTCTTCTTTAAAATTTTCCATAATTTTTCATCTAACTTTCTTTGAATACATCAAAGAACTAGCATAAACCGGAGCAGAAAAAGAATTTACAAAAGTTAAAAGTAAAATAAATGTAAATATTTGTTTTAGTTTGTTCATATTTGTTTTTAATTTATATTTATTAATCAACTAAATTATAACACAAAAAAAAAATAAAATCAAAAATACTATTTGACTATTCTCTATTTTATTTAATTATTCTTAAAAACTTTGAAACATTAATTCCACAAAAATTAATATAATTAAAAAAAGTCCTATTGTAACCAATGAAAAAACTCAAATAATTTTAAATAAAACTATTCAAACTATAAAAATACTTAACAAAAATCATTGCCTTAAACTAGAGAAAATATGGTCTAAAAAAACCTCTCCTCTATAATAAACTTTTTTAAAAATATACAAAATCATACTAGAAAAAGAAGTTACACAAAGAATAAAAGAAATAGTTAATGAAACTATAGAAATAAGTTCATCTCTATATGGATCTAAATAATTAAAAATAAAAAATAATGTAAGTAAACTAAGTAAAAAAATAACGAGTATTACTAAAAGAAGAATTTTTTTTGTCATAAGATAAAAATTAATTGTAAGTTTAAATTATAATAACTAAATTTGAAAAAAGTAAATAATAAAATATAATATTAAAAAATATTTTTTAACAAACTTAAATGAAAAATCCATTTAGATATATATGAGAAAAATATGCATATTTTCAAGCATATTTGGATGATACTGTTTTATACACAACCAAAAAACTACAAGAAAAACAAGAAAATGCCGAGAAAGAAGATATAAAAAACAAAAAAATCTGAAAAAAGATACTTCATTATACTTGAGTTTGACTTTCAAAAAGTGTTTGAGAAGCTTTTACCTGATTTTATGAAACTTATGCTGAACTTAAAAAATGAGAAAATCTTGCTCAAGCAACAGTTGAAAAAGATATCCCAAAAATGAGAATAAAAGCAAAGTTATTAAAAGAAAAAATGAAATTATTAAAATTAAAAAAATGAAATTTAGAAGATTTAAAAAAATTAAAAGGTTAACTAAAGTTAACCTTTTAATTTTCATCTAATTCTTATTTTTTCTATATCTATACATTTTCTAGTTTTCTCATCTATTTCAACCATACAAGCATTAACAACATAATCATTTCATAAAGCTTGATCTATTTTCCCAGATAAAACTCAAGATAAAAATCTTGGTTTTACTCACTCAAAATCAGCTCAAATAACACTATAAAGTGGTCAACTCATTCAAACATCAGTTAAAATTCCAGTTCAAAAAGGTAAAACTAACTCATCATTTGTCTGAATATGTGTATGAGTTCAAAATAAAAAACTAATTTTTCAATCTAAAAACATTCACATTGCATAAATTTCTGATGTTGTTTCTCTATGAAAATCAATAATTATTCCATTAAAATCATCTAAATTAAAACCTTTCAAAATTTCATCTATTTTTAAAAATGGATTATAAACTTCATCTCTCATAAATGTTGATGACATAAGATTTACTACTAAAAGTTTTTTTCAATTTTTTTCAATAATCTTATATCATTTACCTGGAATATAAATATGTTCTGATTCGTAAAAATTTGCTGGACGAATTAGTTTTGAATTTGGTGTATCTAGATAATTTTTTATATCTTCATAATTATCAAAAATATGATTTCCAGAAGTATAAACATCAATTCAACCTAAAAAATCTATTTCACGAATATGCTTTTCTATAGGTCATCTTCCTGAAGTAATATTTTCAGGATTTACTATTATAAAATCTGGTGAATATTTATCTTTTATCTCAGAAAAGTGTTTTTTAAAAGCATTTCTTCAAACTCTTCCGTATATATCTCAGAATATTAAAACTTTCATTTTGGGTATTAAAATCAACTAAACTATTTCTTCTTTTTTATCTAACATAATATTTCTATAAACACTAACTATTAGCATTTCAAAAATTCAATTTATAACTAGAAAAATCAAAATTCAATATATAAAAACCACTAAACTTCAAAAATTTTCTAAATATTTTCAAAGATAATCTATTGGCAACATAATCAATGTAAAAGCTATAAGTACAGCAAAAAAACTAAATATTTTTAATCATGAAGTTATTTTGAAAGATTCTTTTACATAATATAATGACTTTTGAGTTTCTGGGTAATTTTTTTCATCTAATATCAAAATATATGAAAATGTAACTCTATAAGCTAAATAAATAAATACTAAAAGATTTATGAAAAATGAACTCAAAGTCAATACACTAAACATATTTAAATATCATTCTTTAATCATTTCAGAAACTTGTTCTATACCTCAAAATAAAAATAATATGATAAAAAATGATATAACAAAAACTAAAAATGGAATAAGTAAAATAAGTCAAATCCAAGATACAACTCATAAAAATTTAAAAATTTTTCAAAAATCAAAATAAATATTTTTCAAATATGCTGTTGGTTCTCCAGATAAATAATCAAGATTTAATTTTGTCATAGTTATGGTTTTATAACTAGCTCAAAACATAAAAAAACCTGCAGCTAAAATAAATAAAAATCATTCAATTAAAATGTAAAACAAATGAGAACTTAAAGCTGTCATAAGAGATAAACCTATAGTTTGAGTTGTATAATAATTATAAACTATATCTTTCCATTCTATTGGATCAAAAAAAACTACAACTGCTAAAATAATAAAAAATGGAAGTGAAAGTAAAATTCAAAGTAATATTGATGTTATTAAAATCAAAACTTTTGAAATATTCCAATGAAAAAAATTTTTATATAGCACTGAAATATCAGCTAAAATATTTTTTATAGTTTGTATCATAAAAACTTAAATTAATAATTAAAAATCTTATTTGAAATATAATATTTTTTTTATATAAATCAAAGTTTTTTGCTAAATCTTATTTTTCACACTTTTACAAATTTTTAGTATTTCAACAAACCTTTCTCAAATATCAAGATAAAATATATCTCATTTTATTTTTCAGATATTATAAAACATTCTAAAAAATTCTTTGAGCAAAAGAGTATTATTAAAAATTTCTGTTATAAAAATATTTCTTTCTCATAAATTGTATTTATATTTAAAAACGATTTCAAAAGTATCAAAAAATAATCTTTCTATTTTTTCTCTAAAAAAATACCTCTGTTTTTTGGGAAGTCTGAGAAGTAAATCTAAAGATAATATATATATCTTGTAATTTTTGTTCTAGTGAAAAATTTGGAATACTTTTTATTTAAACAAATCACATATAAGAATTTACAACAGATTTACAATCTTTTTTTTCAAATCAATCATTTATTTAAATTGTTATTAAATTTATCATAAAAATAACTGATAAGTTTATATCTATCATACCAAAAAAATCTTTTTCATAAAAACTGCTTCTTTTGATATCATTTTTTGTATTTTAAAAAATAAATTAAAAGACTAAAGTTTTTAATTTTAGTCCTTTAAAACTGGTCATCTTTCATACAAAAAGACAAATCTTTAAGTATGAAGTTTATATCTTGATAATCACTAATATCCTAAAAATCTGCCTTTCAGATTAACAGATTATTAGATTATCAGATTATTGTTATTTTGCGATGCAACGAACACGATGATCATCGTCCCAATCACTAGCACTAACACCACCAGCATCTAGCCTACGACTACCCCAGCCAATATCAAAAGCATACCAGCCGTAGAAAGAAGATGACCAGTACCAAGAAGAATCTCAGTCATGATTAACTTTTGATATATTTTCTTGTATAGTTTGAAGTCATCAAGTATCTCTTGGTGGGAGAAACCAGTTAGTTCATACTGGTGGAGGTATAGTATTTTTTAGATTTGTACAAAAAGTTGCTGCATTTCAGTTAGTAGTTCATATAAGTTGAGAACAAGTAGTTGTTAAATCAGTACATCAACTTGCATCTGCATTCCAATGAGTATATGTTGTTGTATCACTATTACTTGGTGCTACATAGATATTTGGTGTTACTGATGTTATTTTTAATATACATTTGTCTCTATAATATGTTGTACCATTTATAGTTTGAGTTGTAGTTGACCAATTACATCAAGTAGTACAATTAGTACTACTTGAGTTTATAACAAAGTATCCATTAGTTAAAATTTGATCTAATTGACAAGAAGGTTTAAAACTCACACTTACTGTTTTATTAGCTATTACATTAGTTAAATTACAAGTATTTCAACTTGTAGAATCACATCAAGCCCAAGTATCTACTACATAGTCTGGTTCAGCAGGACTTGCAGTACAAGTAACATCAGATCAGTGATTTACTGTAGTTTGGGTACAAGAAACTGATCAGTTAGATCATGCTGTAGCTGTTATAGTATATGTTATTGGTGTTTTTATTGTTTGTATGGTTTTTTGATTTTCTTTTATTATAGTTATAAGTTCTATTCATGAATTTGTGTAACTTCAACTTTGCGTGTCATTTGAAAAGTAGACTTTAAAATCATCTGTATTTGTTGATAGATTTATTCAAGTAAGCGTTTGCGTCTTTAATATTGGTTTTTGTGTTTCATCTTCTAGTAGTATTCATACTTTATGTCATATTGTATAGAAATATCTATTAGTATAATCTATATTTGCATATGTTTGTGTGATTTGTGGAATATATGAAATAAGTTTATTTTCTTCTAGGTATGTTCATAGTTGATATTTCTTTCCATTTCAGGTTATTGAATATATATAGTTTGTTTTATCTTTTGGATCAAGTGCTTCTTTATTTAATTTTATTTTTTGTACTACTTCATTTCATACTATTCATTGTTTTGATAGTAATATATTTCAGGTTCATAGTATTTCTACTAGTTCATCTGGGTCTGGATAATTATTATTTCTTATAGTATATAATGATAATCAAGATTCTATATTTTTTAATGTTGTTATTCTATTTCAGTCTCTTGAATCTTTAGTAAAGTTTTGGAATCATACAAATGCTATTGTTGATAGTATTGCTAAAATCGTTATTACTATGATGAGTTCTACTAGGGTAAAGGCTTTTTTGTTTTGAAAAGAAACCCCCTTAATCCCCCTTGTCAGGGGGAAATGAGAGTTTTGTTCTCCCCTGACAAGGGGAGTTAGAGGGGTTTTATTTATTGTTTTCATAAATATATAAATTAAAATATAAATTATTTGTTTAACCTTTAAATCCTCCGTCCTGTCGGACACCTCCTTTGAAAAAGGAGGATTGAAAGGTTTTTCCTTATTAGCTCTCCCTTTTTCAAAGGGAGTACCCGAAGGGGGAGGGATTTAAAAAAGTTAATTTTCTCGTTTCATGTTAAAGAACAATAAAAAGCAGATAATTTCTTGCTTGATTTTTTTCAAACAAAAAATTATCTGCTTTTTAGCAAATTTACACGCATTATTCCATTTAGCTCAGCTTGTTGGAGCTTGTTGGAGCTTGTTGGAGCTTGTTGGAGCTTGTTGGAGCTTGTTGGAGCTTGTTCATAAATTTCAACTTATTTTTATTTTTAAGTAATAAAATTTTAAAAATTTAGTTTTGTTTGTCAAATGATTTTTTTATATAAATCAAATTTTAAATTTCAAGTTTGCAATAATTAAAATTTAACTAAAATAAGAAAAATTAATTAATTTTTTATGAAAAAACACGAAATATTTTTTTCTCTAGCAAAACTACCACTTGATTTTATCATAATATTTTCAAGTTTTTTTCTTGCTAGAAACCTAAGAGAAATAAATGATTTTATCCCTTGAGTTACACTTCCAGTTCAGATAATTCAAAATGAATTTTTATTTAGATTTGCTTTATTTTGAGCATTTTTGTATTTGATAATTTTTTCTATTCACTGACTTTATTCACTAAAAATCACTTCTTCAAAAGTCAAAGAAACTTTTGATATAATACTTTATAGTATTTATTGGTTTTTATTTTTCTCTGTTTTTGTGTATTTTTGAAAATGAGTTTTTTATACAACTGAAATTCCAAGACTTGTAATACTTTTCACAACTATTATTTGAGTAATTTGAGTAATATCAGAAAGAATATTTTTAAACAAGATTCAAAATTTTCTTTTAGATAAAGATATAATTCCAAAAAGAAAAATTTTACTTATTACAAATAAATCCGAAGAAAATATTTCAGACATCATAAACGATATAAAAGATGCAAATATTTATAAAATTATTTGATATATAAACAAAAAAGAAATTTCTTCAAAATTAAAATATTTATGAGATGAAAAAAATTTTCTAGATATTTTAGAAAAAAATCACATAGATGAAATACTTTATATAGATAGTGATTTTGATAACAAAGAACTTTACAATATTTGGGATTTTTCAAGAATTTTTGCTGTAAGATACAGATACATAACAAATTGATTTGATGTTACAAAAACAAATACTACTATTTCCCTTTTAAATAAAATTCCAGTTATTGAGATAAAAAATACTTCACTTTGAGCTTGGTGAAGAGTTTTAAAAAGAATTATAGATATTATTTGAAGTATAATTTGAATAATTATTTCCCTACCTTTATTTATAATAGTTTGAATTTTGATAAAATTAGAAGACCCTGACTGACCTATAATTTATAAAAATTTAAGAATCTGACAAAATTGAAAAAAATTCAATTTATACAAATTTAGATATTTAAAATGGGCTTATTGTATAAAAGAAAGTTATTGAATAGATAACAAAGATGATGAAGCACTTGAGTTTGAAAAAAAATTGATTAAGAAAAAATCTACTCGTCAATGACCACTTTATAAGATAAAAGATGACCCAAGAAAAACTAAAATTTGAAAATTTATAGAAAAATATTCTGTTGATGAACTTCCTCAACTTTTCAATGTTTTTTTATGAAATATGAGTATGGTTTGACCTAGACCTCATCAACCAAGAGAGGTAGAAAATTATGAAATCCATCAAAAAAGAGTTTTAACAATCAAACCTTGAATTACTGGACTTGCTCAAGTAAATTGAAGAGAAAATAATAAATTTGAAGATGAAGTAAATTTAGATATATTTTACATAGAAAATTGGAGTTTTTTACTTGATATAAAAATATTTTTTAAAACTTTTGCTATAATACTTAACAGAAAATAATATGATAAAATTTTTAATACTAATTTTAGCACTTATACCAAATATTAGTTTTTGAACTTGAACTAATATAGAACCTCAAAAATCTTTTATAAATTTAAACTTTGAATTATCTGAAGAAATTGAAAAAAATATATCATCAAATATAAATATTAATAACGAATATATTATTGATTTAACTAATATAGAGGAAAAGATATATTTTTCAAATCCAGATAAAAAATTTGAATTTGAATGGACTTTAAAATCAGCTTCTAGTCAAATTTGACCGATTTATAAAAGAATTTTCTCAGAAAAATGAGAAAAAGAGCTTGAATTAAATATATATGAAATTGAAAAAAATGAAGAAAATAATGAAGAAACAAAAAAATTACTTTTTAATGATACTTACAATATTTTAGTTTATGAAAAAAGTTTTTTCCTTTTATATTCTGATGAAATTGAAAAAATTGATATAAATAATTATATAGAATTTTCTAAAAAAGACTGAATCTTTATAAATGCTATATGACCTTTAAATAAAACTGATATAGAGTTATCAAGTATTTTAAATAATATAAGAGATTATAAACAAACATCTTGAGTAAAATCTGATTATATAATAGTTTGGTGATCAAGAGATTTTGTTTTTAATATTTTATCAAATATAAATAAAGATATATCAATAAATTCATCAAATGATAATTTTAACATTATTTGAATTTCTCCTTACAATTTAAATATATTATGAAGTTATTTAAAAAATTTCCTAGCAAACAAAACTTGGTTAAATAAAATAGTTTTATTAAATGAAAGTTCAAAATATTTAATATTAAAACAAAATCAAATAAATGATTTATTGATTGAATTAGAAGAAAATAAACATGAATATTTAGATGTAAATTTAACTCAAAATAATGTAAAAAATATATTTTTTATCTCAAAATTTATAAATAATTTATCAAATATTTGATATTCTACTAATACGATTTACATTTTTTTAATTATTCCAATAGTTTTAACAGTTATAATAGTATTTAAACATTTTATTTGATTATCACCGATTTGAATAGTAATTCCACTATTTGTAACTTTAATGTTTTTTAAATTATGATTAGTTTTAAGTTTATTTTTAATAATAATTTTTGTTTGATTAAATTTATTTTTATCACTTATAACTGACAGATATAACCTACTTTATGCTCCAAGAATGGTATTTTTAATTTCAATAAATATAATATTTTTTATATGAATTTTAAATATTTTATATTGACTTAAAGTTATTTCCTTAAATGTTTCTGATATATTATATTTTATAATTTTTATACTTCTTAGTGAAAAAATGATAAATATAATTATTTCAAAAGATTTAACAGAGTATAAAGAAAGTTTCTTATACACTATATTAGTTTGAATATTTTGTTATGTTATATTAAGTATAAATTATATAAAAGTAATAACTTTATCTTATCCAGAAATTATACTTTTTTTAATACCTATAAATTTTTTGATTTGAAAATTTAGCTGACTTAGAATTACTGAATATTTTAGATTTAAAGAAATAATAAAAAGTGTTGAAGAATAAAAAAAGTATCTTGAATAAATTCAAGATACTTTTTTTATTGAGTTACTCAAGTTTGAGTATTTTCTTTAATTTCTACTTTTGGTTCTTCTTTTATAATAGTAAAATTTGTTTCATAAACTATATTATCTCATTCTCCAAAAAATTGTATTTTATAAATATTAATTCATGGTTTTAAGTTTCCAAATTCACTATTTGCAAAATATTGCCAATAAGTTCAGTATTGAGGAAATTTTTGCAATACAAAATCATTTACAACAATCTTTTTAACAGTTCTAGCTGGAGCATTTCATTCAATTCTAACAACATTTTCAGTAGTTATATATGGATTTTGTTTTGGAGTTATGATTTGATATAAAGGAGAAGTTGTAATTGGATAATTTTGAACTTGTGCCAATCAACTTGTAGTTTCTCAAGTAGTTGAAGAAGTTCATTTTGTATAATAGATTGTGATTACTCATTTATATAATAATTTTGAATTGCTATCATAAACTTTATAAACTATATCATTTATTCTAGAAGAAAAAGTTAATCATTTTAAAGTAAATGTTTTATTTTGAGAATTAATTTCAGCATTTTTTCAATTTATATTAATTGTAGAAACAACATCATCTAATAAAACTCATTCTATATCAAGTTTATCACTAGAAACCTCAGCTTCATCAAATATATTATTAAATGAAATATAGTTAAAACTTGATCAAGTTAAATTAGAAACTCATGAAAGGGTTAATCAAGTTTGAGATGAAATTTCATCTGATTTTGATAAATAAAAAGCTCAATTATTTTTTATAAACCAATCCTCATTTTTTATATAATCATCAATTTGTTCTTTTGATAATGATAAATCAGAATTTTTATCATTTGCACTATTTCTCATTATAACTATTTTTTCACCTTTTTGTAATATTGTTGATTTAAGTGCTAGATTTTGAACTTCAATATTTCATGAAGCTACATAAATAGTACTAGCAACTTCATTTTGTGAAAGAGAAAAAACACTTCAACTACTTGCTTTTACTTTAGCATATCTCATTTCTATATTAACAGATTTTCTTGCTTCTCACCATAAATCAGAAGAATATAATGTATAACTTTTATCTTCATTATAACTTAATTCTCATAATTTATTTAAATTAAAATTTATATCATCTCAAGAAACTTTTACACTTTCTGAAACTACTTGTAATTTTTCTCATCTATATAAAGATACATCAGTCTCAATTTTTGATTTTTTACCTCAACTATATTCAATATAAGCTTCTGTTTGAGAAGAATTTAGTGAAATATTTAAAAAAGAATTATCTGAAGTATTTACTTCTTTTTGGTCATCAGAAGAAAAAATATAATTAAATATAAAAATCAAAATAATAAAAACTATAAAAATTGGGACTAAATAATCTTTAAAATTTTTTACTATTTTATTATTACCTCTTCTATTCATACTTATTTTGGTTAATATTATAATTTGGAGTTGGTATATTTATAAAAATTTTTGAAATATTTTCAAGTGTTTTTTTATTTTCTTTTATGCTTTGTTTATCTTTTATTATTATAAAATCTTTCTGATATGATAAAATAGCTTTTTTAGATATTTTTATAATATTTCTTTGTAATATTCTTGAAGTTCAAATTGAGAAAAAATATCAATAATCAATATAAATATTTTTTAATTTATTAGTTAAATCAAAATCAATATCTTCTATAGTTCATAAAGTTATAAAATCTTCATTTTTTACATCTTTTCAAATAATTTCATAAAACTCTTTTTCATTTGTATTTTCTTTTATTATAAATTCAAAATCTTTTTTAGATAAAATATCCTCAAATAAAAAATATCAATACTTTAAAAAACTTTTCTTATAAATACATCAAATAACCTTTTCATAATCTACATCAAACAATAATCAACAAATATATCAAAGTAAATCATTTTTATTATTTGATACTAAAGCTCACTTATAGGTATTTAAGAAACTTTGATTCATAATAATATATTTTAAAAAATATTTTTCTTATAATATAGTATTTTTTGTTTTATTAATGTCAAATTTAATACCCATTCTTTATATTAAACAATATTTAATAAAAAAGTAAATATATTAAAAATTGATATTTAGGTTTTTTCCCTATAATCACGACTGCCAATTATTATTATATTTTAATTCATAAAATTATAAAAATATGAATAAATTATTAGCTACATTAGCATTAGTTGCTATGTTAACTTTAGCTTCTTGTGGTTCTACTGAAGAAGTTGTTACTGAAGAAGTTACTACTGGTGAAGTTGTTACTGAAGAAGTTACTACTGAAGAAGTTACTACTGAAGAAGTTACTACTGAAGAAGTTACTACTGAAGAAGTTTCTACTGGTGAAGTTGTTACTGAAGAAGTTACTGCTGAATAATTAAAATAAAAAATAAGAACTTGTTTTTACAAGTTCTTATTTTTTTTGTTCAAAAAAGTTTCTAAAATCAAATATGCTGACATACTATCTTTATTATCTTGAATTTTTTTAGATCATAAATCTTTTAAAATATTTATTGATTCAATTGTAGTAAATCTTTCATCAACTTCAATTATTTCAATATCTGGGAAATTGATTTTTAATTTTTGAGTAAATTTTTTTGTTTTTTCTAATTGATTATAATCTTTTCAGTACAAATCATAAGGCATTCAAATAATTATTTTTGAAATATTTTTATCTTTAATTATTTTTTTTAAATTGGAAATTAACTCTACTCTATTAACATAAGGTAGCATAAAAATAAAATCCATATTTGTATAAGAAAGTCAACATCTTTTATCTCAAAGATCTATACTTAAATAATTCATTATTCAACAATTACAGTTATTTTAGCTAAACTATCAGAAGATAATTTTATATAAATATCTTTTTTTCAAATTTTTTTAATATGTCAATCCATTAAATCAATATTTTTCTTTTCTAATTTTACTCAAAAATCTTTAAAAATTCTTTCAATTATATCATGTTCTCAAACTCAACCAAACATTTTTCAATTTTCTAAAGTCTTTGCTTTAAACACTAGAGTTTCTCAATTTAAAGTTTCTGTGATTTTATGTCTATTTTCAACTAAATTTCTTCTTTGTTCTTCTTTCTTTTTTTCTTCTTGTCTGATTTTTTGTTCTTCTTTCTCATCAAGTTTCTTAGCAAGTCATTTTGGAATTAAAAAATTTCTAGCATAACTATCAGAAATTTCTTTTATTTCTCAAACATGTCAAACATTTGGAACCAATTTTAAAAATAATACTTTCATAAAATAAATATTAAAATATAAAATAAAAAGTTAGAATAAATCTAACTTTTTAAAAATTATTTTTCTTCTATTTCAACTAAAGAAATATTATACCCTGTTAGATTTGAAGCAAGATTTATATTAACTCAGTTTTTTCAAATAGCTTTTGCTCTTTCTCAAGGTAAAACATAAGCTTTTGCAGAATTATTCTTTTCATCAACTTCTACTTTTAAAACAGAAGCTGGAGTTAGTGATTTTCCAATAATTTCTGGAATATTTCCATTATCAACTACTATATCAACTTTTTCTCATGATAATTCTTCCATAACTGATTTTACTCTAATTCATTTTGGTCAAATTAAACTTCAAGCTGGATCAATTTCTTCATAAGAAGTTGAAACTAAAATTTTAGTTTTTACTCATGGATATCTAACAACATTATCAATAGAAATACTTCCATCAGCTACTTCTGGTGCATATAAAGCAAAAATTGAAGGAACTATATTTTTATTTTTTCTTGATAAAACTACTCTAGGTCCAGTTTTTTCATCAATTGAAGCTTCAGCAACATAAATATAAAATCTAGCATCTGGAACATAATTATCTCTTGAAACTTGTTCTGATTTTGGTAAAACAACCTGATTTCCATTATAATCAAAAATAACTTTTCAAGATTCTATCATAACAACTTTCATACTGATAGATTGCCCAACTTTATCTTTAAATAATTCATAAATTTTTTGTTTTTCACTATCACCTATTTTTTGAATAATTACTTGTCTAGCTGCCTGAGAAGCAATTCTTCAAAATGATTCTCCAACTGAAGAATTTAAAACTTCATCAGTCATATCTATTTCAATAACATCTCATTCAGAAAATCCATCCGCATCTTCACCTAATTCTTCAAAACTGATTTCAGTTGAAGGATTTGTAACTTCTTTAACTATAGTTTTTTCAACTGTAATTTCAATAGTTCAAGCTTCTAAATCAAGTTTAACAATTACATTTTCATCTTTTGAACCATAATCTTTTTTATAAGCTGTTTTAATAGCTGATTCAATTATATCAATTAAAGTTTCTTTTGGAATTTTTTTCTCAGCTGAAATTTGATTTATAGCAGCTTCTATTTTTTTAACATCTAACATATTTTTTAAATTAATAATATTTTTTAAATAAGACGAGAATTTTTACAAATCCTCGTCTTTCTTTTAACGATTATATGTATTTTTTAGAAAAATCAATTTTTTTGTTAATTTTTTTAATATATATAACTCATCAAATAAATACTTAGAAAAAATAAAATAATTGCTGAAGTAAGTGAAGAGTATTTTGAAAATAGATTAATCTTTTCAAATACTTTTTTTCTCAAAATATAAGTTAAAATCAAAACTACTAATAAACATAAAAATATTCATATTCAAAGCGCTAAAATCATTGGTAAAATAAGAGAAAAACTTCACATAGAAAATAATAATAAAAATATACTCCAACCAAAAGTACAAGGAGCCAATCATGCAACAAATCAAAGTAAAATCGATCATTTTAAATCCTTTTTCTCACAACTTTCTACATAATTATTTTTCAAGTTTTTATAACTTTTAAAAATCAAATATAAACTAAAAACTAAAACTATTACTAAAGAAAATCTCTGAATATAAAGCATATAATTTGAAATATCATAAAAAGAAAAAATAACTTTCGTGATAACAAAAAGTAAAACTATATCTATTAAATGTGTAATAGTAAAAATAATTATATATAAAAATCCATCAAAGAAACTTTTGTTTTTATCCAAAACATAACTTATAAGTAAACTTTTTGAATGTCCAGGTCACATTGCGTGAATAAATCAAAGTCAAATAACTATTAAAAAAATATATAAAAAATTTTCTTTTGAAGTTTTATTTATATAGTCTGAAATTCTTTTCATAGTGTTTATAAAATATTCATTTCAAAATCAATTACTAAGTAATCAAGTATCTTTTGAAATTTTTGTTGTGAGAGAATTTTGTTTTTCACAATCCTCTTTTGTTTTTATATTTTGTTTTATTTTTTGTAAAATGTCATCTGGAATTTCTGTTCTTGGAGTTTGATTTGGTCACATATTTTTATCAAGAGCTAGCCAAGAATAAAAAATTTCTTCATAATCCGTATAAAAATCTCAGTCAGTATCTACTAAAAATGGGTCTGTTTTATGAATTAATTCTTGCTGGTCAAAAAGTCAGTCTCAATCACTATCAACGATACATTTTTTATTTTTATTTTCTAAATCAAATTCATAATCCTGAATTTTTGAAGTCAAAACAATTGATTCAAATGGAACTGAGGAGTTTTTATTTAAATCATAAAAAGTTATTTGGTTTGTTTGTAATGGAAAATTATCAAAAAAACTTACTTTTATAACTCAGTTTTTTATATCTTTTTCACATTTAAAACTATAATTTATCTCAATTCAACTTGAAAGAATTTGATATTCTTCTAATTGCACCATTTCTACTTTTTCTATTTCACACTTATTTTCACTTAAATCAAGTTTTATATTTTGCTTTAAATATTCTCAGATAATATCTTTATAATCATAATATTCATAAACTGATTTAAATTTTATATTATTTTTTGTAAGTAAATATTCTATTTCATAAGAATGAAAAAAAGTTGTAATATTTAGATAATTTTTATTAAAACTCAAAAAACTTGAAGAAATATCAAGTGGATGGGCAAAAATTATTTGAAATGAGATAAAAAAGAAAAATATTGTTGTTAAAAATTTTTTCATAAGATTTTGTTATTTTTACTTTCTCAATTATATAAAAAATTTGTTTTTTTACAAAAAGTCTTAATATAAAAAAAATACTATTAAATATAATTTATGCTATATATCGTTTCAACTCCTATTTGAAATCTAGAAGATATTACTTTCAGAGCAGTTAGAATCTTAAATGAGGTTGATTGAGTGGCTTGTGAAGATACTCGTACTTCTGCAACACTATTAAATCATTATAATATAAAAAAACCTCTTATAAGTTTTCATTCTCATTCTTGAGTTATGAAAATTGATAAAATAATTGAACAATTAAAAGATTGAAAAAATATTGCTTTAATTTCTGATGCTGGAACTCCTGGAATTTCAGATCCAGGATATGCACTCATCAAAGAAGCCCTTGAAAATGATATAGAAGTAGTTCCTATCCCTTGAGTAACAGCTTGTATTACAGCATTATCCGCTAGTTGAATGCCTAGTAATCATTTTTTATATTTATGATTTTTACCAATAAAAAAATGAAGACAAACTATGTTGAAAAAATTACAAAACAAGGAAGAAACTGTTGTAATTTATGAATCAGTTCATAGAATTGTAAAAACTCTAGAAGACTTTATAGAATATTTTTGAGAAGAAACTCAGATAGTTGTTGCTCGCGAATTAACAAAAAAATTTGAAGAATTTAAAAGAGGAAGTATAAAAGAAATTTATGAATATTTTTCTAAAAACAAAGATAAAGTTAAATGAGAATTTGTAATAATATTTTAAAAAATATGGAATTAAATAATATAAAATCACTTTTAATAAAATCTTTAAATAAAACCTGAAAACAAGATCAAATTATATCTTCAATTATTTATAATAGTATCATAAAAGATTTTTTAGAAATAAAAAAAATAGATATTACTTCTTATATAATATCTATCAAAATAAAGTGAAATATAATTTTTTTAAAAACTTGAAAACCAATTATTAATACTGAAATTTTAACTATAGAAAATATTTTAATTCAAAATATTGAAAAAAAACTAGAAAATATCTGAATAAAAATAAAAGAGTTAAAACTAACTCTTAAATAATTATCTAATTTCCTCAAAAACCATTTTGTATTTTTTTCAATCAATTAAAACTACATTTTGGTAATTATTTCTATATTCCATAATATTTGATTTATAATTAGCTTGTGTATTTGATAAAAATCAAGTTAAAAAAATCATAGTTCCTATAAGTCAAACCACTATTGTAGAATCTTCTATTTCTTTATCAAAGAAATCATAATATATTTGTGTAAAAGATTTTTTCATGCAAAAAAAAGTATGATTTAAATTAATTGTTTCAATTAAATCATACTTTTTTATTAAATGCAAAAGTTTTTAATTATTTTTATAAAGAAAATGCCCGATTTATATCTTTTCAAGAAAAATCTGTAATTTTTGTAGATGGATCTAATTTTTTAACGATTGATAAAAGTAAACTTATAGTTTCTTTTTTTGATAAAATTGATTGTTCTATATTTTCTAAATGATGGAAAATTTCAGTATTTCATAAAGCCAAATCAATATGAATTTTTGGTAATTTTATCAAAGATAAATCCATATTTTCCAAATTTAAAAGTTGTTCATTTAATTCTTTTAATTTTGTTTCCATTAATACTAAAATTTGCTTTGCTTTACTTAAATCATAATCTTTTCCACTTGAAATAGCTTTTGCAAATTGGGTTACATAATCTTTATTTGATTGGAAAAATGAATTTAAAAAAACAAGTTCTTCTTTTTCTAAATCTTTTTTTTCTTTATATCTTTTATATAAAATTTCATTTACTTTTAGAGTTTTTATTTTATTTTCTAATTCTATTATTTCTATTTTTTTTAATTCTTTTTGTTTTTCAATATCTTTAGGTGGAATAATTAAGATTCTATTATTTCACTTTTTTTGAGACATTTCTCATAATTGTTTTGCTGTTAAATTTCAAGTAAATACAAAAGTACATCCTGAATAATTTCACTCTAAAATAATGTCTTCTCAAATAAATACACTATTTTGAGCTCAAACCAAACTTTTAATTTCTTTTGCAAATACTAAAGAATTATATAATTGAGATTTTAATTCTACATTTCAATTTAAAGCTTTTATAGTTCAATTATTTATATTTCACAAATTTACATTTCAACTAATAGTTATATTTCAATTTTCAGATATAATTTCTCAATTTTGTAAAGGTTTTATTGGATCCTGTTTTTCTGTTCAAGTTACATTTCATTTTATGATAATATCTTTTTCACAAAAAATTCATCATTCTACTTCTCAAGATAAATCAAGAGAAACTGCATTTTCTAGCCTAAATCATCTAGGAATTCCGTAAACAAATGAATTTTCTCAAAATGATTTTATCTTTGATCAAGTAACAATAACATGACCTGGGGCACTATCAATAGAAGGATAGATATATGGTAAAGTAATATTATCATCAATAGTAATTATTTGGTCTCATAATTTACTTGCTTCTATAAACATAACTCATCATCAAACCTCTTCAAAACCATCAATTTCTGATAAAAATCCTGATTTATGTGCTACTACAATTATAGATCAATTTTCTTTTTTAACTTCTAGTCATGGTAGAGAATTTCTTACAATAATATTTTTTCATCATTTTGCATCTAATGTGACTCAAAATATATCCATACCATCAGTTCAAACTCGAGGTGGTTTATAAGAAAAAAGTTTTTGTCATTTTTCAATTTTTGGAATACTTCTTTTTGCACTAGTTAAATCAGCTTTATGACTATCTGATAAAGCATTTATTCAATGATTTATTTTTAAATTTGTTAGTGCAATTAATTTTGCATCAATTCAGTTTTTTGGTTTTAAAGATTCTGCAATTACTATTTTTTTTGCAATAGTTGGATTTTTTGAATCAAATACTTCTTGTATAGTTTTTTTAATTTCTTCTATTTTTAATCAAAATTTAATTCCATAAGTCCACATTATAGAAACAAATTCATCAATATCTAACATGGTTTGTTCATCTATTTCTTCTCATTTTTCCCAGATATTATGAGAATACACTTTAGAAAAATTAAACATAGCAATACTATTTGCTGGATCTTTATATCTATCTATATCAGGATTTGGATACATTTTTTTTCTTTCTTCAGAAATTTTTTTAATTGATTTTCATAAAAAAAATTGTCAAAAAGTTTTATCTTTTAAAAGTAATTTTGTAAATGTATTGTGATTTAATCCCTCTATATAAAGTCAACTTAAAAATAATTTATCAAAAAAATCTTGAATTTGAGTTCAAAGTAAAAGTGTATTATCTATGTAAATTCCATCATCTTGAATTTTAATAAAAGAATATTCTTGGAAAAAAGTTATTATATCTAAAACATCCTGTTGAACATCTTGTGTAGTATGATTAATATTTTGGTTTAAAACAGGTGTTTCAGTCGTTTTTTCTAGTATGATTTCATTGTTATCAGGAGTTGACATAAAAAATAAGATAAAATACTAAATATACTTTATCTTATCATATTTTTTAAGATAAAACAAATTTTACCATCTTTTAAAACTTGGACAAGCTTGTGCAATATCAATTACTGCAAAACCAGGATGTAAAATCGCTTGTTTTATAATTTCTTTAAGTTCTACAAATTTCGTACTATCAGCTTTTTTGGCAAAGCTACATCCAGCATCTATTGCTAGTTGTAATGGATCAAATGGAGAGGTATTATTTCCTTCTGGAGTGGTTTTTGTTTTTGCTCCAATAGGAGTAGTAGGACTTGCCTGACCTGTAGTAAGAGCATAATTTTCATTATTAAAAACAAGATATGTCATATTAAGATTTCTTTTACAACTATGTATAAAATGTCCCATCCCTATTCCATATCCATCTCCGTCTCATCACATAACCACAACTGTCATTTCAGGTTTTGCCAGTTTTATTCCTGTTGCAAAAGGCAAAGCTCTTCCGTGAAGAGTTTCAGCTGCATATCCATCAACATATTGGCTTGCTTTTCCAGAACATCAAACCCCAGAAACCACCACTCTTTTATGACTTTCTATTTCTAATTCTTTAAAAGCATTTTTCAAAGCCATAATGATGAGAGTATCACCACATCCAGGACACCATTGAATATCAGTTAATCAAGTTCTCATATTATTTTCAAATTAAACTATTAAAATCCTCTATATAAAAAGGAAATAAATCATATTTTCTCAGATGTGAAATTTTTAATCATTTTATATACTTTAATCACAATTCATTACAAATATATTTTTCCAGTTGCCCAGAATAATTATTTTCTACAAAAATTACTTCCTGCATATCTTTTAAAACATCTAAAAGTCTCTCATCAAGTGGTTTTAAATATTTGATAATAACCAGTCCATAGTCAGGATTTTCTTCTACAAACTTTTTAGCTGTATAACTGGTAGCTGAAAAAGTAATAATCATTTTTGTAAAACTCCTTCCATTCGTATGAAGGGAAGGTTGGGATGGGTTATGATAAACTTCAAATCCACTCATTCACTCTTTCTCAAAAAAATTCTCTAGTTTTTTCCATCTTTTTTCAGTCATGAGTTTCTTCATTTCACTATTTTCAGTCGTTGCACCATATTCATCGTGTTCATAACTGGAAGCTATAAAATCTCCATTTTTTGTTCCAACTATTACTCTTGGAGAAATTCCATTTTCAGTGAGTTCATACCTTTTGTAATCATCTGGAGGATTATCTAAAATTACTCATCTATCAACAACTACTTTTTGTAAATCTCAAAATGTTCCTGCAATTTCTGATAACTGTTTATCAATAAGTAAAATAACTACTGACTGATATTTATCAGCTAAATTTAAAGAAATTCCAGCAAAAAAATATGCTTCTTCTAAGCTAGAAGGAGTTAAAACGATATGATTAAAATCTCAAAATGTAGGATTTAAAGCAAAATTTATATCTCCAGTTTCATGATAAGTGGGAGTCCCAGTACTTGGTCCAGCTCTTTGAGATAAAATAACAGTTACTCCAAACTCTGCCTGAACAGCAAACGAAAGAGCTTCTGTCATAAGTGCAAATCATCCTCAACTCGTTCAAACAGCACTTCTCGCTCCAGTATAACTGGCTCATAAAGCTGAATTTATAACAGCAATTTCATCTTCAGCTTGAAGATAAGTCACTTTTTTTGAATTAATAATTTCTGTTAAAACACTCGAAGCAGGAGTCATAGGATAAGCTGAGTAATATTCTAATTCTGCATCTATCATACCATAAGCTATCATTTTATTTCCATAACTTACTTGTTTTTTTTCTCAAACTTTTTTAAAAGCTATTTTTGATTTTTCAAAATTTAAAGATGAAATAGCATTTTCAAATATTTTTATATTTGCTTCAACAGTAGAAGGTCATTTTTTTCCAAATATTTCTTGTAAACTTTCTTTTATAATTTCTCTATCAATAGAAAAATAATATGATAATAAAGCAAGTAAATATGTATTATCGTACTTATCATTTATTTCAAGTGATATAATTTTAATATTTTTTTCGTTGATAATATTTTTTATATTTTCAGTGAATGTATTTTTAATTTTTTCATTACAAAAAATAACTCAGTCCTTTTTTAGACTCAGTATATTTTTTTCAAGTGATTCCAGATTGAAAGCTAATATAACATCACAAAATTTTGTTAAAAATGGTTTATTATCTGAAATAAATATATCAAAATAATTCACTCATCCTTTTATTCTTGATTCGTATTCTATATCGGTAATAACATTATATCCAAGATTGGAAAAAATTGATGTAACAATATCTGCTGTTGAATTAATTCAAAGTCAAGCTGGTCCAGTAATTCTTATATTAAAATCCATATTAATTATTAGTTCAAGTTAAAGTATCTGTGTTTTGAGTATCTAACATAATTCAAGTTGAAATTTCAGTTCACGAGTTTGATAAACTTCAAGAATATGCATTTAATAATTCTTGTAATTGTTCTTGAGTTAATGAATTTTCTGAATTTGGAGAAGAATTAAGTGTTTCATAAATAACTAAAACTCCTGTTCAAATAACTGATGATACTATTGCTATTAAAGCAACTATTGCTGCAAATTTTGCCATTACATTTTTTCTTGTCATATTTTTTGTATTAATTATAAAATTGCTAAAAGTATATGAAAATAATTTATTTTTCAAATATTTTAATTTGTAGAAATTATTTTTTGGATTTCTTTATTCATTTCATCTTTAAATTTTAAAATATCTAATCTTTTTATAACCCTAAATTCTTTTCAAGAAAACATAGGAATTTCTTCACCATTTTCATAATAATTTTTATCATAAAAAGTTATAATTATATTTTTAAAATAATGATCTTCATTTGAAAAAACATAATCAGCTTTTATATGAGCAACAACATTTTGTAATGATCAATTTATATTAAGATTAGTTTTTAAAACTCATTTTTGAATATATATATCATATTTATTTTCTGAATTTAAAGTTACTATTATATCGTTATACTTTATATCTAAATATCATTTTAAAACATTAAATTCTCATTTATCTCATAATAATTTATCTCTTTTAAAAAATGTAATAGTTTTATCTTCACTAACCACCTCTTCATTTATATTAAATGTTTTTGATATAATTTCATTACTAGAAAAGAAAGTATTTATAAAAAATTTCTTAAAATCATATTTATCTCTTTGCGTATTATCTACTTTATCATATATTTCTTTTAAATCTGACTTTAAAGTATCTAGCTCATATGATAAATTTAATTTTTGTCAATTTCTATAAATGTTATCTATCCTATTAAAATCAAAAGGATATAAATCAAATGAAAAAGTTTCTCAATTAATATAAAGATTTGTTATAGCATATTTGTTAGAGGAAATCGTATATGTTAAATTTGAAAAATCAAGTCATTCAAATTGAGATAAGAAATCAACTAGATTTTCTTTATTAAGTTTTATTTCATTTCATTCGAAAATTGTTTTTGCATCTAATAAGTCACTTTTTACTTTATCATATTTTATTAAATATTCTGGATAATTATTTAAAGCTGAGTAATATTCTTGATAATCTAGTTTGTTTTGTGAATATAAAGTATTATAATTTTCATTTTTCACTGATAAAACTGCTTTGTTTTTTGTATGAAAATCAAAAATACTATTTATGATTTTATTTAGTTTAACTACTTGATTATTATTTATAGCTGTATTTGTATCTAAAATAAGCAATCATCTATTATTTAAATCTTTTTCAAAAAATGAATTTCTTATTTCAGTTAAAAATTTATTTAAAATCAAATTATATTCAACTATTAAAGTTTCATATCTTCAATTATTTTTATAATAAGTTAATATATTTTTATTTGTTGAGAGATAAATTTCTACAATATTTAAAACATTATCAAAATTTTCTTTAGAAAAATTTATGTTATAAATTAATATATTCTTCAAAAAATAAGCTAAAAAATCTAGTTTTATTATAACATCTTTATTATCTTCAATAAGCAACTCTCAACCTTTAAGTTTTATTTCATTTTCTATTAAAAAATAATTCAAAAATGTTAAAAGGTTTTGTTGTAAATAATTTGAAGAATAAGTTTTATTGTCTATTAAAGTATAGATTTTATTTAAATAAAATGAAGAAATTGCAAGTTTATAATTTGTTTTTGAATTGTCAATGGAAACAATAATATCTGAAAGAGTTAAAACATTTCCTATATAATCGATACTATTTATTTTCAGTAAATTTTTATAATAATATGAAATTACATCTCTAAAATTTAAATAATCTTCTGGATTAATTTCTTTTAATTTCAATAAATCTGAAATAACTTCTTGTTTAATAGAATTTAGTTCATTATTAGATAACTTCTTTCAAAAAAATAAATTTAAGTTTGATAAAATATTTTTTTTGTAATATGAAACTTTTTTTTCTTTATTTAAAAAAAATAAAAAATATTTTTCAATATATGGTAATCATAATATATTTTTTGATTTATAGAAAGTTATATTTCAAATATCATATTTTAAAAATTCATTTTCAGAATAAGATAAATAAAAGAATTTATTAAAAAAATCTAAAGCTAAATTATCATTAGAAGGATAAATTTTAGAAAAGAATTTTTGGTTTAATAATTTTTCATTATTTAAAAAGCTTTCATTTACATAAAAAATTCTAGAAATTGATTCAATTCTTAAAATATCAGCATTTTTTAAGAATTTATTTCTTGAAGAATTAAATCAAAAAAACATATGTGGATAAATCACAAGTGAAGTCATTTTTTCTTTTCAAACAGATTGTAATTCAATATCGATAATAGAATCAAAAGAAAATATTTTTATATCTGACGAATTTCTATTATCTATAAAAAATTTTCATGGTGATTTTGGTTTTAATAAAAATCATCAATCATTAATTGAATAATTGTATGATAAATCATATAAATCAAACAAATAAAGTCATTCTGCTAGTTCAAATTTTACATCTCTATCATTTTGAGTTTTTTTATAATTTTTTCAATAAAAATAAACTCTATCTACATAATTTATATTATCAGTATAAAATTTATCATTTTTTAAATCTGAAATATTCTCTTTAAAGTCAAGTAAACTTCAAGATTTTATTATTTCTTTTATTCAAATATATTTATCTCAAATGGAAAAATCACTTGAGGTTTTATTTGTATCAAAATAAGTTATATTTAAAATGAAAAATAATCCTAATAAAGTGACAATGATACTAAGAAGTATTTTTTGTATATTCATAAATAAATTTTTAAAAATAAATTTGCATAATAATAACAAAAAAACAAATTATGTAAAACAAAAAACTATTGATTATTTTTCAAAATCACTAGTAAAAATATCTAAAAATTGTTTTATAATATCTTCATTTTTTATTAAAATTCATATTTCCCTATTTTTATCCATACTATATGAAGAAAAATTTATGCTTCAAATATATAAATATTTTTCATCAATTAAAATAGATTTGGCATGTATTTCAGGTTTATCAATTATTTTTAAATTTATATTATTTTCTTTAAGTAGTTGTATTTCATTTTCATTTGATGAAACTTTTTTTAAGTCAGGTAAAATCATTTTTACATCTACTTCAGATTTTTGTTTTTCTAAAAGTATATTTAATACTGAATTATCTGAAATATTATGAGCATAAATTTTTATAGATTTTCAAGCATTTTTTAGTAAATATTCTAATTTTTCTCTAGTTGAAAACGGAGACAAAACAAGGTTTGGATGATGTATATTTTTTTTATTTCCAAGAAAATCATTTTCAAAAATTTCTAAAAAAATTGGAAGGAAAATTTTATTATCTAAAAGTATAAAAAATTCTCTATTATATCTAAAAGTTGAATAAGAAAAATTTCCTGTTGAAATTATAATTTTATCATCAATTATCATCATTTTTGTATGATTGAGTGAATAATTTTCTGGGTTAGAATAAACTACTTCAATTCAAGCTTTTTCTAAGTCTTGAAAAGCATCTTTATTTAGATTTTCAGCCTTATAAATATTTTTTTCCAAAATAACTTTTACATCAAGTCATCTTTTTTTAGCATCTATAAGAGCCTTTCTAATTCTCTTTTCTGTAAAAATATAAACTTCTACATAAACTCTTGATTTTGCATCATCTATTTTTTGAGTTAATTCATCTAAAAATTTTAAATCTGGAGTATTTTTTAGAGTAATTCAAGATAAATATTCTATTTTTTCAAATGAAAAATCACTTATTTCACTTTGAATTTGTTTTTCAATCTCTTTATTTTGATGAAATTCTACATATTCATTTTGACAAGAAAAAAGGAAAAATAGGAAAAATATTAATATTTTTTTCATCTTTTAAAAATTAATTTTAAAAATGTAGAGACAAAGCATTGCTTTATCTCTACAAAATATTCTTACCCAAATATTTTTTCAAATATTCATTTTTTATTATGTACATTTAGTTTATTTTCTTTAGCAATTTTTTCAAAACATTCTCTCTCAGTATCAGTAAGTTTTTTTGGAATTTTAATAATTACATTTACAAATAAATCTCATTTTTTATCTTTATCGATGTATTTAACTCAGTCTCAAGGTATTTTTATAATTGTTCAAACTTGTGTTCCAGTTTCGATAACTATATTTCTTTTTCAAATTATCGGAATATTTACTTCACGAGTAGTTCCTAGAATCGCTTCAATAACATTAACCTCCAAATCAAGATGAAGATCTACTCATTTTCTGATAAGATTTTTTTCAATAGTATTTACTTTAAATCTTACATATAAATCTCAAGATTCAGCTCCAATTCAGTCATTTCCTTCACCATTAATACGAATTACCATTCCATCATCAATTCCAGCTGGAATATCAATATCAAGTTCCACAGTTTTTCTAAGTCTTTTTTGTCATCCGCATTTACTGCATACTTTTTCTAAAGTTTCTCCACTTCAATTACATCTTTCACAAGTTCAAGTATGTTCAATAGTTCCAAACATAGTTTGTTGTCTGTATTTTACATATCCACTTCCGTGACAATCAGGACATATAGATTTTCATTCTCCTCAAGCTCCATGACAATCACTACAAACTACATATTTTTCGTATTTTAATTTTGTTTTTCCTCAAATTACTGAAGTTTTTAAGTCAATACTTAATACTGTTTCTATATCTTCTCACGCAAAACTTGAAGATCTTTTTCTTTTTTGAGAAGTTCTTGATGATCCACCAAAAAATTGTTCAAAAATATCTCATAAATCTACATCAAATCAGGCAGAAGAAAATCCTCCACTTCAAAATGGATTTCATCCTCAAACACTTCAATAAGTATCGTATTCTCTTTTTTTATTTGCATCTGATAAAACTCAATATGCTTCATTTATTTCTTTAAATTTTTCAGCATCTCATCATCTATCTGGATGATGTTGCATAGCAAGTTTTCTATATGCTTTTTTGATTTCTTCTTCACTTGCTCACTTTGATAATCATAATACACTATAATATTCTTTTGACATATTCTTCTTTTGATAAATAATTTTTTAATTTATAAAGACATACAGCAACTGCAGGTAAAAGGAGATAACCTACAGCCAGTGTATGCCTTGAGCTTATTATATGAAAAAATGTGATTTTTCAAATTTTTTTATATAGTATTATTTTCAAAAGATTATAATTTGTTTATATAAAATTAATTTTCTCAATAAAAAATAAAGCATAAATTTATGCTTTATTTTAATTTTAAATATTATATTTTTTTTCTTAAAAATGCTGGAACATCCAAATCATCTTGATCTTTTGGTGTTTCTCTTGGAATTGATGAAACTTGTGTTTTAACATCTCAAACTACTTTTCTTCCAAATGGAGAAACTTTTGAAGTTTGAGTATTTACAGAAAAATTTTTATTAGTTTCTTCATCAAAACCAGTAGCAATTACTGTAATTCTAATTTCTCAAGTATAACTATCATCAAGTGAAGTACCAAATTTAATAATAGCATTTTCATCAGCTGATTCAGTAATTATTTTAATAGCTTCATCTATTTCAAACATACTTAAGTCATTTCCTCAAGTTATGTTTATAATAATTCATTTTGCTCAAGCAATTGAAAGCTCTAAAAGTGGTGAATCAATTGCAGCTCTTGAAGCTTCAACAGCTCTATTATCACCAGAACCATATCAAATACCAATCAAAGCACTTCAAGCATTTTTCATAATAGATTTTAAATCGTTAAAATCTAGATTTATAAAACCTGGAGAAGTAATTAAATCAGAAATTCATTGAACTCATTCTCTTAAAACTTCATCAATAATAGAAAATGCATCACTAAATGGAGTTCTTTTATCGATAATTGTTAAAATTCTATCATTTGGAATTGTAATTAAAGCGTCAACTTTTTCTTTTAATTTATTATATCAATCTAAAGCTTGTTCCATTCTTCTTTTTCACTCAAAAGAAAAAGGTTTTGTAACAACTCAAATAGTTAAAGCTCATAATTCTTTAGCTACTTCAGCAACTACAGGAGCTGCTCAAGTTCAAGTTCATCCTCAAAGTCCACAAGTAACAAAAACCATATCTGCTCATTCTAAAGCTGATTTAATTTCTTCAGAAGATTCTTCAGCTGCTTTTTTTCACATTTCTGGATTAGATCAAGCTCAAAGTCATCCAGTAGTAGCTCTTCAAATATTTATTTTTCTTTCTGATAATGAGCTATATAAAGCTTGTGCATCTGTGTTTATAGCAACAAAATCAACTCAAGGTAAATCAACTTGAATCATTCTATTAACTGCATTATTTCAACCTCCTCAAACTCAAACTACTTTTATATTAGCCACAGGAGAAATATAACTTCAAACTCTTACTTCTTCTGGTCAAGAAATAGATGGTTGTCCAGATAAAAGTCTTTTTAATTTATCATCTTTTTTTATCATAATATATTTTATTAAAAATTAAGGTAATATTTTTTTAAATACTTTAGTTATAGATCATAGAAGTGAACCAAAATTAAATGAAATTGTACTTCTTGCATCTCTATACTTATTTGCAATAATAATTGTCCCAAGCACCCCAGCAAACGAAGGATCATTTAACGAAGTGTCAGAAACAAAATCATCAATTACAGGAACTCATATAACAACTGGCAATCTCAAAATTTCTTTTGATAAATCTACGAGTCATCTCATTTTAGAACCTGATCAAACCAAAACTGCTCATTCTGGTAACATTCAATCTCTTCAAACTTTTCTTAATTCTTCTCTTATAAAAAATAATATTTCCTCATATCTAGCTGTTATAATTTTTGAAAGATACAAAGTTGAAATATTTCATTCTTCTCATTTTGTGACTTTTGATAAATCTATTTCAACATCTTTATAATTTTCAACTTTATCAAGAGATAATTGTCAAAATTCTAATTTTAATTTTTCTGCTGTATCAATTGAAGTTCTTAATCCTAAAGCTATATCATTTGTAACACTATCTCAACCTATTGGAATAATACGAGAAAACTTTAAACTTCATTCCTCATAAAGAGTTATTCAAGTTGTAGAAGCTCAAATATCTATACAAACAACTCATAATTCCTTTTGTCTTTTTGTTAAAACTCATTCTGGAGCAGAAATAAGATTTGGAAAAACATCATATACTTCTATTCAAACATCTTCAATAGATTTTTTAATATTATTTAAAACATTTGAACTTATAGAAAATATATTTGCTCTAACTTCAAGTTTTCTTGCACTCATACCGATTGGAGATTTAATTCAATCTTCTAAATCAACAACAAAATTATCAGGAATAACTTTTAAAACTTCTCTATTTGGTAGATTTATTCAATTTTTAGCCATATCTAAAACTCTTTCAACATCAGAAGCTTCGATTTCTTCTCAAGAAATAGCAATTATTCATTTGTTATCAATTACTTCAAAAGAAGAAGAATTAAACGAAATAAAAGCTCAAGAAACTTGTTCTCATGCCATTTTTTCAGCTTCTTCTAAAGATTTATCAATATTTGATTTGAATTCCTCCATATCTAAAATATTTCATTTTCTAATAGCTAAAGAATCTGAAATTCAAACTCATAATATATGTAAATGACTTCTATCTTCTCCATCAAAAGTTCAGATTATTGTTCTAATTTTTGAACTTCATATATCAATACACGTTATAGAATTTTCAATACTCATAAAAAACTTATTTTATAAAATATAATGTTCTATTTTTTTATACATTATTTTTCTTTTAAAATAAAGAAAAACAACATTTTTCCGTAAAAAATAAGATTAAAATACTTACAGATTATAATTGTAAAATAATCCTTTTTCAATTTTACTTTAAAATTAATGTTAAAAACTTTGCAAAATATATTTTTTTGTGATATAATGTAGCAAAGTATTTTTAAACTTTTCCTATGAAAAAAGCAAAAAGTTATTTTGATTTATGAATAAGTTTGTTGATAACACTGATTATCCTTTCAAATTTATGAATAATTTATTACTTACAATATGAAAAAATAAATATAGATGATATTTGATATCATATTTTTTTAGGTGTATTTTTATTTCAAGCAATTATTATATTAACAATAATAAATAATGCTTATAAAAAACCAATTTATGAACTAACAAATCAAGTAATAAATTTCATGAGCTGAAGTAGCAAATGAGAAAAAATTAATATAAATACAAATTATTCAAATCCAAATATAAGAATTGTTTTGAGATTTTTTGATGGAATGCTTAATTCCCTAAAAAATATTAAAGACGAATTTTTAAGCTGAAAAGCTATAAAATGAGAAGTTCAATTAGCTACAGAATTACAAGAAAAATTACTTAATAAAAAACTGGAAGAAATTCCATCTTTAAATGTTATTGCAAAATCAAAACCTGCTTGAGAAATTGGTTGAGATAGTTATGATATAATAAAATGAAATGATGATTATTATGTTTATGTTTGAGATGCAACAGGACACTGAGTTTGAGCATGATTTGTAATGGTGATGGTAAATGCTTTAGTAAGCTGATTTTCAAAAGTTTTTAAAAGATGAAATGAAATTCTTGCTAATACAAACGAAATATTAAAACCACGTGTAAAATCAAATATTTTGATGACTTTGTTACTTTTAAGATGGAATGAAGCAGAAAAAAGACTTTTTATGACCTGAGCTGGTCATGAATATTTAATAGTTTATAAACATAATTTAAATAAATGTTTCAAAATAAAATCTTGATGACTTGCTTTAGGTATGACAAAAAATGTTCATAAAATATTAAAAGAACAAGAAATAAGATTTGAATTAAATGATATAGTTGTATTGTATACTGATTGAATAACTGAGTGTATAAATCAAAATAAAAAAGATTGAAATGAAGTGATGTTTTGAGAACAAAGACTTATAGATGCAATTGAAAAATCTCCTACAATACCTTGAGCTTGAATAAAAACTGCAAGATGAGTTTTTAACAATATTACTATAGAGTTATCTAAATTTTTATGATATAAACACAAACAATATGATGATATAACTTTAGTTGTAATTCATTATAATTGAGGAAAAAGTATAGTTAATGATTTTAGCGAAGATATTTCTAAAGATTTTATAACTGAATGGAATTGGAATTAATAAAAAACAATTAATTTTTATTGTAAAGTAAATAAAATTTTATAAAACACAAAAATTAAATAAAATACAAAAAATAATATTAAAAATTGGAAATATGCAAAACGAAAATTTAAAACAATTAGTTTGAAAAAGATATTCTTGAGATACAGTTTGATTTGAAGAAATCGTACAAGAAAAACAAGAAGTAACAAAACCAACTTCTGCAAAAGAATTATCAAAACAAGAAGATAAAATGTTATTACAAGCAGAAAAAGAATATAAAGAAGCACTAGCATATATAAAAGATATGATAGCTCCTGCTTATATGAAAATTTTTCCAGATAAAATCAAAATCAACAATATATATGCTAAAACTTTTTTTGTTTATGCTTATCCAAATTTTTTAGAATGAAATTGGCTTTCTCCAATTATTAATTGGGATACAAAATTTGATATGAGTTTGTATGTTTACCCTATTGAAAGTGCATATATTCAAAAATATTTAAGGAAAAGACTTACTCAGTTAAATTCAGAAAGAAGTATAAATGCTGAAAAATGACTAATAAATGATCCTTGACTTAATGCTCAAATTCAAGATGTTGAGGAACTTAGAGAAAAATTAACTAGATGACAAGAAAAATATTTTCATTTTTGACTTTATATAACTTTATATGCTGAAAGTGAAGAAAAATTAACAAAAATATGAAAAGATGTAGAAACTATTTTAGCTTGAAGAAATGTTTTACAAAAACAATCATTCCTAAGAGCTGAACAATGATTCATTTCAACATGACCTTTTGCAAGAGATGAACTTTGAGTTTATAGAAATATTTCTACCTGAGGACTTTCAACAACTTTCCCATTTTCTTCTTCTACTTTATCTCATGATGATTGAATACTTTATTGAGTAAATACTCATAATAATTCTTTAATACTTTATGATAGATTTAAATCAGAAAATGCAAATATGTGTGTATTTGCAAAATCTTGAGGTTGAAAATCTTTTGCTGTTAAACTTGAAATACTAAGAAGTTTAATGATGTGAACTGATGTAATAGTAATAGATCCTGAAAATGAATATAGAGCTTTAGTTGATACAGTTTGAGGAACTTATTTAGATGTATCTTTAAATTCTAGAGAAAGAATTAATCCTTTTGATTTACCACTTTGAGTAAAAGATAAAGATATTAGACCTTGAGATTTACTTCGTGATGCTATCGTAAATCTTTTAGGTTTAATGAATTTAATGCTTGGAAAACTAACAAGTAATGAAGCTAGTATCATGGAAAAAGCTATCATCACTACTTATAATTTAAGATGAATTACACTAGAAGATGATGATATAAACGGAAAGGAAATACCTACTATGAAAGACCTTTATAGTGTTTTAGAAACTATGGATTGAGCTCGTGAACTAACTCAACGTTTAGAAAAATATACTACTTGAATATTTTCTTGAGTGTTTTCAGAACTTACAAATATATCTTTAAGTGAATGATTGCAAGTATTTTCAGTTAGAGATCTTGATGATATTTTGAGACCTACAGCTATGTACATAATACTTTCATATATTTGGAATAGAGTTAGAAGTTCAAATAAAAAAAGACTTTTAGTTATAGACGAAGCTTGGAATATTATGCAACATGAAGACTCAGCAAAATTTCTTTTTGGTCTCGTAAAAAGAGCCAGAAAATATAATCTTTGAGTTACAACTATCACACAAGATGTTGAGGATTTTATAGGATCAAGTTATGGAAAACCAATAGTTACAAACTCATCAATTCAACTTTTATTAAAACAATCTCCTGCTTCAATTGATGCCTTACAAAATATATTTAAAATAACAGACCAAGAAAAATACATACTTCTAAATTCTGCTGTTGGGCAATGACTCTTCTTTGCAGGTTCAGAACATGTTTGAATACAAGTAATTGCATCTTTCTATGAAGAACAAATTGTTTCAACAAATCCGAATAGGTAAAAATAAAAGGATAATCTTTTTCAAGATTATCCTTTTTTAATTCCCCGCTCCTTTCTCGGGGATGTTAATTATCAGATACGAAAGACACTGACTGCTTGTTTCAGATTCGTAGCGAGCGACGAAAGATGACTTGCACTCGACGTAATCTGCCCAGTGGCAGCAGTATTTTGCTCTGACATACTGGCGATATGCTCGACATTCCGAGCAATATCGTTAGCAGCGGCACGTTGTTCCGTGGTTGCGTCAACGATAATTTGTACGCCATCTTGAGTTGCCAAAGTCCCCTTAACAGTCTGCTCCAAGCTATCCTTCATGCGAGAAGCATTCTGACTTCCGGAGAGTACCTGAGCCATACCTGAACGAATTGTTTGGTTTGTGTTATTAACTCCTTGTTGGATAGACAAAATCATCTGCGAAATTTCGCCTGTTGCATTACCAGTACGTTCAGCCAACTTACGCACCTCATCAGCTACAACAGCAAATCCACGCCCATACTCACCAGCACGAGCAGCCTCAATAGCAGCATTGAGGGCAAGAAGGTTTGTTTGGTCAGCTACATCCTTAATTACTTGGACGATAGTGCCAATCTTAGAGGAAAGCGCGTTAAGTTCTTCAACTTCCCTACTAGAAAATTCCATATTCGACGCAATTTCTTGCATCTCACGATTCATGGAACCAACAGTAACCTGATCTTGCTTGGATAGTTCGGAAGTTTCCCTTGAAATCCTACCGGCCTGTTCAGCTTGTTCAGCGATTTGGCCGATGCTGACAGTCAATTCTTCAACTGCAGCAGCCATAGAGGAGGTAGCCTCGGCTTGGACCTGCGAGCTCTTGTTAAGCTCAGTTGAGGAAACATCAATTTGCTCTGCAACTGACGAAACCGCATCTGCTGATGAATGAATCACACTTACAGCATTCCGCAGTTTTTCAAGCATTGAAACAAATGCCTTATTAAGACGCCCTATTTCATCTTGGCTCTCCAGTTTTTTCAATTCAACATTAAGATCCCCAGATGCAACAGACTCAATAACTGGGAGCATTTGAACAACAGGTGAGAAAATTCTCTTAGCGAGAATGTGAACTATCAAACTCAAAAAAACGACAGTCACAAGCCCGATAAGAGCAGACACCTTGAGAAGTGTCCACATCTCATTATCGAGTTCATCTATATAAGCACCACCTCCAATAATCCAATCCCATTTCTGGAAATGTTTGTAAGCAACGATTTTCTCTCGAGGTTTAGTTTCCCCTGGATTCATCCAGGGGTACGCGATAGTTCCATTTTTATTCTGGATCATTTCCCGTATAAACATATGCCCCGAAGAGTCCTTTGAATCTGCTACATTCTTACCTTCCCCATCTGGATTGATTTGAAGAATCCCTTTGGTATCAAGTGCATAAACGTAACCTGTTTTGCCGAAACGTTTTGACAAGATATCATTCTTGAGTTCCTTCATCTGGTCATCAAGCAACAGTCCTGCGACAGTCACCCCAACAACCTTTCCATCAACAGTTATGGGAACATACTTGGTAAAATACTGCTTACCAAATAGTTTAGCTAAACCTACATATATTTCCCCCTTGTCAAAAAAAGGAATCCCTGGATGGTCCTTATGAAGAACCGTACCATAAGACCGCTTCCCCTTCTCATCCATGAGAGAGGTTGCTGTACGAAGATACTCACCATTTGGGAGCTTGTAGAAAATTGTTGCAAAACTACCTGGTATTGCTTTGGTAAACTCGTCTGGAGGTGTATTATCCAGAACAGCATTTTTACCGTTGTTAATCAAAGGATGGATTTTGTATTCGCCAACCTGAACTTCCTGAGAACGATCGACAGACCATTTACCAGGATACTTCGATTGAAGGAAAAGATCTGAATTTGATCCTGACCTTTCAGCCATGTTTTCAAAGCGCTCAAGACTCTTGGTGACCGAATCGATCTCCGTCTTGATATTTTCCTCAATCTTTTGACGTATTGCCTTGCTTTCATAGGCGGCAAAGAGCCCTATCCCCACCATAAAAATTAAAGAAATGGCAATAGAAACCGAAATCGAAATCTTGTTGCCAACCGAAAGATTATCAAAGGCTTTCATTTTCTCTCACTCCGGATATTAACTTCTTAATACGTTGATAGTGGAAACAACTAAAAATAGCTTTTAAAATATAATAACTATTCTTTATATGTCAAGATGTTAAAATAAAAATTATTTTTTGAAATTTTATTTACTAATTATTTATAATTCATAGTTTTTTAAGCCAAAGTGAATAACTTTTTGCAAAATTAACTCATAATTTATATGATGTTTTAATATCAACTTTAATTCAAAATGTAATTCTTGAAACTTCAAGTGATTTAAAATTAGGAGTTTCTCATTTTCAAAAAAACAAAAGTCAAAGATCTTTGTAATGTGAGTTAACATTATTAGTTTTTAATCAAAATGTATCCCTTAATCATACTTTTATATATCTTAAAAATTCAAAATATATACTAGAAGGTATTAAAGTTAATTCTTTTCAAATAGGATGATTCTGAACTATATTTCAATATGTAATAGGTTTTGTATCACAATCATCGAAATTTATAAGTTTCTCTGTTGGAAGTTTTCCATTTTTTAATAAATATAATATCTCTGGAATTGGTAAAATTATAAATGAAAAATATTCACTATCAACAACTTCAGGTGTAAAATCTTGTAGTCAATCTTTTTGTATTTGTGAAAAAAATCATTTTTTAAAAGCTTCTCTATTTTTTTTCAATATTTAAATGATTGCTAATAATTTCAGTTTTCCTAAGTCTTGGATAATAAAAAATGCCTTAGATAATTTCATCATAAATGATAAATGAAATGGAAATTTAGATGAAAATATTAATTTTTCAAAATTAATAGAATCAAATATTGATACGAGGACTACTATAGTTCAAAATAAAGTGAATAAAATTTATGAAATATTTTATTGAAAAATTGAAAAAAAATATACTTCTACTCAAAAAATATTAAATATTCTAGATTCTTTGAATATTCAATTGAATAAATTTTTAGATAAAAATATTTCAGAGCAAAAAATGTATATTTTAAATGATTTGAAAACTATAAATCTAAATAAAATCTTTGAATTAAGTTCAAAATAATTCTAAAGTAAAAACTATCCTAAAAAGGATAGTTTTTTTGTTCTATCGAAAAATATATAATTTTATCTTATATAAAGCGAGAACGTACCACAGAATATTTGAAAAAGTAAAATATATATGATATAATTGAGGAAATTAAGATTTTATAAGAATAAACTATGATTTCTGACGAAAAGCTTCTGAAAGAATTAGAGCAAACTAATATATTTGCTGATGTAATAAAAGAGCAAATTATACATGAGTTTTCTCAACTCAATCTTGAACAAAAGCAACTATTACAAGAAGTTCTAATCTCAGAAAAAATATTATTACTTCATTACTTAAAAACATTAAAAAATAATTCTATTATACAGCCTGAGGATATAAAATATACATTTTCTACTATCCTCAAGGAAGATATGAAAATAAAAGAATGAAAAGAAAGATTGGAATTAAATTTAGAAAAGATAATTTTACAATTAGAAACTTTATAATATGGACGATTTAGAATTACATAAACATGAGCAAAATCAAACACTGAAAGAAGTCCAAGAACAAACTTCTTCAAAAGAGTTTGATAATTTTATCTTGTCTCTTGAAAGACCAGATATAAGCACCCAAGATGTTCGTTTACTCATATCTGAACTCTCAAGAAAATATCCACAAGTGGATAAAAATTTTCAAGAATTTCAATGAGAAAATTCTAAGAAGGTTCTTCAAAAATTAAAGTCTTTAAATACTAATCAATATAACCAACCTCAAACACAAGAAAAACCTCAAACACAAGAAAAACCAACTTTAAATATTTCACAAGAACAAAGAGATAAATTAGTAAAATCATGAGAAACAGAACTAAAAGCAAAAGAACAAGAATGAAAACAAATAGAGCAAAAACTTATACAAGTAGATTTGATAAAAGATGTTGCAAGTATGTATAAAGAATATTTGCAAAGCATTAAAGAAGCAATTCAATTTAAAATGCTTACTGGGAAAGATGAAAGATATGAAAAACAAATATGAGTTATTTGAGAAAAAGTAACTCTTTTAACAAACCTAGAAACATTTTTAACAAGACTTCAAAATTTTGATGAAGTAAAAAAATTAGATTTAAAAGACTTAGTAAATCAAATGTTTGTTTCTGAAAAAGTTATATCTGAAAATTGATTTATGGAACAACCACTTATAAACTGAATATTATATCACGAAGCAACTACAAAATGAGTAAATGAATCATATGCAGAAGTTAGAAAATTATTATTAACTCCAAACTTAACACCTGAAAAAGCAGAAGAAATAAAATTACAAATTTTTTCTAAGATAAGACAAATAGATAGATTATGAGCAGATGACAATAATTTAATTTTAGATACCCAAGAAGCAATATCATCAAGAATAACTTGAAATGTTTTGAATAACAAAGAATTAAGAAAAAGACCAGATATAAATATAACATTTTCATTACTTGAAAATTTTGATGAAGCAAAGAAAAAAGGATTATTTGAGTCATTGAAATTATGAAAAGAATCATTAAAAACATTCCTTACAAATTCAAAAGTTTTAGATAAATTATGATTAAAAAATGAAAAAGATAAAAATGAATTTATAAAAGATTTATATGAAGATTTAAAAGAAAGTTTAAAAGTAGTAGATAATGATAAATTAAGAAAATCTCTAGAAGATGAAGTTAATAAACAATTTGATTATTTAAAAGCAAGAATCCCTGAAAGTGAAAAAGAAAAACTAGAAAATGAAAGAAAAAAAGCATTAAATCCAAATACCTTACAAGAACAATTAGAAAAAGTAAAACAAGAAATGGTATTTAGTTTATTTGAAAAAACTATTATAAATCAAGTTTTAGAAAATAATTCAAAATTTGTAGAAAACCTAGCAAAGAAAGATACAGCATTAAATCTTTATTCTGATATAGAATGAATTTGAAGTAAAGTAAGTGATAAAAACTTTAATTGAATATCTAATTTTTCTAAAACATTAGTAGAACAAATAGCAATAATGTATGTTTCTTGATTTGTTTGATGAATAATAGCAAAATGATGATGACTATTATTATGAAAAGTTGCACCTGCTACAATAAATACTAATAGATTTATAAAATCATGAACTTGAGTATTGGTTGAATGAACTTGATTTTATGGAACTTACACAGCATTAAATTGAATATTAAATCGTGAAAATATTTGAGATATTAATAAAGATTACAATTATTATGATTTAACAAGAACTATAGCTTTTCTTTGAGTTTTGAGAGTTATGCCACTTGATAAATTAAAAGAAAGTTTTAACATAAAATCCCCAATATTAAACGAAGCAAAAAATATTACTCTTGATACTTGAGCATTGCTTTGAACAGATATTATAATTAGATGAAGTTTGTGAGAAATAGTTGGAAAAGAATGAATCCCAAGAGATGTAGATGGAAATTTTACTTGGGAAAGATTTTGAGAATTCGTATGAGATGAGTTAAAATTTATAGTTCCATTAATTATATGACTCAGACAATCAGATAAAGCAGTTGCAAGTTTATTAGAAAAATCACCTCCTCCAAAAATTACAGTTATACCAAAAGAGAATGAATTCATAATACAGATAGAATGATTAAAAAAAGAAATGAGAGTATTAAAACAACAAAGAAATATTGCAAGAAATAAATGAAAATCACACAAAGAAGTAAGTGAAGAATTAAAAACTAAAAAGAAAGAATATAAAACTTTGAGAGATGAAAATACAGATTTATTAGTAAAATCTTGAACTTGAAATACAGACACTCCAACTGCAGTTTTACAAAGTCCAACTCAAACTCAAAATGTAAAAGATAATTCAAAACAAGCAAAAGACCAAAATTTTCCTAAAGAAAGTACTAATCTAAATACTTGAGTAAAAACGATACAAGAAACCTTAAAATGAAAAAATATCGAGGATCTAATGAAATGATTTGAATGAATGAATTTAACAGGAAAATTCCAAGAATTATTAAAAGATTGATGAGATAGAACAAAAGCACAAGAGTTAATAAATAGCGAAGTGGATATCTATGTCGCAATATTAAAAGAAAGATGAGTTATTGTTGATGAAATTGAATGAAGTAGATTTATTAGAGAATTTAAGGAACAAAGACTTACTGAATTTGATAAATTAGTTGAAATGATATGAGAATGAAAAGATATATCTTGATGAATTGATATGAAAGTAAAAGTTGAATGAAGAGAGTTTGTTTGGAGATTAGAGTTAAAAGATATAAAGATGATGAAAGAATTTTTTGAAAAATATATTAAAAGTAAAAGAATATATGAAATAAAACAAGAAAAAGAATCAGAATTAAAAAATAATAATTAATAATTAATAATATTTAATATATATGGCAGATTTAACACCTCAACATTATGAGGCAAAACAACCTTGATGAGTTATATCTCCTCAAGAACAATTAAATAAACAACTAGAAGAACAAAGAAGAATTATCATAAAATGAATGGAAGATGATTTAATGAGTGGTTGAAAATATGATCAAATTAAATGAGATTTAAAATATGAAGTTGTGTGAAATATATGAGTTGTTATTTATAAATGAGAAGCTAATTCTTGGTACAAATACTGAAAAAATACTTGAGTTGAATATTATACAAATTTAAAATGAACTTTTACAAATGAAGATTTAGATTATTCTTCAAGAGATTCTTGATATCAAGTAAAAAATTGAAAATTATTTAGAAATTGACAAGAAGTACCTCAATTTTTATGAAAATGAAAAGTAAATCCTGAGTTTGTAAAATGAGTAGATAATTTAAATTTTTATCAAGATATACAATTAATGTATTGAAGCATAAAAACGATAGAATCTAAAAGAAAAATTGACAAAGTAGATGTAAAGGCTATTTACAATTCAATTATAACTTGAGTTGCTCGTATAAAAGATATAATGTATTTCGCTTGAAAATGATATATCCAAAATGATGATATACCAAGATTATTAAAAAGAGCAATTCAGGAGTTACCAAATCAATGTAGTGATACAAGATTTTATCAAACATCACAATGAATAAGGATGTGAATGGAGGTTACAAAAGATGAATTAGATCAATATTTAAAACCAGCTGAATGAAAACCACTTATTACTCAATCTATGTATAATGATTGTTTGAAAAGAATTGAAGCAAGAGATAGAAAAATAAATGAAATAAATTGAGTAAAAGAAGAATCTAAAAGTCAAAGAGAAGTTGAAAAAACTAGAAATTGATTTGTAGATAGAGTAAAATGAATTTTAGGATATTAACTTTAAAGTGAAAAGTAAAAAAAAGTGAAAGATTTTTTCTTTCACTTTTTTTTATGAAAAAATATCTCACAAAAATCTTAGAAAAAATTTTCCTTTAATATAATGATATGAAAGGGCAATTTTTTAGCTCTTTTGAAAATAGCTATTTCTAATTTTACTTCAAGATCTTAAATGCATTTAAGGCATAACTTTTAAAGTTTATGTCTACTTTATTAAATATAGAAGATAATAATTTGAAAGATAATAGTAGTTTTATTTGAGAAACACTATATGAATTATTAAAAGTCTTCCAAGAAATTAATAGAGAAAAAAGTTATTCACTTTTTTCTCTATTAATTCTTTTTGATTTTGTTCAAAATAATAATATAATTAATCAGTTTATATTTTAAATTTCGAACAATGAAGAATATTACATATATAATATATTGTAGGAAATCAACTGATGAAACATCAGAACTTCAAAAACAATCAATTCCTGATCAAATAAGAGCTTGTGTGGATTATGCTAATAGAGAATGATTGAAAATAAAAGAAAAACCAAAAGATTTTTCTTTATTTGAAAGTGAGTATGAATTACATAAAGAAGATAATGAACCGGATATAGTAAATAGAAGAACTTATCAAGAAACAAGAAATTTATTTATTATAAAAGAACAAGAAACTTGAAAAATTCCTTGAAAAAGAAAAAAATGGAGAAATCTAATTAAATTAGTAAAAAAATGAGATATAAACTGAATAATTAGTTACTCACCTGATAGACAAGCTAGAAATATGCTTGAGGCTGGAGAGATAATAGATCTATTAGACCAAAATAAACTAAAAGAAAATAAAGAACAATGAAAAACTATTTTATCAGTTAAATACCCAAACTTTCACTTTGAAGATAATGCGAGTTGAAAAATGATGCTGTGAATATGGTTTGTTTTTTCAAAACAATATAGTGATAAATTAAGTGATGATATTACCAGATGAAATAATAGTAAAGTTGCTTCTTGAAAGGCAATCTGAAGATATAAACACGGCTATATTATAAATAAAGAATGATTTCATGAACCTCATCCAGAGTTTTTTCCACTTATAAAAGAAGCTTTTGAAAAGAAATTAAGTTTAGTTCCTGAAAGTAAAATAAGGGATTTTTTAAATTCTAATTGATATTATAGGGAATACAAAGATTGAAAAAAAGAAGAAATTGGAAAATGATGAGTAGAGAAGATGTTTAAAGATGAATTTTATTATTGAATGTTTATTAATTGAGATACAATATCTGATTTGAGAGATACAAACCCTTATTTTGAAGCTATTATTACAGAGGAACAATTTCAGTTAATTAAATCAAGAATTGAAAATAATCCAATTTCAATAACAAAAACTAAGAAATATGATATATATGAAGAAATAGTTCCTTTTGATAATAGTTTTATTATTGCGGATGATAATTATCATTTAACCTTTTCTCTACCAAATAAACAAAGGTACTTTGATAAAATAAAAGAAGCAAATAAGAACTGAAAAATATTAAAGTTAAATAATGTAGTAAAACCAAATCAAATAATTTACAGATGTGCAAATAAAAATAGTAAATATAATAATTTAAGTATTAGTGCTGAAGATATAGATAATGCAATTATTCAAAAATTAAAATGATTTAAAGTTTGAGAAAAAGAATTTCAAGAGTATGTTAATTTTACGAATATAAAATTAGATAATATATTACTTACGACTAAAGAGAAAATATCCTCAAAGACTTTAGAAATGTGAAGAATAAAATCAGAAAAGACAAAATATATCAAGAATAATATGAGTATAAAAAAGGATGAGGAAGAATTAGAAATATATGAGAATACAAAACTTGATTATGATAAAAAAGTAACATTTTTATTAAAGGAAATTGAAGACTTGAATAAATGAGAGAGAAATGAAATTGTAGAATTAGAAATTTTTATAGATTTGCTTAACAATGCTAAAAACTACTATCAAAAAGCAAATTATGTTCAAAAAGGAAAAATTGCTAAATTATTGTTTTTGAACATAAAAGTAGACATCAAAAAAAGGCTTCACATTCAGGTAAAACCTGAACTTGAAAACCTATTTATTCCTGTTTGGTACTCAAAACCGCTTAACTATGAGGAGTTTTTGAGGTTAGTAGAGGGGTATGAAAGGTGGTAATTATTTGACTTAATATTAAATAATAATATGATATATCACATTATATTATTTAATTTATAAATTGTATGGATAATATCGGTGAAAAAATCTATTCTTTAACTATTTCATTTTGCATAATTTTATTATTAATTTTTGGAGTATTTACTTTTTTTTCGTGAAATTCTATTTATGGAATACTGATATTTATTGTTCTTATTATAGTATTATTATTACTGATGTATTATTATGAGGAAAAGGTTCAAGATAAAATAAATCAATTTTTTATGAATAACAATAAATACTTAAAACTATCTAAATTTTTCACTATTCTTTTAGTTATTTTTATTGTATTAATGTTATTTTTAGCATTAGATAGATATAATTCAATATTATTAGATACTTGGTTTGCTAATGATATGACTTATGATAAACTTTGTATAAAAGCGATATTTGTTTTAGGAACAGTTTATATTTCACAATTATTGTATTATATAGTACTATTTTTTATTTTTAATAAAGATTTTGATAGAACAAAGTCAAGTATATTTGAACATTCTGTTTTTTTATTTATATTTACTTTTATTATAATAATTACTCCTATAATATCTAGTAAACTTTTATATATTAGAGAATCGTTTGCTAATTTTTTAAATTAAATTTAACTTTTTTATGGTTCTCTTTTTTTAATAATTAGGGGGTTATAATGGTGACTATGAATTCTCATGAATATAAAATATGTACTACAATCCTTTTCAAAATAATTATTCTCAAATTATCTCTCTTGATGAAACTCTAAAGTTTATATATGCTTTAGATGGTTTTGAAATTGTCTCAACTAAAAAAACTCAATATATCATGCATTGAGAGTGGTTTGAGTTTAAATCTGAAAAAGATTTAGACTTATTCCAATTATTTATTAAGTTACATTTGGAATCAATAATTTCTTTGTCTTTAAAACAAGTTTGAAATGATAATTTAATAAATAATCCGAGCTTAAAAAAAGAACTAGATAAATATATCAAAAAAGATGAGAGAAATATTATTTTAAGAATATTTTTTAAACTCCAAAAAGAGTATGATTTTGAACTTATTTATGAGAATTGGGAAAATATTTCACAATTGATAAAAAAACACGATGGATTTGATATATCATTATGGGTAAATGGTATTTATTTCTTTGATTTATTTTTTATAAATATCACTCAATATAAATGATATGATGATTTAAATAAAAATAAGATTATTAATGAACTCTTTGAAAATATTTCAAAGAAAATAAATTGAGAAATAAATTATAGTAAACAAATTGAAATCTTTTATGAATTTGATAATTATTTAGAGAATAATAGAGTTATATTTCCTTTATTAAAAGAATTAGAAGAAAATAAAAATCTAGTGATAAGCAAAGTTATATTAAAAGAAAATTATATTCATTTTTATTTAGAAAAGTTTATCGATTTTAAAAAAGAGGTTCTTTTAGAGGTATCCAAAAAAATCATAAAAAAAGAAATTATAAAAGTAGAATATAAAAATAAAATAATTAAAATTAATAATGATGAAATAGAATTTCTAAAAGATAAACATTGAATATATAAAGAAAGTAAAATTTATAATTTATATAAAATAATATTTGACTCCTTTGATTATTATAAAAAGTTTAAAGTTTCATTTGAAGAATTACAAACAATTTTTGATTTAAATATTTATAATGAATTGAAAAAAGAGTATTTTACTTGAATGAATTATGATAATTTCATAAGAAAAGATTTACAAACAAAAAATAAACTTATAAAAGAAAAATTTAATATTGAAACTTTTATCGGAATTGATAAAAACTGAATATGGTGCCAATATTATAATTCGGAAAAGAGTTAGATTTCCGAGGTTTCCGTGTATTTATGTGATTAAAAAAATAAAATACTTGTTGCGAGTGGAGTTTCCACCGCACAGGTATTTTTTTTAATGCATTGAAAACTTACCTCGAAAATATGAGCTCATTTATTTCACTCTTTTCTTTCCCTCATATAAATTTTACTTTGAAAGCAGAAGATTTTCTCAAACTTTGGTGGTCCTGACCACTGACCACCACTAAGTTTGAAAAAATCTGCTTTCATTACTCTATAATCTTTGAGGGAAAGAAAGAAGCGTGACTTATAAATAAAACGTTTTTCTCCGACTCAATAATGTCGGAGCAGTTATAACTATAAACAAGTACTTTTTATATAAAACTCGCGAGTTATAATTTATTATAACTTATGGAAAATTTAAATTTAGAAAATGATGTTATTCATTTTGGTTTAGACCATTTGGAAGTCTATGGAACTTTTAAATATGAGTCTGAATTATTTAACTCTCTTGATTTTGATAACTCAAATTATGGAGAAATAGAGGATTACACTTTTACAAAAAATGAAGTGCAAAAATATTTATACAAAATTATATTTACTAAAAATAACTATTCCCTGTTTGCATATTATAAATGAGATAATTCTCAAAATATTGCAACAAAGGATTATATTGTGATTTATTCAACTGCTTTTAAACTTTTATCTTATGAAGAAATATTATATTTTTTAGAATGATACTTTGATTTAAAACATTGTAGGAGGTTTGATATATGTTTGGATATAGACTGAAATATAAATGATATTTTAAAAGAGTTTTGAGATGTTCCAACTTCTAGAGTATATAAGAAATCATGAGAAATAGAAACTCTATATATTTGAGAAGTAAAAAACACTCTTAATAAAAGGCAACTTATAAGGATTTATGATAAACAAAAGGATTTAATTCAAAAAAAGAAATTAAAACTTTATGATACATATTTTACTTATGATGATGTAACAAGAATAGAAATAGAAGTAAGACAGGAACTAGCAAAGAATAGAAATTATTATGATGTGTTTGATGATAGTCTTTTAATCTGAATATTTAAAAATTATATTTATAAATATTCTAAAATATTTGAAAGTCTGTCTTGAGATAAAGTTAGTTTATATAAAAAGAAAGAAATTTTTGATCCAGAAAAATTTCAAGCTTTGTACTATAAAACTCAAAGAGTAAATATATTTCTCTGACATGCTAGAACAATTTATAATTTATGATTTTGCCCAGTGAGAGTACTTATCACTGAGTGATATATTCAAGAATTAACAAAAAGAGCTTTATGATTTGAAAAGATAGAAAAGCTTATTAAAAAGGAAAAAAGAATTATAGAACAAGCTTACGAGACTAAAGAGCTTCTTTTAAATCCTGAAAAAATACTTTCTGACTTTTACAAATATGGAAAATTGTAGAGTAGAAAGAGATATAGAAAAATATCAAAACTATCTAAAAGAGGCATATCCTCTTTTAGATGAAAATATTATTAAGGAGTTTATTTTATATTGGAATGATTTTTTACAGGATTATTATTTTTTGTTTATGCAAGAGGATAATTTTTAAGTTTTTAACTTTTTGAAAAAAGTTTATAACAAAACTGTTCTATTTTTGTTAGCAAAAAACAAAAAAGTTATTATCTTAAAAGTAGCTTAATTTTTAACAATAAAATATGATAATTGATTATATAGAAAATCTATCAACTGAAAATATAGATAATATCCATGCATTAAATTATATGAAAACTGGACTATTTACTCTTGCCAATACAATGCAAAAGTATGAAGAGAAAATAAAAAATGATCCTTTAATGGATGGGTGTGTATTTTCTGCAATTGATATTTGACCTGAGGAAGATTTGAGAATATCAATATATATGTGGTTTACAAATACAATAGTAAATTATGTCCAATTGGTATGAACATTATCAATTCTAAATATAAAATGATGGACTATCGAAGATATAAAACCTAATAAGGTCGAAATAAAGAAATATACAACTGAATATGTAAACAGAATAATTCCAGATATTTTATTTTGGAGAAATAAAGTGTTTGCTCATTTCTCTATCACGGACCCGTATGATGCAGATAATTTATGATTATTGCAACACTCAGTATCAAATCCATTATCCTGGAATTGAAATAATTATGTTATTTGAGATATTATGTGGTGAGTTGGTGAGGATGTGGCTTCTTTGCCAAAATGGGCATTAACTAGCAAATATGAAGAACTAAAAGTTAGATATTGGCCAGATTTAATATTTAACAAGTAACCTATGAAAGCAATAATATACTATCGTAAATCAACTGATACCGATGATAAACAAATCAATAGTTTAGAACATCAGTTGAATAATTGCAGGAGAACTGCAGAATTAAATAATTTGGAGATTTACAAAGAAATCGGAGAAAGTAAATCTGCTAAAACTGAATTTACTAGAGAGTGATTTAATGAAATGATAAAACAAGCAAAACTTGGAAGATTTGACTATATCATTTGTGATGAACCTAAAAGACTTTCAAGAAATAATCTTGATACATCAAGAATTATTGATTTACTTGATAAAAAACAAATCAAGGGTATTTTGTGTACTTCTAGAGAATATCACTGAGAAAATAGTAGAGATAAATTTCTATTACAACTAGATTTGTCTCTCTCAAAAATGGATAATGAAGACAGAGCAAAAGATATCAAAGATAAAATGACTACTGCTTTTAAAAAAGGGCAATGGGTGGCAAAAGCCCCAGTTTGATATAAAAATATTACTATCAAAAAAGGTCATAAAACTATCGAAGTTGATATAGAAAAAGCCCCTCATATAAAAAGAGCTTTTGAACTTAGAGCTTCTTGATATTCTTATCAAAAAATATCTGATTATCTTTTTGATAATAATATCTATAGTGATTTTTCTAAAAAAAGATATTGAATAGAACAAATTAAAAGAATTTTAAATAATAAATTCTATATGTGAATTATGGTTTGGTGATGACTTGAAATAAAAGGAAATCATAAACCGATTATTTCAGAGGAGCTTTTTGCAAAATGAAGTGGCATTATTTCAAGAAAAGAAATTACAAGAACTTTTAGGAGTTCAAAATATCATTTTGCTTGATTAATTAGATGACAAGAAGAGAATCTTGCTTTAGGTTGATATACAAAATGATGAAAAGTATATTATCATGAATGATATAATGCAAGAGTTAGAATTAGTTTAAGTGAAAAACTTATATTTGATAAAATAAAAGATTTTTTCAAACCTTTTGATAATTTACCAAAACCAGTTCAAGAAATAACTAAAGAAATACTTCAAGATATTTATAATAAAGCTACAAAACAAAAAGAATCAGACTCAGAGAAGATAAAATATAAAATAGAATCTTTAAAAGAAAGAAAAAATGTATTACTTGATAAATTTTTAGATTGAGAAGTAGAAAAAGAAATTTATAAAACTAAATTAAAAAGTTTAGATGATGAAATTAAATTACTTGAAAAAAATCTTACTTCTGTTACAAAAATTTCATCAAAATTTCATAAAACACTAAAAGCACATAGCGAACTTATATTATCGCTTTACTGAAGCTATTCTTGATTAAAAAATGAAGAAAAAGTTAAGATTTTTAACTCGCTTAAAATGAGCTTCATAGCGAATTCAAAAAAAGAGCTCTATATAGCGGATAAATCACCATATAAAGCTCTTGAAAATCTATTATTTCACATTTGGTACTCCTAACGAGACTCGAACTCGTGTCTGAACCGTGAGAGGGTTCTGTCCTAGGCCACTAGACGATAGGAGCAAGTTAAAAGCAACTCTTGAAAGTTGCTTTTATATTATTTTAATTTAGCTCTAACATCTTCTAAAGACATACCGTGAATATCAGAAGTTACTCACATTTGTCTAGCAGTTCCGTCTAGAGTTAACATAGCTCATGCTACATCATTAGCATTCATATCAACTATTTTTTGTTCAGCAATTTCTTTTAATTGATTAAAAGTTATGTGCCCTACTTTATCTTTTTGAGCAACTTTTGATCAACTTTTTAAATTAATTTTATTTTTAATTAAATAAGTTGCTGGTGGTTGTTTAACGATAAAGTCAAAAGATCTATCTTCGTAAACAGTAATGATAACTGGTAATTTTTGTCCCATTCTATCTTTTGTTTCATCATTGAATCTTTTTGTAAATTCAGGGATTGCAACTCAGTGTTGTCAAAGAGCTGGCCCGACAGGAGGAGCTGGATTAGCTTGTCATCCGTTGATTTGAAGTTTAATATATCATTTAATTGCTTTTGCTGCCATAGTATTTTAGTTTTATAAAATTAAAAAACACAAAATATTAAATATTTTGTTAAGAGAGGCTAATTAAAAGTTTTTTGTATTGTTTTTCGGGACAAACTGAAACTTTAAAATTAGTTTTAAATTAGAAGCAAAAATATTTTATAAAAAAAATTTAAAAAATCAAATTTTTTTAGTTTTTTTATTGACTATAAAAAATCAAAAATATAATAGTCTCATTATTTTTAAAAAATATTTTATGATAAATGAAAATGAATTACAAAATTATGTGGATTTAGCTGGAAACAAAGAAAAGAAATCTGAATTTAAAAACCTTGAAAAAAGGATGAAAAAAGATGTTATGAGAGCTATTTCAGATTTTAATATGATTGAAGAGTGAGAGACTATTTTACTATGAGTTTCTGGTTGAAAAGATAGTATGCTTTTATGATATTTATTAAATGAAGTCAGAAAGGCTTCAAAGAAAAAATTCAACATCAGATGAGTGTATATTTTTAAACCTTTCCTCATAAATTGTGACATAATGTTTGAAGAGAAAAAGAAATATTTTGAAGAAGTTTTAAATATTCCTTTGGAAAAAGTAAGTATAAATCTTCCTCCTGAGTCAAAATTAAATGAGTGAGTTGGTCAATCTTGTCAATGGTGTGCTTATGCGAGAAGAATTGCGATGATGAAACTTTGTAAACAATATGGTGCAACAAAAATAGCTTTTGGGCATCATATGGATGATATAGTCGTAACAACAATTATGAATATGGTTCAATGAAGAAAGCTTAAAATTATGCCTCCGATAAATCGTATGAGAGCTTGAGATGTTGCTTTTATCAGACCTCTTGCATATCTAAGAGAAAAAGATGTTATGAAACTAGTTCTTGCTCGTGAAATACCTTTTTCTGGATGTAATTGTCCTGTTTGAGAAGATAGAATGAGAAATAAAATAAAAAAAGATATAGTTTGGGAAAATGAAAAAGTATTACCAAACTTTGTTGAAAATAGTTTCCGGGCTTTTATAAAAGATTTTAGAGAAAAATATGAAAAAATAAATTATAGTATGTAAAAAACTCAAGGCAAAACCTTGAGTTTTTTAGTGATGATATCAAGATCATTTTTTAATCATTTCTATTCTATAAATTTGTTCAATTAATATCAAAAATGCCATAGAATGTGGAAAAGTCATTGGAGAAAATGACAACTTAAAATTTATTAAACTATCAATTTTTTTTATATCTACTCCATAAGCTCATCAAATAATAAAAACAATATCAGAATAATTTTGTTTAGCTTTTTCAACTAATTCTCAAAATTTTTCAGTTGATATAATATTTCACTCAATGAAAAGAAGGATTTTATATCATTTGATTTTTTCTAATTTTTCTTTTAAAACATTCGTTTCTTCTTCAATAATGAGTTCCTGAGTCCTACATTTTGAAGGTTTTAGTTTTATAATTTCAATATCTTTACCAAGTCTCTTTTCGTATTCTTTTACTCAAGTTTCAAAATGTTTAAAAGTATCTGAAAATATAATTATTTTGTACATAAAATTTCTATTTCAAACATAAATTTTTTAAAATATTCATTTACCATATTTATACTTCAATATCTTTCTATAAATAAATCTTTTCATTCTTCTACTGAAAATGTTATGTATTGTGACATAGATCAAGAGATGATTTTATTTTTTAATCAATAAGCTAAAATAAATTTATCTTCCTCATCTAAATCATTAGCAAGCTTTGGTATAGTTACTTTTTTTCATTTTTTTCAAGGAAATACATCTGAAGCTGAAAGATATGATAATAAAGCTATTGATCTAGTATTTAAATAAATAGTAATTGCACTTTTAATATCACTCCCCATAATTACTTCTTTTTCTAATAAATCAACTAAATCTTTTGCAAATTCTTCTTTTGGAATTCAATTATTCATTATAGAAGAAAGTATAGAGTTTTTCTTTTTAATAGCAGGATTTTTACCTGATAAAATATCTACTCTTTTTTTTGTTCATTCTAAAATAGCTCAAATAGGTCAAGCAAAAAATCAAACTACTCTATCAACTCTTTCAACTAATTTTTTAGAACTCTCGAAAGTTCAGATTTTATCTTTAGGATTATTATCAAGGGACATAAAAAAACATTAAATTTTAAAATATAAGATTTAGAATTTAATGTTTTTTATTATTTTGTCAAGTTATAATGCAATTATATTTATTTCTCCAGAGGTTCTTTTTTTCAATTCATAACCTCAAGCTTCTAAAGTTTTATCAGAAACTACTAATCTATTTGGTATTCCAAGTAAATCAGCATCTGATGCTTTTTGTCCAAATCAAATCTTTTCTCTGTCATCAATTATTACTTCTCATCACTCACTTTCTAATTTTTTAGCTAACTCTAAAGCTTTATCTAAATTATCTCACATAACTATTATATAATGACTTGCTGGAGCTATACTTTCTGGCCAAACAAGCCCTTTATCATCCATAAAATACTCAGCAATTACTCACATAACTCTTGAAACTCCAATACCATAACATCACATAAATACTTGATTAGCTTTCCCATCAACATCACTATATTTCATACCAAACGCATCTGAAAATCTAGTCATTAGTGGAAAAATATTACCAACTTCACAAGCTTTTTCAACTCTTACATTCTTTGATTTACATTTTGAACATACAAATCCATTTTCTGTATCTACTACTTCTTTATTATGTGCTGTATTACAATCTTTACAAATATAAATTTCATCTTCTCAAATACCTAAAATAGTTTGATATTCATGAGAATTTAGTGTTGTAAAGTCTCATCCAGAAGCTAGAGTTTCATAAGTATCATTTCAAATACCTAATTTATCAAAAATATTTTTATATGATTTTTTTACATTTTCATAGTACTCAAGTAAAGTTTTTTCAGATTTATGAAAAGAATATAAATCTTTCATGATAAATTCTCTTCATCTTAAAATTCATGATTTTGCTCTTTTTTCATTTCTAAATTTATTTTGAATTTGATATACTCAAAACTCTAAATCTTTATATGATTGAACAAATTCGCTAACTAAAGGAGTAACTAAATCTTCGTGAGTTGGATTTAAAGCATATTCTTTGTTATCTGAAGCTGGCAAGTGAAAAAGTACATCAATAGTATTCCATCTTCCTGTTTGTTCCCAATGTTCTTTACTACCAAGAGCCGGCATAAGTATCTCTTGAGCTCATATAGAATTCATTTCAGTTCTAATAATATTTTCTATTTTTCTTAAAACTCTTAATCAAAATGGTAAATAATGATATACTCAAGCCATTTCTTGTCTAATAAATCAAGCTTGTAGTAAATAAGAAGTTGATTTATTATCCGATACTTTTGGAGCTGATTTTAGTGTTTTAATTGGAAATTTTGATAATTGTAACATAGTTTTATAGTTAAATTTTAAATTAATAATATTTTCTCATCAAAAAATTATACCCCAAAGGGATTATTTAAAGTGAAAAATTTATTAATTTTTACATTCATACTCATTCTTTAGTATTAATAAAGGGATTATATAAAAATCCCTTTTTTTTTCAAATAAATATTTATTCTTCCCCTCTCCTATAACTCAAAGCTTCTGCTATATGAGCAACTTCAATATTTTCTACTCATTCTAAATCAGCAATAGTACGAGCAAGTTTCAATACTCTATAATATGCCCTTGCTGACAAGTTCATAGTATTTACTGCTTGTTTTAACATCTTATCACTTGCTTCATCAAGCGCACAAAACTTTTCAACATCCTTTGAACTCATCTGACTATTTGAAGTAATTTTTAAATCTTTAAAACGTTTTAATTGTATATTTCTTGCTTTTTCAACTCTTATAGCTATCGTTTTAGAATCTTCTATTTTTGAATAATCTTTTTTGCTAGAAAAATCTTCCACTTTCACTTTCGGAACTTCTATCATGATATCAATTCTATCAACCATAGGACCTGAAAGCCTTGCACGATACCTTTTTACAGCATCCTGAGAACAAATACATTCCTTATCTGGATCAGTTAAATATCAACATGGACAAGGATTCATAGCTCATAAAAGCACAAATTTTGCAGGATAAGTGTAACTAGAATTTACTCTATTTACACTTATAGTTCCGTCTTCTAGTGGTTGTCTTAAAACTTCCAAAACTTGTTTTGGAAACTCTAAAACTTCATCTAAAAATAAAACTCATTTATGAGCAAGAGATATTTCCCCAGGTTTTGCATTTCTTCAACCTCAAATAATACTTATAGAACTAGCAGTGTGATGAACTGTTCTAAAAGGTCTTTTTGTGATAAGTGGTAAATCTTTAGTTAAAAGCCCAGAAATAGAATAAATTTTTGAAATTTCTATCATTTCATCCAAAGTCAATTCTGGCAAAATAGTTGAAAAAGTTTTAGCTAAAAGTGTTTTTCAGCTTCATGGAGGACCTGACATAATAATATTATGTAGTCCAGCTGCAGCAATTTCTAAAGCACGTTTTGCTTGAATTTGTCAGGCAACATATTTAAAATCATATGCAGAATTCCCTTTTTTCTTAAAATCAGCTAAATCAAGTTTTGGTGGATTTTCTAAAACTTTTTCTCAATTTAAAAATGCCACCAAATCTGATAAATTTTGTACTGAAATTATATTTATTCATTCAATAATTGATGCTTCATAGAAATTATCATATGGAACAAAAATATTTTTGTGTCACATTTCCATTGCTCAAATTACACTTGGAAGTATTGAATTTACTGCTCTCACACTTCCATCAAGAGATAGTTCTCAGATAAAAATTGAAGTTTTTAAAAAATCATTTTCATTTATATCTCAAGCATTATTTAGTATTCAAACTGCAATCGGTAAATCAAAAGAAACTCATGATTTTTTTATATCTGCTGGAGCCAAATTCACAGTTATACGAGTTGTTGGAAGTTTAAAATTGGATGATTTTAAAGCACTTCTAAGTCTTTCTTTACTTTCCTGAACTCATTGATCAGGAAGTCAAACTATGGTGAAATTTGGCAAACCTGCATTTATATCAACTTCTACTTCTATTATTTCACTTTCAAGTCAATTCACTGTTATACAAAAAACTTTTGATATCATAATATAAAAAATTATAAAAAAGAAAGAATGAAAAGATTTGCTTGAAAAAATATAAAATTTTAGCGAGATTTACTTAAAACTGTAAATTGAGCGAATTTTTTATTTTTGAAAGTAAAGATTAAAATTATTTCTTTTTTTAAATATAAAATATATACTATTATATACTCTTTTATATAAATGCAAATTTTTTAAAATAAAAAACAAACTTTCGTTTGTTTTTTTATAATTTATTTTTATCTAGCATTTGCATATTTAAAAGGTGCTTCAGCAAATGCTGCATATATGTAAGTTCATCAAGAAAAGTTTTCATAAGCATAATTAGTATCTGTAGATGCTGAACGAACTTTAAATCAATTTGAAAGAATATCATGAGATCATGAAATATTTTCTGTAATATTATTTTCATTAGTTGATGAGTTTAACAAAATTTCTTTATATGATTTATTATATTCATCCCTTTTTGTATCATAAACTATCCAAGGTCATGTTGAATCTGTTCTTTTTATCATAACATATTTTGGTCTAAAACCAGTATACACAAAAGGACCATCTAAATTTCAATTTCATGTATAGCTTCAAAATTTTGAATATCATGGAATTTCTGCAAAAGCATATGTAACATAATTACGTCATAAAACATTTATATATGCTGAATTATATCAATGAGTAATTAAAGTACTGGTCGGTGTTGTATTATTCCAATAATCAACTGCAGCATTTTTTGCATTTGTTAAATTCAAATGCATAGCATAATTTTGTGAAGATGATATATCCATAGATTCATGATATATAGTCCAATGGTCTGAGGCAGTTCCACTATTTCTAGATTTTGTCATAAAAAACTTTGGAGTACTATTTAATCCATGTCAAATTGTAGCTCCAGCTATACTATTTCATATCCATGTAATAATAGAAAAACCTGCAGTTTGATTTGCTGAAACTTGACTTGTAATAGTTCATCAAGTATTTGTTACTGCTGCTCATCAAGCTTTCCAATTCCATGCGACATATTTATTATTTAAAACATTACTTACTCATCAAGCTCAGAGAACTGTAAATCAATTTCATTCAAATGATTGCATAGCTTCAGTATTTTCAGCTAATGTCTGATTTGATCTTAATCTTTTTGTTGCTCATCTCACAGAATCATGAATACTATAATCAGATGCTGCATCTCTATTCTTTATCCAGACTAAATCAGGTTGAAAATTTAATGTATTAATAGATTTTGTTGTATTTCAATCTCAAGTATAAGTCACAACATCAAAATGTTCATTTGGTTTTTTAATTGTTGGTTCTGGTAGATTTTTTGTTGAAAGTGCTTTAAATCATGTTGGTGGTGTATATTTAAAATATCATCAAGCACTTGGATAATATGTAAGTCCTGATTGTCATCATTGTCAGAAGTTCCATTTAGCATATCAAGCATGATTAGAACCAGATGTTCTACTTGTTATAGCTGTAGGGAGTAAATAAATTCATACAGGAAAAGTAAAAGTTGGTATTGTATCTGTTACAGGATCTCAAGTAACCCAAGAATTAGATGGGAGTTTTATCCATCATTTTCAAGTAGAAAAATTTAATGCTACCCCATAAACTCAATATGATGTATAATCAGCTCCATTTCATACCCATTTTCAATAAGAATTTCCAGATGAAATATCTCTTATTCAAAGAAATGATTGTCAATATCAAGCATTACTTTCAGCATAAACTTCAAAATAATATAAATTTTTATTTATAGCTATAGTTGAATCAGCAAATGCAGATGAGCCTCAAAAAAGTCAATATAATCTCAAATTTTGATTTACTAATCAACCTCAATTTAATATTACAGAAAGTGGATTTAAAGTAGCAAAATTATTTGTAGGATGATCTAATACTTGATTATTTGCTTGAGTCATCCCTCCATTGAGAACCCAATTATTGCTTCCAGCTTTATCTTTTCATAAATCAGCTCCATCTACAAAATCCAAATAAAACCCATTCGTTCCATAATTTCCAGTATATTTTTTTGGCCCCCATTGTCATGTTGTAGAGTTTGTTTCTCAAAAAGCAGTTGGAGTCAGAGCTTGTCCGTCTACAAAGTTTACTTCTGACATATATCAATTAACATATGATCATCACGCTTGTTGTCAAATTAGATGAGTTAATGAATTATTATTAATAGATAAATCTGTATTTTTTGCAGGAACATTATATGAAGCGTAAGTTTGTAATTTTCAATTTACCCATACTTTTACTCTATCTGTAGAATCATCTTGCGTCATATCAACTGAAACAATTATATGATACCATGCTGATGGGTCACGAAATAATGTATTTGTTTTTAAAAAAGGATATCATAATTCAGTATTATCTTCAATACGAAAAGTTCAATCAGATTTTATAGATAAAACTGTATACGAACCTCAAACTCCAGTCCTAGCTGCAAAAAAAGTATGATTAGTTGCTATATTTCATAATTTCACCCATCAACTCCAAGTCCAAGTTTTTCTATTTCAAGCAGTTGTTGGGGTTCTTGATAAATATTGATTACTAGCACTATCAAACATCAAAGAATATTGTCTGTCTGATTTGCAAGTGCTTGTATCTGTATCATAAACAAATCATTCACTACATTTGTATATACAATCAGTTGTTGATGTTGTTTCATTGTATGATCATGTTAGTGTTGGGGTCCACTCTGATAATGATCAACTCCATGTTTGTGTAATTTGGCTTGCAGAATTCCAAACTGCATTTGCTATCAATCAAGTACATGTTTGATTTGTTCTTGTTGATGGTTCACAATTTCATCCATTTTCTGTATAATTTTCTCAACATTTATATGTACATACTCCATCTGTTTCACTATAATGCCATGTTCATCATAATAATTGTGTAGCATTTACTACTTTGATTGTTCCATCTGGTGTTTCTCCACTACAATTTTCTGACACACATTCATTTCATAAAAGTACTTTTCATACTCAACATGTCCAATAACATCCTGTTTCCTCACTTATTGATTGCCATTCTTGATTTTGTTTATTTGGTGTTCATATTGTAAATATTGCATCTGTATAGTTTGGTGGAGTTGCACATGAATTGTATTGTGTTGTACTACTTCATAGTACTATTTGTTTTACTGATTCTTTTAGTATTTGTATATTTCATACATCTACTTTATTTACATTAAAGCTTTCTAGTATTGTTCAGCTAAAATATTCTTCAAAATTTGTTTCTGTTATTCATGTTATATTTACTCATGTTAATATAGCATTTTGGGATTTTGTTATTTTCTTAATTAATTCATTTGATTGGATTTTTTGTATTATTTCATTATTTATTTTATATGGTAAATTTTCTCATTTATCTACTACATAATATGCTTCTGTTCATAATAATTCTACACTTCATGTATTATTTAATATTATACTTGGGATATTTGCTATCCAGAGTTCACTTCAAGAGTTAAATTTTATATATCCAGGATAATTTCATGTAACTTTTGCTTTGTATTCACTAGATGCGTAAGTCTTTGTTAATATACTTTTATATGCTATTTCTCATTCTAATACTGATGCTATTTCATAATATTTATTTCTAGCATCTGTTCCATATTTATAGTATTGTTTTGTTAGTGGATCTACTATAACATTATTTATATTTATTTGTCTTGCATTTTCTTTTCAAAATTCTCATACTTTTATCAGTTTCTTTCCATTTATTTCTCAATGAATTACTTCTCATTCTGGTTCTAGGTATTTATTACTCTTTATATAATTTAACTTTAAACCATTTTCTATATTCTTTATTGTCATTATTCTATTTCCATCTCTTGCATCTTTTATGAAATTTTTAAATCACATAAATCATATTGTTACTAATATTCACAATATTGTTATTACTACTATTAACTCCACTAAGGTAAAGGCTTTCTTTCTTTTTGTTTGTTGTCTTTCCATAACTTTTTTAGTTAATTTATAATACTTTATTATATTAGCACTTATATTAGCTTTTGCAAGTTTTAATAAAAATAAAAAGGTGTCTGTTTCCAAACAACCTTTTTGGAGGAAAAATCCTCAAGCGTAAGTATTCACATTGGTTCCCAAGGAACTACCTGACGCTTTTGCAGATTCAATACGGTTTTGGTCCGTTTGCTTCTGTACCTGCTGCATTTCTTGCTGCATCGCTGCAGCATTTTTTTCCGGAGCTTGCATCGCTGCAACTTGTTGGAACATCACACTTGATGCTCCACCAACAGCACCTGTTTCCATTTTTCAAAATCTCCTTTTCAGTTAAAAATGGTATAAATATTATAGTGAAAAATTAATAAAAGCAAAACTTTCGTTTTGCTTTTATTTTATTTTATCTCAAATTTTCCTCCACTACTTCTTCCCCAAATTTCTGGTTTGTCTATAAGTTCAGCAGTTGCTGGTTTTAGGTTATAATTTCAAATATGATTTGCTTTTAATACATAAGTATATTTATAACTTCAAGCATTTAGATGTTTAGCATAAAGGTAAACTCTATCATCTTTTTGCTCTACTAAATCAAATCATCCGTACCACCAAGATTTATTTGCTTGCCCAGAAATATCTTTTACCTCTGAAGAAGTTGTATTAAAATTTGTATTTAATATTTCAGCTCAAGCTGGTAAATAGTCATTTACTACAACATCAGTTCTTTCTTTATCTAGTAAAATTTCTATTTCTCAAACTATATAATCTCATTTATTTGCCTGAGTAATACTATCAATATTTTTAACTTTTTTTGTGAAACAATATCATCAAAAATCATAATACCACCAAGGAGTTATACAATCTTTTTTGAAAGCAGATTTATATTCATCATAATTGTAATAATTTCTAGAAACTGTAATTCACTCTTCTCTAGAATTCATTTCAGATACTGGTAAATAATATCTTACTCAAACATCATAATATAATTTTCAATTTCCAGTTTTTTCAAATCCAAGTGAGTTTTCTCATGAAACTAGATAATCTTCAAAATTAAATGTTTTTTTATCAACTTCAAATTTATTTGATTCACCAAAAGTTGAAGTCATAATTTCTTTGCTATTTAAGAAAGTTTTTGCAGTGAAATTAACATCTTTTAATTCATTAGTGTATTCAACGTATTTGTTAATTGCATTTATAACTTCAGAGAAATCATATGTATAATAATTTCATTCCTCGTTTCTATTTGAAATTAAGAATCTTACTAATTTTTGTGTTAGGAGTTTTTCTCAAACTCAATTATCAATTAATACTTGTATCATTTTAGCTGTTGCAACAGAATTATCTAGTGAACTATATGATTCGTAGCTCGGTAATACCGAACCTCTTGCTTCAACTAAAACTGCATTTTTTAAATCAGTTAAATATTCGCTTGATTTAGTTCAAGTTGTTTGGAGTAATTTATAAAGTTTTAAATAATCAAGTTTTTCTAAATTTGATAGCTCAGTTTCTGGCTTAAAATATTTTGAAACGAAATCACTATCTTTATATAATGCAATTGGTAAAAAATCAGCTACAGTAGTTGTTTCAATATTATATTTTTTATTTTCTTCTATTCTTGTTATTAAGGCTTTTTTATAATATTCAAGCAACTTTTTATTATCTACTCAATCTACAGATATATTTAGATTTAAGAAATCTCAAGTGATATCCATATTTGAACAAGTATCTGAAAACCACCATTTATCACAATCTTTGAAATACGATAATCCATTATCTACTTGAACATAATTTTTTATATCATTTTTTACAAGATTTATTACTTCTTGAACTTTGTAAGTTTTATCATTGTAGTCCGTAAGTTCAATATTTTCAAAATCTGAAGTTTTATCTAATTTCTTATAAAGTTCTTCTAAAGCAAGTGCATTTTTTAAGAAATTAATTTTTGAAGATAAATTATCATATGGGAAATATAAAACTTTATCTAAATTCTTTGTAAGGTTTGTTAAAATAGTTGCTCAAAGTGAAACTTCTAGATATCAACCATTTTTTGCAACATTTTCGAAATTCACTTTTTCTTCATAACTTAAATCCTCAGTCATCCCATTTGTAAATACATACTCAGAAGTTTTTGAAGGATAAATAGGTTTTGAAACTTTTACACTATCAACAAGTTCTCCTGAAACTGCTTTTAGAGAAATTTCAGTTAAAGAATTTTTATCAAGTTCTTGAGTACTAATTTCAATTGGGAAAGTTACTAAAGTACTAGAATTTGGTCAAACTGAAACTGTTTTTTCTAAAGTTCCAGTTCAAGTAATATTTGTCATATCAAGAGTTACTTTTACATCTTTTGAAGAAGAAGTGTTATTTACAATAAGTCATCCAACTTCAGCTTTATCAGAGTTTAAGAAAAATCTTGGTATTTGAGGTAATAAACTTAACTGCTTTTGTACTTTAAAAGTATTTTCAAAATTACCTACTTTTGTATCAACAGTATAAGCAAATCCAGAAATCACCCAAGTAGTTAAATTATCAGGAAGTGCAGGAACTTCTAAGCTCACTTTTCAATTTGTAACCACAACTTTTGCTTTATAAAAAGCTAAATCTTTAAATTCAGTTCTTAGGCGAGTTGCATTTGGATTTTGAGCTTCATCAGATGAAATACTATTCATCTCTTTTTTCATTCAATCATCCATATCCATTACTGGAGACATAACTGCTTCTTCTGTTGCAAAATCAGAAAATAATGCACCAAAACTATCTCATCAAGCTGAAGTTTCTCTCACTTGATTTTCTACATTATCTTCAATATTAAACTCAATTCTTTTTAAAAGATTTTGCATATTTCAAAGTGTTTGAACTGAATTATAAACATTTGTATAAAAATAATTTACAATATCAGTTTTATTGTCTTTTAAAGCAAGAAGTGACTGATCAATAATTGATAAAGTTAATTCTCAAGTGATAGGTTTTCAAGAATTATCAGTAATAGTTAATTCAATTTTTTGTTTATCTCATGGTAAATAGCTTGTTTTATCAAGTTTTATTGAAGAACTTAATTTTATACTTTCAAGATCTACTTTAATTTCTTTTGTTCAAGTATAATATTCAGGCAATATTTTATTTAATAATTCTCTTTCCTCTACTCTATACTGAGCCAATTTTGATAACAAATCAGTATCTAGATTTTCCTCTTTTGGAACTGGCCAAATACTTAAATCATAAACTCTGTATGGAATATAATCAGTATTTTTTTCAGTTTGCAAGTCTTGTTCAACTTTCAACATTTCAACTCTTAGAGTTTTTAATTTTTCTAAAGATTCTTTAGCAGTTGCAACATCTTTTATTATATAAACTCCAACATTAAAGTTTGGTAGGTATTCTTTTTTGATATCAACTTCAATTTCTTTTGAAAAACTATCAATATCAATTACTTTGTAGTTTAGTACTTCATCTAATTTCTCAATTGTAACTAAAGCTTTTACTCAAGTTACTGGTGAAGAAATAACTATTTTTGAAGTTTCTCCTACTTTATAGATGTCTTTATCGGCTAATACTTCAATATTATTTTGAGCATCAATTGGTCTTAAAATATCTCAACCTGAAACATATATAGTTTTTGTAGTTTTATATTTTCCATTTGATATTTCAAATCTGTATTCTCAATATTTATCAAAAGTAAAACTATCACTTAAAACTCATGACGCATTTGTAGAAATATTTTTATCAATTATTAAAGTTTCTTTTGTATCGTATCTGTAAGTATTTTCGTCATACTCATAATCTACTTTATAAACTTTATAGTTAAAACTTTGATTTGCGAGTTTATTCCCCTCTATATCAACAGAAACAAATCATATATTAGCTTTATCTTTGAATGCGTAATAGTATTTATCAAATTTTACTCATAAGAAAGTTTTACTTCTTATAGCTTTAAAAGTTGCGTTAGTAGAAATAGATTTTTTAGTATTTGGATCAGTTACTGTTGTAGAAACTGTATAAATTTTATCTTTTGTAGAATCTTCTAGTGGTATATCAAGAGTAGTTTTTCCATCACTTCATAAAACAAATTTTCAAGTTTTTTCTGTATTATTTCCACCATAATACACTCATCATAATTTATCGTATCTTGACATAATTCCCCACCAGAAATTATTTTGTTCTCAAAAATCATATCAAGTTGTCTTTCATCAATCAAAGTAAAATTCTGATGATATTAAATTATAACTTCATTCTCAGTTAGATAATGGAAGTCCGATATAATATTCTCAAGCAACATCAATTTTTGCAGTTTCACCAAATACATAACTATCTTTTTTAGATTTTGATTCAATTTTAAAATCTGGTTTTTCGTATTCTTCAACAGCAAAGCTAAGAGAATTTCCTCAAACTTCAATTGTATAATTTCAAAGTTTTGTATCAGCTTTTAAGTCAAAAATTAAATCAAATGCTCAAAGTGAATTTAGAGAAACTGATTTATTTAATATTTCTTTATATTGGCTATCTCTTACATAAACTTGAACAGATGAAGTATTTATAGTGTATCATTTTGCTGACAATATTCTTGAAATTCCTGAAATTTGAACTTTTTCTCAAGCCTTGTAAACTGGTTTATCAGTTGTTATGTAATTATAAATATTTTGGTTTGCATAATAATAACTATAAACATTATCTAAAATTACTTGCTCTCAAGATTTCAATGTAATTAGTAATGTATTAAAATTTGATTCTCCAAGTTCATACATTCAATCAGATTTAGCAGTGAAAGAAATATTTTTATCTAAAGTTACTTTTTCTCATTCATAACTTCCAAAGATTGAGTATTTTGCTTCCTTTTTATAAGATTCAATTTTTTCTATTTCGTTTGATAAATTAGCTCAAGAAGAATAGTTATGTAACCATAATAAATTATTTTTTGCTGATTTAATCGTTGCAGAAATATCACTAATTACAAAACTTGATTTTTGTATGTAATAATCATTTTTAGCTTCGTATTCAGTTTTATCAGCACTAAGTTTTGAAACTTCTAAAGTAATATATTTTTTAGTAATATATTTACCATAAACTTTTTCTAAATCAATTACAGAAATATTTGGTTTAAATCATAAATTATTTAATTTAATAGTTTTAGTTACGCAATCTCCATTTTTTAAATAATTTGGACTCAATATATCTAAATCTCCCACACAAACTTTTGCAGAAACTTGTGATAAATTTACTGATTGTAATCAAACTGAAATCGGAGTTACATCATTTGGAACTAAAACTAGTTGTCTTCCATCAATTATTGAAACACTTTTATCTTCGTTTAATGCTTTAGAAGTTGAAAAATTATAATTATAATCTTTATCTAAAGGATAATTATCTGCGTCAATAAAAGTAGATTTAATAGTTAATTTATAATCAGAACTAGGATTAAGTCTTGTATTTAAAATATATCTATTCTTTCAAGCTGAGTAAGCACAATCACTATCTCTCGTCCAAGTATCTACTTTATACATATAATCAACTTTTCCATATTTATCAAAGACAAATGACTTAAAGTTATTATTATATCAAATATCGTTTTTCACTTCTAAACAAGCTTTTTTATAATTTATTTGTTTGTAAGAAATAATAGAATTATTTTCTTTTGTTTTAAAATTTAAGACTTTGTCTGAAGTTGATGATATTTTTGATAAATTTATTTTTAATGAAAAATCATTATTTATATTTCCTGTAAAAGTTATTAAAACTTGTTTTTTATCTTCTAATAATTCCACCTTTCAATTATCATAATTTGAAGTTTTTACATAATGTAATTTAAAAGGAAGATTTGAAGAAAATAAGCTTTTATCTAAAGAAATTTCTTTATAAAAAGAAAGTAATACAGAAGGATTTGAAGTTGTAATTACATCTTTATTTTGCGATTGTTTCAAATTTGAAATATCGTATTTTTCTTCCGCATTTTCATTTAAAAATACTACTGGATTATAACTAACCAAAAAATCATTTGTAGTAAAGTTTTTTGAAATAGTATTTTTTAACCCAACATTTCATCTTGAAGAAGTAAGTTTATTAAAAATAGAATATGTATAGTTTTTGTCATATCACCAATCTCAAGTTTTTGGGTAAACAGAAACTATATTTTTATTTTCTTCCAAATCAGATTCTCACTTATAATAAGAAAAAGTTAAACTATCATTTGAAATAGAGCTTAAATTAAAATTATTTTTAAAGCTATCAAGACTTACTTCATCATTAAAAGCAAAATTTAATTTCTCATCTGCTCATAGAGTATTTATATCTGAAACTAAAGCAAAATCAGGTGTTGTTATTTCAAATGATTTTGAATTTATAGTTTTATCTCAAGCAATGGTAGTTATTCAAGAAGGAATATTTATTAAGTATTTTCATCAAGTAGGAAATCCTTTTTCAGGTCTAAATTGAAAAGTAGAAGTTGTTATCCAAACACATTTTCCGGGTATTTGCGGTGTTATCTCAATAGGACATTTAGTTTGATTATCAAGATTTGTTAAAGCAACCATAGGTTTTGAAAAACGAACGGTAATATTTTGATTTAAATCAGTTACTAATCAAGAAGGAGTAACAAAATAAATTAAAGCTTCACCATCAATTTTGAATTTTTTTGAGTAAGTTTTTTCTAGTTTTTCTCAAGATGAAGTTAAAGCACTATCAAGGACATTTACAAGCAAATCAGTTTCATTTCTCACTAAATCAGAAATTACAAGTTCTAGGTTTTTATCATCGATCCAATTTGTGGTATAAGCAATTTCTGGATAAACTTTTAAATTTGATAATACTGAAGGCCTATTCATTTCTTTTGTAAAAGCTAAAAGTACTTTTGGTTTATCATATGACATGATTTCTTCTTTTACTCTTGAAACTTTAGAAATAGTTTTTGCTCATACATTGAAAACAAAACTTCTTTTTCAAGCACTATCATAATCTGAAAATTTTTCTGAATATCAAAGTTCTACTGCTTTTTGCATATATCAAACTCTCCAATCAGAAGTTTTTGGAGATTCAATTCATTTAGCTTTAAAAATCATTTTAAGACTTTCAGCTTTTGAGACTAAATCATTTGGTCTAAAGTTTTTATTTGCTGCAATATACCCTAGTTTTAATGCAGCTTCAGCATATTTACATCCCCAGTCTGATGGTTTCATATCTGCAAATTTTCATTCGCAAAGCTCATTTGGTTTAACTCAAGCTAAATTAAGCATAACTTTTAACATCTCCCTTCTAGTTATAGAAGAAGTCAGATTATAAGCTCAAGGATTTGATGAATTATTTACTATAACTCAAGCATCAGCAAGTATTTGAGCATTTTGCAAATCTTGTGGTAATACATCTGCTTTTAGATTTGGCAAAATAGCCAAAGAAAGCAGAAAAAATGACAAAATTGTCACAATCATCTTATTTTGTGATTTCATATAAAGTATATTAAGAAATAATTTACAATTATAAGATTTAATTTTTCTAAATCAAATATAAAAACGAAAAAAATAAAAAAAGTGACAAAATTAGTTTTTATAACTTTTTTTATTTTTTTTACTGACTTAAATGAGAATCTCTTTTTATTCTTTTTTTTGCTAATTCCTCTTTTTTTAATCTTATTTCTTTTTGTGCTGGAGTTTCATTTGGATTATCTAAGTTTAACTGAGAGTTTAATTCTTCATAAATTTGAGATATACTTTCCTCCAATTTTCTCCTTTTCTCAATTTCTTCCAATCTGACTTTTTCATGTATTTGTTTTTGTCAATCTATATAAGACGAATAATAAATATTAAATAAAAGTTCTATTTCCTCCTTTAATTCTCAAGAAATTTTTATATAAGGTCTTTTTAAAATATTATCTCTATAATTTTTTTCTTGTTCTTCGTTATTAATTTCTCCTAAAATTTTCTTTAAATCAATCATAAATTTGAGAAAATATCTTTTATCTCAATTATGATGTTTTTTATCATTTTTAAATATATGAAATTGTTCTAAAATATATAACATAATTTTTGCATATCTTTTTATATATATTTCTAAACTTTCATTTGAATTGATTTTTAAAATCTCTTGAAAACGCATAGAATAAAAAGATTTTTGTTTTTCTATTTCAGATAAATATTCCTCTGGTTTTTCTACTACAGAAGTAACACTTTTTTCACCATCTAAAAAATTAATTTCTGGAAATATTGAAGAATTTGATTTAGTTCAGTTATGTTTTTGAACTACTGGTAATTCTAAATCAGGTTCATCCAAAATTCCAGAAATAATTTCTGGAAAAACAGTTTTTGATTGAAGAAGTCCAGAAGCTTCTACTTTTACAGAAGATTGTTCTTTTAATCTATTTTCAAAATCAGGATCTGGCTCTAAAAACAACTCTAAATCATTCATAAGAAAAATTATAAAATATTATTTTTCTTAATATTATCAAATTTTTTAAATAAAGTCAATTATTAGATATTATTTTTCTAAATATAGCGCATAATCATGTATTTCATTCCAAATTTTCTCTATAAAATCTGGATTTATTCAATATTGTTTTGCAAGTTCCTTTTTTGAAGATAAAACTTGTTGCCATCTTTCTGGCTGAAAAGGTGGTAGGTTATTTTTCTTTTTATATTCTCAAACTTTCTTAACTACTTCAAATCTTTTAGCAAGTAATTCTATAATCTGAGCATCAATTTGGTCTATACTTTCTCTATAATTTTGTAATTGTGGCATAATAATTTATTAAAAAATATATTTTGAAATAAAATCAATCATATTATTTTGATTAAGTGGAAATTTTAAAATTCTTGCATCTTCTAAAGTAAAATATTTACAACATATTCCTTCAAATACTTGAAAATCACTTTCTTTTTTATCTGTTTTTATCAAGAAAAAATGACGAGTTGCTTTAAAGTCTACTTCTGGATAATACTAAGTTTGTTCTCAAATATATTTATAATCAAATTCATTCATATCAAGTCCAAGTTCTTCACGAGCTTCTCTAAAAAATCACTCTTCTGGAGTTTCTCATTCTTCTATTCATCCACCAAAAAAAGCCCAATCCTCTCATACTTTTGCGTAATTTCATCTTTCTTGAAGTAAGACCTTTCATTCTTTATTGTAAAAAACAATTATTGATCAAGTTCTTTGTTTCATATTATTGCTTTAAATTATATTCACTTCTTAACATCTCCATAGCAATACTATCTTCATATTTTCCCATTATATAAACTTCATCCTTAAAAACTCATACAGTTTTAAATCATGACTTTTCATAAGATTTTTTAGCTCTTAGATTACTTCCAAAAACATTTAATCTTACTTTATGATATCCTAAATACTCAAATGCATATTTTAAGAAAAGATTCATACCTTCAGTTCAATATCACTTTCACATCATTGATTCATCGTAAAGCGTAATTCAAATAAGTCAATTTCTTGAAATATCATCAAACTCATTAAATCAAACTGAACCAATTATCTCTTTTGTATCATTTTTCATAATAACAAAAAATTTATCAGCCTTTTCTAATTTATCGCTTAAAAACTTTTCCTCTGTTTCACGAGTGTTATGACGAATAGGTTGTAAGTATTTAATAATATTAATATTATTAATTCATTTATACATCACTTCAAAATCCTGTTTTTCAGGAATAACTAAAGAAACCCTATCTCAAGGAACAAAAATTATTCTTTCCATAATATAAAAATTAACATATAATACCCTTATAATAAGGAAAATAAGAAAATGTAAAAGAAAAATCAAAGAAAAACTTTATTTTTACAAAAAAAATATAAAATGCAAGAAAATATTTTTAAATTTATATATGAAAAAAATAGGAATTTTAGCAGTTCACAAGTATGATGAAATAATTTGAAAAACAAATCGTTTAAGTTTTTGATATACACATTGTATTGAAAATACTCATAACGCTATATCATTTATAATACCAACAAATATAAAAAAAATAGATTATTATCTAGATTTTTTAGATAGTTTTATAATACCTTGAGGAAATGATATTGATCCAAGCTTTTATTGAGAAGAAAATAATTGAAGTATTGATACTATAAAAGAACATGACGAATTTTTAATGTTATTTTTAAAAGAAGCTATTAAAAGAGAGAAACCAATACTTTGAATTTGTAAATGAATGCAAATTATAAATGTATTTTTTTGATGAAGTTTACATGGAGATGTAAAAAATCATATGAATCATATAAAAAAAGAGGAAGAAATTCATAAAATAAATATAGAAAAAAATTCTTTTTTATACGATATTTTTAATAGTCAATCAATAAATGTAAATTCTATTCATCATCAATCAATAAAAAAACTTTGAAATGATTTACAAATAGTTGCTAAAAGTAATGATGAAATAATAGAGGCTATAAAACATAAAGAAAAAAATATTTACTGAGTTCAATGGCATCCTGAATTTTTAGAAAATCATCAAAAAATATTTGATTGGTTTGTAAAAATATAAAACTTGCTTTTTACCTAAAAATCATATAATTATCCCGATTTTAAATTTTTAATAAAAATAACAATGGCAAATGAAACGGTCATCAGTTTTAAATGAGTAGAATTTCACTACGACCACAGAAAACCTATTTTAGAAGATGCAACATTCAATGTAAGATCTGGAGCAAAACTGACTCTTATGGGACAAAATGGTGCTTGAAAATCAACTATTTTCAAACTAATTAATGGAAGCTTACAAAAAATTTCCGGAGTCATAAATATTACTCCCGGAGCAACGATTGCGACTGGATACCAAGTAGTACTTCCAGAAGATAAAGAACTTACAGTTCAAGCTTTTTTTAGAAAATATCATCCAGATAAAGATCAATTTAATATAGATAAAGATATTAAAGAGATTTTAGATGTCGTAAATTTAAAAGCTCCTCTTGATAAACAAATTAAAGCATTTTCAGGAGGACAACAAGCAAGACTTTTACTCGCTGCAGCTTTAATTCAAAATCCTGATATTTTACTTTTAGATGAACCAACAAATAACCTAGATAAAGAATGAATTTGGCATTTAACGACTTTTTTACAAAACTATAAAAAAACCGTTTTAGTTATTTCTCATGATGCTGAATTTTTAAATAGTTTTACTGATTGAGTTATTTATCTAGATGTACATACAAAAGTAACAGAACAATTTGTATGAGATTACAACGATGTAGTTGAACAAATTAAGAGAAAAATTGAAAAAGATAATATGGCAAATGCACGTCTTGCAAAAGAAGCTCAAGCCAAAAAAGAACAAGCAGAAAAATTTGCACACAAATGATGAAAATTAAGACTTGTAGCAAAAAAGATGAGAGAAGCAGCGGATGAAATGGAAGATGATATAGTTGATACTAGAAAAGAAGATAAAACTATTAGAGAATTCACTATTCCTCTTCAAGAAGATATTGGTTGAGTACTTTTAAAAATTAGAAGTGTTCATATCATAAAAAATGATGAAGTTACTGTAAAAGATATAGAAGTAGATCTAAGAAAAGATGATCATATCTTGCTTTCTGGACCAAATGGTATTTGAAAGTCAACACTACTAGAAAAAATAGTTAATTGACAAGAAGATTGAGTACACCTTACTCCTTGAGTAAAAATCGGATATTACAGACAAGACTTTTCAAATCTTGATTTTAATGAGACAGTTTATGATTGTCTTAGAAAAGCTGCTGGTCCTGATATGGAAGAACAAGAACTCAGAAGTACCGCAGCTGGATTTCTTATCACGGGAGAAATCATGAAATCTCAAATTGGAGTATTATCAGAATGAATGAAATGACTTGTAGCTTTTTGTAGATTAGTATTTTTGAAACCTGGTATATTAATCCTAGATGAACCAACAAATCATATAAATTTCAGACATATTCCAGTAATAGCTCAAGCCCTAGACCAATTTGAATGAGGAATGATACTAGTTTCACATATTGACGAATTTGTTTGGCAAATAAGAATTGATCAATATTTGGATTTAGATTAAGAATTAAAAATCAAAACAAATTATGTTTTGATTTTTTTTATACCTTAAATAAAATATTTTAAATATTTTTAAATTACATTTATGCATTCCCCAAATATTCACCCAAGTTGGCTAAAAATTCTTGAAAATGAATTTTCTAGCGAGTACTACAAAAATATCAAAAAAACTATAGTTCAAGATATAAATCTTTGAGAAACTATTTATCCACCTCTTGATAAAGTTCTCAATGCTTTTGAAAAAACTCCATTTTCAGAACTTAAAGTAGTTATTTTATGACAAGATCCATATCACGGGGCTTATCAAGCTCATGGACTTAGTTTTTCAGTGCAAGATTTTGTACCACCTCCACCAAGTTTAAAAAATATATTTAAAGAATTACATGAAGATATCTGATGTGAAATACCTCAAAGTGGGAATCTAGAAAAATGGTGTAGAGAGTGAGTTTTACTCCTCAATGCAATTTTAACAGTAAGAGCTTGAATGCCAGCAAGTCATGCTAAAATCGGTTGGGAAACTTTTACTGACAATGTTATAAAGTGAATTTCTGATAATGCAGAGTGAATTATTTTCATACTTTGGTGAAACTTTGCTAAAAGTAAAAAATCATTAATTGATACAAAAAAACATTTTATAATAGAGTGAGTTCATCCCTCTCCTTTTTCTGCTTATAATTGATTTTTTGGAAGCAAACCTTTTTCAAAAACTAATGAAATATTAAAAAAAATCTGAAAAAAAGAAATTAATTGGTGTTTAGTATAAAACACAAAAAATACACTTAATGTCAAGTGTATTTTTTTTGGCTTTTTTAAAGAAAATATGATAAGATAAAGAAAAGTTAAATTTTAACCATATTATTATGACAGATTTAAAGGAGACTTTAATAAAAATATTGTGAGAAAAAAACTCACCTATTTGAGATATGATAATAAATCACATTGATATTTTTTCTCACGAAGAATTGCATCAAATTCACCTAATCATTAATCAAACTGATATTGAAAAATTGCGTGAACTTTTTTTATATCAAAACTCTCAAGCTAAGGTAATACTAGATAGAATTATTAATTTAGCTCATGAAATAACCCACATAGAAAAACATATTGAAAATGAAAATCTAACTTCAAAAGAACAAGAGTTAGAAGAATATATAGAACAAAATTTAGATCTTAATTATGTAATAAGTTAATATGTCAAACGCAATAAATGAAAGAATTGAATGAACAAATCCACAAGTAAAAGCTATAGAAATGCCTTCAAGCATGAGAATGATCGAACTTTCAAAAACTTATTTGGTTTCTATTGAAAAAAAGTTTTGAACTTTTTTGCATAAATTATGAATTGATATTTGAAATTATGATGGAAATCTGAGTGGAAATAAAACAGGTGCTGAGAAAATTTTTAAAGAAAAAATACTTCCCCTACAAGAAAAAATTCAAAAAGAAAAACATATTTTAAAAAAACATGAACTCATGACACAACTGACTCAAGCTGTTTTACAAGCTAGAGGTATGGATATGTGAGAAATTCAAAAAATTACTCGTGAAAATGGAAAAGAAGCAGAATTTCAAAAAGAGTCAAATAAATTATTAGGAAATGAGGAATATAAAAAACTACAACAAGAACTTCAAAAAGAAGTTTCTAGATTAGATGATGTTTATGTAGTAGAAGGAAAAAAAAATACTGAAGAAATTTTAGCAGAAATTAGACAAAGTAATCTCGATGCTATACAAAATGTAGCTCTTGGGAAAATTTCACAGGAAGAATATTTAAAAATAATAGAACACAATAATAAAATAGCTCAAGATATTTGAGCTCAAAAAGAAATGATTGAACAAATATTGAAAACTTTCGAACTTTCTATGAGATCATGAGCTACTCCCGTATTAATGATGGCATTTACTGCAACTAGAAAACTTATGCCTGCACTTCCTGTAGTAATTGGTTGATGAATGTATGCAAGATGGTATCACGATACATTACAAAATGAACAAAAATGACTATGAGAAAAATCATGGGAGACTACAAAAATGGCTTCCTATACAGTAGCAAGTATTGCTCCAATATCTGGAAGTATTATTGCTATAAAAGATTCTTATGATAGTTGGGAAAAATTCAAAAATGGAACTGGAACAAAATCAGAAGCTATTGCTGATACTATATGAGCTGGAGTCAGTATCATATTTGACTGAGTAACTATTGTAATGGCTGCTACTTGAGTGTGAGCAGTACCAGCTGCATGAGTAGCAACAGGAAGAAAAGCTGCAGTTGAAGGAACAAAATTTGGAATAAAGAAATTTATTTCAAAAGCTGGAGATATATTTGAAAGTGGAAAAAATGCTTTTAGCGATCTTAAAAACTCTTGAAAAGCACTCATTTGACTCAGATCAACTGTTGATGAAAGTTGAAAAATAATTTGATCTCAATTAAGTTGAGAAACAGCAAGAAAAGTATGGACTGAACTCGCAAAAGATACTATCAGATGAACGAAAGATATTCTTACTTTTAAATGAGCAAGAGATATTTGACATAACTTATTATTCAAAACACCATTTGGTATATGAGATGCCTATAAAAAATTAAGACCAACAAAATTTGCTGAACTAAGAAATATTTGAATTGCTGCAAAAACCCCAAATCTAGAAGATAAATGAATTAATAGAGAACTAGAATCTATTGATAGTAAAAAGCATTCACTGACTCCTGAAACCACAAAAGAACTTCTGGATAGTCTCGAAATAAAAATGAGTGAAATAGCTAACAATAGTAAAAAACTCAAAAGATTACAAGATAAAATCAGTACTGAACATACTGGGACAAGATGAGAAGAAGAAATAAAAAAACTAAAACAGGAAATAGAAAATGCTTCTACTATAACAAACAAAATCTTTGATATTCTTGACTATAGAGCGAGACAAATATCTCAAAATCCAAATACAAAAGATGAAGCCGGAAATCAAGCAATGTGGGAAGTACTTCATAAAAATCTAAAAACATATCTCACTAATCAATATATATCTAGTGATATAAAAATGAATATTCTTCAATGAATACGGCCATCAAGTATTAAAGAATATGGATATTTAAGAAAAGATGCTGAGCTTAAAGATCAACTTACTTGAAGAAGTAATTCTATAGAAAAACTTGCTACGGATGTATTTAACTCACCAAACTCTATTTTTGAACAAAAAGCAAAACTCTTACTTCTATTATCTGAAAAATGAATTTTACATGATATTCATATTTCAATAGATGGAAAGAATATGCCTATTTCTCAAATGATTGACCCATTTTTGAGAGAGACAAATGGAAAAATACTTATTGAAAACTCTTATTTTCTCAATAGGTTACTTAGTAGTATTCCAAATCTCAATACTCAAAAAAATCTTATTAATAAGATAAGTGATAATATCAGAGATAATTTCCAAAATGATCCAAAAAATGATACGACTGGTCAATTTATTGCATCAATAGATTTTTTACATACTCATGGAACTCTCAATAGAGTAATGACAAGCCCAGATATGCAAAATAAATTAGCAAGCTATATAGAAAGTATTTCTCCGAGCAATTTTCATATGAGATGAACTTTTAATATGATAGAATATTTTCAATGAACTTCGTTAAAGCAAGCGATGACTTTAAAACAAAAAGAATTAGAAAAAGCTGGAATTTTATGAAAAAATTTTGAACTTCCGGAATGAGTCAATGAAAATAGTTTAAGTAAGAACATCAAAAAATTAGAAGAAAAAATAAATAATAACGATTTTACAATCCAAGATATAAAAAATTTATTAGAAAATCCTGAGAAAGTATTATTTTCTCATAAGGAAATTGTTGATTTATTTCAAAAACATAGTGATGATCTAAAAACTCCTGAAGTAATTCAAGTTATAAGATGACTTTTTAATTGAAATAATACAAATATTGAAATAAAAAATCTTTTATGAAAACTACTCTGAGCTTTAGATGCAAATCATATAATTTTATGAGCTAAAGAAAAGATTTCTCCTAAAAACATTATACTTCTTGCGAATCAAAAAGAAATTAATACTGGTTCTTTAATAAATATTATGATGTGACTGAAAAATAGAGAGTTAGCATTGAGTGTTTTTGATCGTCTCATTGCGATGGATATTTTAAAAAACAATTATATTCTCAAAAAATGAAGTAATGATGCTAACGATAAAAAGTTTTCTCATAAATATAATGAGTTTCTCAAAAGCAATGACAGTCGTATTGAAGCGAGTTTAGTAGAAAGTATTATAAAAGGTGATACAAGAATGGAACATGCGATTTCTTTGGCTGAAAAATGGGGAATGGAGTTAAAAGCTGACTACTCGAATGGACATGGAGTTCATTTTATTTCGAAAGAAAATGGAAATATTATTCCAGTGGATTTTTCTCAAATGAGTAACATCAGAAGTGATTTTCTTGATATTGTCGTATCACATGCACCACTGACCAATGGAAAATATTTCGAAAATATTGGAAGAGTCAATTATGTTGCTCTTAAAACAAAATTTGATGAGAAAATTGAATCTTCTGAACATCAAGTATTTGGAAATATTTTAGGATTTAATAGAGTATTAAAAGAGCTAGAGCTAGGAGATAAGTGATATAAACAACTTTTATGAGAATATCATATAGAAAGTTTTGGAGAAAGATTTATTAAAAAAATTATTCTTGTAGAACATCTCGTAGCAAATGGAAAATCAGATCTTGTCTTTGATGCACTCAAAGCCGATATTAATAATCCAAAAATTAGCTGAGAAATCAAAATGTCTTTGGTTCATAATATACAAGATGTAGAACTGAGAGATAAACTGTTTCAAGAACTTATTGCTTGAAATGCTCTTTCTATAAAAGATTACCAACATGATCTTTTTAAAAAACTTGCTTTTAAAATCGATAATGAAATGATAAATACCAATGTAGTAAATAATATTTTCAATATAAAAGCAGATATCATGAGAGGTGAAAAACTCGAAGCTTTTGACGGACTGATTTCGATTATACAACAAAGTAAACATATTTCTGGAAATTCTGAGAAAGTCCTTATGAATATTTTTAGAGAAATAAAATGAAAAATTAATAAAATAAATGCCGATAACATCAATGAACACTATATGAAACTTCTCATTGAATTTGGAAGAATTGAACATCTCAGAGACCAACCAGAAGTTTTAAATACACTTTCCTCTAATATTCAATCCAGACATAAATCTGATCCACTGATGTCAAAAGCACTCGAATATGGTTTATGAGCTTTAAAAAGATATCATAATTTTGATAATGTCAGATTTGGAGAGGCTGGTATAAAATGACTCAAGGAACTCAAAAGTGTTATTGAAAAAAAGATTTCTATACTGTGAGTACAATCTTCTGATTTATTTGAAACAAAAGAATGAGGATTAAAAATACTAAAATTTGATGAAAGTAATATCTGAGAACTTGGAAAAGAACTCATAACTTGACTCAAAGATATTTGAGTATCCCCTACTCAAATCATTGGAAAAGAACTCTATGTAAAAATTGACGGAACTGGAAAAGAACTCAGTTTTACTGAACTCATAGTATATAAAGAAGCTCTTGTAAAACTCAAATGAATTCAAAAAGACATAGTTTGAGTAAAAGCATGAGACATCTTTGATGAAAATATGTCAGCATATAAAGATATCCTACAAAAAGCTTGATTTGATATCCAATGATATGTTGATTATAAAAAAACTTGAAAAATACCAGAAAATATAAATAATGAAACCAGAGACTTTATTCAAACTACTATAAACAAAAACTCTTGAGCTATTCAACAACTTGATAATCAAGTAAAATGAGTAGTAAATAATGAAATAATAAATACTCACGAAACCAATAATACACTCAACACACAAATTGACCCAAAACAATTATGACTACCAGATGAAGTAATTACACAATTACAAAAAACAGAAAAATGAGGAAATATCATTAATCTCAAAACTATTTTAGTAACACTTGTAACTTTAAAACTTATGACACCAACAGAAGCACAAGCTGCAGCTCAAGATATTGAGCAATCATGGAAATCTTCTCCAGAATATAAAAAATTTAATGAACTTGGTTGAGAAAAATCTCAGGAAGCTATGAAAATCAAAGAAGAAACTGTAAAAAGACTTGCTTGAGAAAAGTTAAAACCATTTATTGAAGGATTTGATGAAAGAATTAGAGATAGAAATAGAGAAAAAATATCTTCTTACCCAGCAACTATTCAAGTAATTTTATCTGAAGCTTATGATAAGTGATATCCTCTTATTCAAGATAAATCTCAAAGAAACTTAAATGTATTTAATTGATGATTAATCACTTTTATTGACCAAGTATATAATGGTACATGAAAAGCTGAACAAGCTGCTCAAAATTTACTTAAAAGATTCCCTGAATTTGAGTGAAGTCAATTTAAAAATACTATTTTAGAAATAGGTAAAAGTATTGATTGAGTGGCAATATCATGAACAATAGCAAATCAACGGGACGAAATAATAAAAAAATTAAAGAAAATTAATTAATAAAAAAAATACACTTATGTCAAGTGTATTTTTTTTATTTATGCAATTAAATATGATAAAATATTACATATTAATATTAACTAATAATTATGAATCCACAAGAAATACAAAAACAAAATCTTGAAGCAAATAAAGCTAAAGAAACTATCAATGAAAATAATAAATCTAAAGATAAACTTCAAAAGATAATTGAAAAAAGTAATTTAAAACCTGAAACTATAGAGAATTTGAGAAAAATATTAGCTTTAGTTGATATAAATGAATTAAATGATTTTATTATTTCTGAACCGGATTTAGATGATATTATAAATAATGGTAAAGATATTGATTTAACACTTTCTTTAGAATGAATAATAGATAATTTTCTTATGAAATTTTGAGAATCAAAATCTGATAATAAAACTCAAAAAGAAATAAAGAGTAATTACGAAAGAAATACTAAAACATCTTCCTCTTGAAACATAACTAATAATAGTGATATTACAAAAACTAATAATGAAAATATTAAAAATAATATTAAAGAATGACAAGAAATTATTAACAAAAATATATCAACATATAAAAAAATTTTTGCTGATAATAAAGACTTCTTAAAATTATTAGATGATAGTATTATTAATTATGAAATTGCTTTAAAAAATCCTCTTGACACTAAACATCAAGAAACTATAAAAGCTATAACTGAATTCTTAAAAACTACTGAAAATAGAAAGGCTATCTTTGATAAACTTGCAACTAGTTGAAGCAAAGAACTTTATGAAGAAACTTACCAAGCTCTTTCTAATTTATCTCCAACTATTTCTTGATATTTATCAGATATCCCTTCTACAATATACAAAGTAGAAAAACTTGATTCAGGAAAAATTGAAGATAGACCTATTATTTCTCAATTCCCTTGAGCTAATCCAAAAGATATTGAAAGAAGATGAAATTTAGTTTCTTACTGAGATAAAACCATTGACTTAAGAACTGGTAAAGCCTTTATCTCTGGAGAATGAGGATACGCAATCGAAACGAGTATGAGTATTCCAAATAGTTTAGATGTAAGAGCAAAATACTTAGCTGAAAGACTAGAAATCATAGATGAAATTAAAACCAATGAGAAAATTCTTCATCTATTAGAAAATAAAGAAACATTAAAACAAAAACTAGAAACATTAAAAAATAATAAATCTACTCAAGAAAAAAGTGCCCAAGATTTGCAAATAGATATCGAAATCAATGCCATCGAAACAGAAATTAAAAAAATAAATGAAAAACTAAAGATTGCTATTCCTTGATACTCTGAAGAACAAGATAATAATCTCAAAACTTTCTTGAAAGAAAAAATCACACAATCTCAAGAGAAACTTACTGCTCTCAAAACCAAATTTGATGAAGATATGCAAAAACTTCTTGAGGCTTGACAAGATGAAATACTCGCAAGAGACAAAAAAGTAAGAGAAACTATGAGTTTCCTTGATGATTTATGAATAACGAATATAAACCAAAATGACCTACAAAAAATAATTGATAGAATAAATATTCACCCTCATGCATATGGTTTTTCAAAAAAAATTGATCTAAAAGCTTGATTTGAATGAAGTCCAACAGATGCTCTAAAACAAAAAAAAGAATTTTTTCATTTATTTTCAAAAATTTATGAAAAAATGAATTTTATTCCTCCAGTAAACGAAAGTATTATTGAATGATTTAATAAAGATGAAAGACTAAAAAATGATACTATTTTCAAACAAAAACTTGAAGATATATGAGTAACTAAAGGTTGAGCAATTCAAATAGAAACGGTTATGAATATATTATGAGAAAAACCTGAAGAAAGAGAAAGAGTATATAATGGAAAACCAACTCAAAAAGAAAAAGTAAGTGAAACAGTTGAAACAAAATAAAATAAAAACTCAATGTAATATTGAGTTTTTATTTTATTAATCATCCAAACATTTTTGGCATTCTTTATTTGAAATCATTTCATCGAATAATTTATAAAAATAATCCCTGACTTCCCTTTTTTCTCTTACAAAACCATCACGAGAATCTTCTAATTTGTAAAGTAAATCAAGATGTGGTTCTTTTTTTAAAATTTTATTATAATCATCTTTTGTATATAAAAGTCATCCAATAAATACAGAATAAACTTTTGAGAAATCTATCTTTTTTACAACTTCCCTCAGAAAATTCTCATAAATTTCTTTATAATTCTCTATTTCTAAAAGTGGTAAAAATCTCACTCAAACCTGCCATCCAGCATCTAGTAAAGTATTTATAGCTTGAATTCTTAAATCTAATGCAGGAGTTTTTAATTCATATTTTTCTATAACTTCACTTGGATTTAGTGAAAAAGCTATTTCAATATTTTTACTCGGGTTTAGTTTCAAAATATTTCAAATATTTATACTTTTTGTTCTAATCTCAGCTTTTACATTTTTTAAACTATCAAAAAATGGAACAAATTCTTCACAAAAATTTGTTAAATTATCTGTAGCTAGGTTATCTGAATAATCAGAAGTATAAAACCAAATAGTTTCTTCATCCTTTCTTTCTTTAATTTTGTCTAAGATTTGAGATTTTATATCATCATAATTCACAAAAAAAACTTGTACATTATTATTTTTAAAAGCTCATTTTAAATAACAATATTTACAATCAAAAACACAATTTAGAGAATTTTTTAAAAAATACCCAACTCAATTATGTCAATAATTCTCAGGAATTTCAGTTATAGCATTTTTTACACTAGCTATAACTATTGATTTTGAAATTTTTCATGAAAAATTCTTATCAAAAATATTTTTATAATTATCTATTTCTAAAATTTGAGAATTTGGAAACTTTGAAATAATATTTTTTACTATTTTATTTTCTTTTAATTTTTTTTCTATGTAAATTATCATACTATTTTTTATTTGAAGCTAAAATTTCTGCTTTTGTAATTTTTGCAATTATTTGTTTTCTAAAAATTTCCATATCAATTTCTGGATCAAGAGGTTTTCTTTTATCAAGTTCTTTATGAGCTAAAACTGCCCATCCCTCAGTCCGTCAAGTTAAATCATCACTTCTAACAGTTGTTTTTTTTGTTAAATCTAGTTTGTATTCTTCTCAAAGATAAACTATCAAATCCTGCAAAGATTTAATCATTTCAGATGAATAATAAGAATCACTCATTAAAGATATTCAAATACTTCAATAATTATGCGTAGCAACATGGGCTCACATCACGTACTTTCATCAAGCTCTTCACTCATAAATATTTCATTCTCAGTCTATCAAATAATGATATCAAATATCTCACCATCTTAGATTAAGCGCGTGATATTTCTGAACTGATTTCATATAAGACATTCATTCAGTTTTTATTCCTCTGTATGGAGATGCTGTATGATGAATAATTATTCTATCAACTGGGAAATAATTTAGAGTATCTCTTCCGTCAGTAAAAGTTTTAGTTTTTTTATCAAATTTATCAATTTCGTTAAAATATTTTAAATAATTATCTTTTAACTCATTTTTTGCAACTGGACCAGTATAACAACTTCCATCTTCACATCATTTCATATAAACTTCTCTTTTTGAAAAACTCTCATCGGCTCCCCACTCTTCTCTTGGAATAATTCTTCAGTTCATCAAAAGTCTTTCAGAATAAGTTTTTTCAAAAAATTTATATGGATTTTTAGAAATTTCTACAGATATTTTTACTAATTCTTTTTTAGAAAAAATATATTTTTTAAAGAAATTTGAAATTTTATTTTCATAATATCTATAATCATTTGTATATTTCTCAAATATCTTATTTTTTAATTCATCATCACTTTTTGCTATCTCTAAATCATTTGTAAGTCTTTTTACATAATCTTGTAATTCATTTTTTGATGGTTTTGAAATAGTTTTTGTTTTTTTATCATATTTTATAAAATTACCAACTGAAGCATTTTCATTTCATAAAATAAGTAAATTTTGTGGTTTTCAAAAATCACAATAAAAAGAAGAAACTTCTATCTCTTTTAATTTTATATTATTTGCAAAAAATATATTTTCATTTTCGCAATCAAACTCATAAAAAGATATAAGTTTTAGTGGGAAAAATAAAAATAATAATACTAAATATTTTTTCATTTTTTATGATAATCAAACTAATTTAATTATTTTTTCATGTTTTTTTGCAATTATTTCATTTGCAATTTTATTTCACTCTAGTAGTTTTTTTTCTATTAAAGAAAAATCTTTTTCAAACTCATTATATCTTTCTCTTGGTTTTTTAAAATACTCTAAAATCAAATCCAGAAGTTCAAGTTTTGCGTGCCCATATCAATAATTCCCAGCTAAATATTTTGCTCTAATTTCTTTTTGTTTATCAGTTGAAGCAAAAAGTTTTATAAGTGCAAAAACACTACATTTATCAGGATTTTTTGGAGCTTCCAAAGGTAAATCATCTGTCACAATTGACATAATTTTCTTCTTTAAAATTTTTTCATCTGCAAAAATAGGTATAAAATTATCATAACTTTTACTCATTTTTCTTCCATCAGTTCCAGGAATAATTCATAAATCTTCGCTAATTAAATCAGAAGGTAATTTAAAAAATTCTGTAGAGTAAGTTTTATTGAAATTTTCTGCTATATCACGAGCAAATTCTATATGTTGTTTTTGATCTTTTCAAACTGGTACCAAATCTGCATCAAAGTTTATAATATCAGCACTCATTAAAATAGGATAGTTAAAAACTGCCATATTTATATCAGAATTTTTTGCTTGACTATCTTTAAAACTATGTGCTCTTAGCATCAAACTATATGGAGTTACACTTGTTAAAATCCACATAATATCAGTGTGTCAAACTAGTTTTGATTGTTCAAAAATAATTATATCTGAAGTTTCAGGAAGTAGTGCAAAATATTCCATCAAAACATTTTTTTTATTTTGTAATAAAGTTTTAGCGTCATGAACAGAAGTCAGTGAATGTAAATCTGCTAACATCAAAAAAGTTTTATTTCCAGCAGATATATCAATTATCGGTTTTACAGCTCAAAAATAATTTCAAATATGCATTCAATTACCAGTTGGTTTTACTCAAGTTAATATTGTTTTCATAAATTTAAAAAACTATAAAATATTTTTGTTATCTTATAGTTTTTTTTAAATTCTCAAAATTTATTTATATGAAAAGTTTTTTTTAAATTCTCAAAATTTATTTATATGAAAAGTTTTTTAAAATTTCTATTTTTTATCTTCTTGTACATAATCATCTACTATATATTTCTTTTTTCTATTTTCTAACACTTCTTCTCTTTGTTCTTGTAGATATTTAAGTAAAGTATATGGATGAGGCATAAAACGAAATATTCTTTCTTCTTTCGTTTGAAGTTCGATAGTTATTCTTCCATATGAGAATACATTTGAAATAAATCATCTAGAATATGCATCTAATTTTATAATTTTAAAAGCATCTATGACTTCAATATCATTTCTCATAATGAGCGAAGCATTGATAACAAAAATCTGATCTCAAGATATAATAAATAGATAATTATAAAATTCTATCATTGCTAAAATAAGTTTGAAAAATGAATAATTTATTAAAATGAAAATTAAAGGAAAAAAAATATATAAAACAACTTCTTCTCACAATGACTCTCTATAAGAAGTTGCTACATAAAATAAAATACAAGCTAGAATAAATACAAAAATAAATTTAACTAAATACAAAAGTGCTAAAACCCAATGCTTTCTAACTATAGTGTTTCAATTATGCTCAAAATACATATTTATATAAAGTTAAAAATTACAAAAAGCGAAATTAATCACAAAATAACAAATAATAAAAATATAATTTTCTTTAAAGAATTATAAGTACTAGCTAAACATTCTACCTTTGTATAATTAATATGTCATTCATTTAAATATTTTAATCTTTTAATTATTAATATATAAGACACAACTAAAAATAAAATATATAGAAAAATAGATAAATAAGCGTAAAATCAACTCATATTTTTAAAAGTTATTTTATATTAATTGTGATTATAACATAATTTTTAAATAATCAAATAATTTAAAATTTTTCTAAATGTATATCATCATTTCATTTTTCATCAAAGCTATCTAATCAGTGTTTTAAAAGATAATCAACACTAAAAGTATTAAAAGTATTTACTTTCTTTTTTATAAGTCTATATATTTCTTTAAAATTTTCACTTCAATAATTCACCTCTACTTTTGCTTCTAAAAGTGAACTAATAATATCAGCATATTTTACAACTTTTCCATCCTCTCAATCAAAAGGATGTAACATAAAATTAAAAACTCCTTTTTTATAATCATCTGGAATATAGTGAAATAAATAATCATTCATCATATCTATTTCAACTTTTTCTAAAAGTTCTACAAATTCAGGAATTGCCTTTTTTGTTGGAGTGATAATATCTCAAGTAATTGCCTCTGGTATATCATGATAAATAGCTCTGAGTAACATATTTAACATATTATAATTCTTTCAATTATTATTTTCTATAATTACTATTATATAAGTTAAAAAAGTTATCAAAATTAGATGTGACATAACTGAAATTGGAAAAATGCGATTTTGTTGATTCCATCTCATACAATGAGAAAGTCTTCTAATATGAGAAAGATACTTTAAATATCAAGTATTATTAAGTAAAATCTCCATACTTTTTAAATTTTTTATATCTTTTTCAAATCATTTTTTTATTTCATTTAAAGGAACTTCATAAATATCTGGAAAAATTTTTGCATTTACTTCACATTCTTTATATCAAGCAAATCTTTTTGAAGCATTAATTATTGATAATTCCAAAGTTTTTGTTTCATCAAACAAAATATTTTTAATATCATTTTTTAAGTATTCCGGGGCATCTAAATCTAAAATATAATAAATAGCTTTGTCTTCTATTTTTTTGAAAATATTTTCATCGTTTTTTAAAATATATGATTTAGTTCAAGAATTTATATCTGATAATATCAAACTTTTAAATGAATTAAAAATTATTCTTTTTATCAAAAATTCTCTATCTACTTTATTTCAAGATGATTCTTCTAAATAAGCCAAAAACAAAGCCGTATGCAATGTATAACCAATATTATCAAGTAAACTAACATCTTCTATACGAGGAAAATTATTCCATCTTTTCATAGAAAGTCCTCTAGTCAACATATGTTTTAACAAACTTCAAACCATAAAAATATCTTAAAAAATTAAATCTTGAAAAAATAAGTTTTTCAATATACTTTGATTATATATAACACATAAAAATTTAAAAATGAAAATTTGAATTGATGTAAGAAACTTGTCTAAAACCAAAAAAAACTTTTGCCAGGATTTTATAAATTTTTTTAAGTCTAAAAACAAAGAAAATCAATTAAAAATCTATGCTGATAGATTATCTGAAATAGATGATATAAATTATAGTGAAAATTTTTATGGTTTTCTTAAAGAACAAACATTTTTTCTAAAACAATTACTTAGTGATAAAAATGATGTTGTAGTTAGTTTTGATGATACTTTTCCTATTTTTTACAAATCAAAAGTTATAAAAATAATTCCTTCGCTTGAAAATATTTTGTATCCAGATTTAGAAAATACTAAATTTTTAAAAAAATATTCTTATCTTTTCACCATCAAAAAAAATCTTAATAATGCTTGAAAAATAGTTTGTTTTAGTGAAAATACAAAAAGAGAATTAAATGAAAAATTAAATATTTCTGAAGAAAAAATTTTCATAATAAATCCCTTTTTTCCATCATCACCAGAAATAAATTCAAAAGTTGATATAAAAGTAAAATTATCTATTTTATGAGATTATTTAATTTATGATTACAATTCTCAAAATAATAATAACTTAAAAAGAGTTTTGGAAGCTATAAAAGAGTTAAATAAAACAAAAACTCTAAATCTGGTAATTTTATGAAATGAAAATGCAAATAATAGAGAAATTAGAGAAATGGTGATAAATCTTGATATTACAAAAAACATATTTTTTGCTTGAAATCCAGAATCAAAAGAATTATGACTTTATTATAAACAATCAAAATGAGTTATTTATCCAATTATTTATGATAATTTTCCAATAACTTTAAACAATGCTATAAACTACAATACTCCAATAATTGCAAGTGAAAACATAGAAACAAAAAATGTATTTTGAGAAAATATTGATTATTTTTCTGCAATTTCAGTTACAAATATGGTGAAAAATATTGATTTATTTTTACAAAAAGATTTTGGTGAAGTAAATTATGATTATGTAAAAAAAGAGTACAATCTAGAAAAATTTTATTCAAATTTAATTTCTATCATAGATTAATATGTCAAATTTAACAAAAAGAAATATAGAAATATTAAAAATCATAGTTGAAGAATTTCTGCAAACTTGAGATGTTTTATGAAGTAAAGCACTTTTAAAAAAATACGATCTTTGAGTTTCATCAGCAACAGTTAGAAATGATATGGCAATTTTAGAAGATCTAGAGCTTATTTATCAGCCGTATAATTCTGCCTGAAGACTTCCAACAGCAAAATGATTAAGAGCTTTTATAAGTTATCTTATGAAAGAAATGCCAAATCATTTTCTTGATAGCAAAGATGTAAAAATGAATTCTAGAGATGTAAAAACTATTGAAGATTTTATTTATAATATTACAAGTGAACTTGCAAAAAAAACTGGTGAAATATCTTTTTTTATATCAGAATGAAACTGAATTTTAGAATATTTATGAATTTCAAATTTCCTAGAAAATAATTATAAGATGCTTGGAAGTAGTATTTTTTCAATTATAAAAATGTTAGAAGATAAAAATAATTTTATTAAATTTATATCTTCTCTTCCATTACAAGAGTGAGTAAATATTTTTATTTGAGAAGAAAATGTTATTAAGTTTTTGAAAGATTATACGATAATAGTAAAACCTGTAATTATTGATTCTAAAATTTGATATATTTGACTTATTTGATGATTAAAAATGAATTACAATTTCAACATAAGTGCAATTAGATGAATAATCTAAAAAGTCCTTTCAAATTTGAAAGGACTTTTTCTTATAAATATTTAGAACAGATTTCAACTAATTCTTCTTTTCTTTTTACTCAAACCATCATTTCAACTGGTTTTCCATCTTTTAAAACAACTAAAGTTGGAATACTCATAACTCTGAATTGTTGAGCTAAAGCTGGAGCTTCATCAACATTTACTTTTCCTACTTTCATTTTTGTTCCCATTTCAGCTTCAAAATCGCCTAAAATTGGTAACATCATTTGGCAAGGTCCACACCATTCAGCCCAGAAATCAACTAAAACTACTCAAGTAGAAATTTCAGTTTCAAAATTTTGTTCGTTTAATACTAATACAGACATAAAAAAATAATTAGGTATATAAAATATAGTGTTTTAATTATATTTATTTTTTAAAAAATTGCAAAAAAAAGTCTAGCGTTGATTCTATAGAGTTTATTTTATATTCTTTAAAATGCTGAAACTTGAATTTCTGATAAATTTATAAAAGTTGAGGTTAGTAAGGAAAATTTAATATTAAATTCTAAATATTTCTCTATCATAATTTACTAAAAACACTTCTTTTATACAAGAGTTTTGATTTTTTGTAAAATATTCTTTCAATGCAAGTTTAGTAATTTCGTTAATTTGATTTTCACTATCTGGTAAATAATTTCAGCTTAGTGCTGTAATTGCAATATTTTCAAATCAATTTTCTTCACATATTTTTAAAGCACTTTTTATACATCATTCTATTCACAAAATAGTCAAAAGTTTGAAATCATAATCAAAAGGTCTTGCAAATATAAGATTTTTTCATTTTGTTTGTATAAGTCTAGCTTCTCATTTTTCAAAATAGGTTTGAGTTAATAGTATTTCTTGGATTTCTTGCCCAAAAGTTTTAAGCACAAGTTTTGCAACGGCTCATTTTAAAATCCTATCTTCTCAAATGGAGATAAGGTAGGTGTTTGAGGGAGAGTTGAGGATTGAGCCTGTAAAGATGGTTGGGTGCATAATTATATTTTAGATATTAAATAAGGATAAACTTGAATAATTTTTGTTTCTATAAATATTTCTTCTTTTTGAGTATGTAAGTGTCAATGAAATAAATATCTTGGGTTATTCATTTCAATATATTTTTCTAATACTTTTAATCATCTATGAGACATTGAAGCTGGATTATCCATTATTCAAAAGCAAGGAAAATGAGAAATAATTATATCAGCTTTTTTATTCATAAATTCATTTAATTCTTTTTCTATTTCGTTTATTTTTTCTTTATTTGGTTTTAAAGTTTTTTGTTTATCTTTCAATGTTTCGTAAAGTAAATATTTTGTTTTTCAAGGGATTCACAAGAAAGTATAATTATTACATTCAAATATTTTTCATTCTATATTTTCAATATTATATTTTTCAAAAATATCTATTTTTTGTTTGGTGTTTTCATAAGGTGTATGATTTCACAGCACTCCTATTTTTTTGATATTTATATTTTTTAGCGATTCTAAATCTTCAACATAATTATCTCACAACAAAACTATCAAATCTATATTTGAAAAATTTATTTCGTTTATATAATTATGGAGTTCTCAGTGAGTGTCTGAGGGGAAGAGTGTTTGCATAATAATTATTTTTTAGTATTTCAAAAATTTTCAATTAAATTATTTACTAATTCTTCAAGATTATTAGTTTCAATCATAAAATTTTCTCATAAAATTCATTTTAATAATCAATTATCAAAATAATTTTCTTTAAAATATCATAAATCATTTACAATTTTTTCTTCAGAACTTATATTATGAAAGGCATCAAAAAAATCGTGCATAAATAAAATAAACTTTTCTTTATCATTTATTGATGAATATTTTGCAAATATTTTTCTCATATAAATATTTATATCTGAAAGGTCTGTAAATATGTTTTGTTCTTGCATAATTATTAAAAGTTAATTATAAAATATCTTTTATTTTTCTTAATTGAAAATGTCTTTCTCAATTTCTTAAATAACAAAATGCTCTTATAGTCCAATGATATCAAACTTTTCAAGTTTTTGTTTTATATTCTCATTTATATAATTCAACAGGCATTATTTCTCTTTTTATCATTTCTCATTTAAAAGTGTTATTATAAATAATAGTCAATTTTTCATTTTTAGATATTGCTTCATTTATTCTTTTCATTTTTATGCTTGCTATTTTTCCTAAATTTATTTGAGTATCATCAAATTTATATCAATGTTCTTTTTCGTGGCAATCTTTACATAAAATTATCAAATTTGAAATATCATCACTTCATCACATTGATTTAGGAATTTTATGATGAACTTGTAAGTGTTCCCAAATTCAACAATCAGAACAATATCTTCAATAAAAATCAAATGCTTTTTGTCTTATTTTTTCCCATTCAGAAAAATATTTTTCACTTTTTCTATCTTTTAAATCATTATAGATAGCCCAAATTATAAAAAATAGGAAAAACCAAATATAAAAATAGTCAAGAAATAGGTTAATTATTTTAGTATCAATATTTTGCATAATAACTAATTAGCATTTAAAGCATTTCAACAATTTTGCCAACTCTCATAAGAATCTGTTTGTCTTAATTTTGGTACATACAATGATTTACAAGTTCAGTCTGCCCATACACAAACTATTGTTGTATTATTAATTACATTAGTACAACTTGGAGTATTCTTTTTATTTTCAATTGCATTAATAATTTGTTTTGTATTTTCTCAACTTAAATCTATAGAGCAAGAAGTAAGTAAAATTATAGAAAATAGAAAAGTTATTATTTTTTTCATAGTTTTTAGTTAAAAATTAAATTAATTCTTCTAAAGTTTTTAATACCTCTCTATATTCAATGTATTTTCAATATAATTTTTTAATTTCTCAATTTGTATATTTTATTCATAATCACTCGGATTCATTTTTAAAAATAAATAAAAAATCTTCTTCAGGAAAAGAAACTTTATTATCAAAACAAAATTTAACAAATTCTATAAACCTATTAAAATCACATTCATGAACAAGACCTCATCAATTACTATTAGACATTTTTATAAAATCTTTTAATAATTTTTTAGCTTCGTCTTTATTATTTAGCATAATAATATAATTAATAAATAAACTAGATTAATTATAACTATTTTTCAAGAAAAGTAAAATTTATAATATACTTTTTACATCATTTTATATATACCAATTTTTAGCAAACAAAAAAAGGGTAACTTAAGTTTTCTCTTGTGTTCGCTAAAACATTACAATTTTGTTTAACTTTAACATCAACAAAAAGGGCGAGTAACCTAAGTTACCCTTTTCTAAGGTCAAAGTTAAACTACTTTCGTAATTTTTATGTAATATTTTAGCAAGATTTAGTATATAAACTTTTAAAATTTTTGCAAAAAAATAAAAGCCATTTGGCTTTTCAGATTAAACTTCAGTTTTTAGGTTTTTATATGTATATCATCAATAGAAACTATTTTTTCTTTTTTCCATTTTCTGCATTTACAGACAATATTATAACTTCTTAAAAATATAACTAATTTCGTTTCTTCATAAAAATCATTTGAAACTTCAATTTGTCATAATATTCAATTATTTATCTTATTTTCAATTGTAAATCTCAATTTTTCAACAAAATCTTTAATATCATTTACAAATTCATTTACTATCAAATCTTCATCATACAGTCAAGAATCCCTATATCTACAATTATCTCACATATAATTAATAAAATCATCTAAATTTGCTTCAACTTTATTTGAAAATATGATTTTATAATTACTATACATAAGTTAGATTTTTAAAATTAGGGGTAAAATTTTTTCTATCTTCTTTTAATTGTTTTTTTAGTAACTTTCATCTATTTTCTATTTTTTTATTTAATTTTTCAACCAACTCATCTCAAGTCATATATAATGACATATCTAATTTAGTTTCCATAATTTCAATTTTAATTATTAAATACATTTTTAGTATATTTATTTTTGAAAATTTGCAAAAAAAACTTTGATATTATATATTAAAGTATATAATATGTTTATATTTAACTTTTAAAATTATCATTATGAATACTTGAGAGATAAAAATTTATAAAGCAAAAAATGGACTTGCTGAAATACGAGTTAGACTTGAAAATGAAAGTGTTTGGCTATCACAAGAACAAATAGCTAATATTTTTGGAGTTGATAGAACTGTTATTACAAAACATATTAATAACATTTTTAAATCCTGAGAACTAGAAAAAGAAGTGGTATGTGCAAAAATTGCACATACCACTAAACACTGAGCTATAAGCTGAAAATCTCAAACAAAAGAGATAAATTTTTATAATTTAGATATGATAATTTCTATATGATATAGAGTAAACTCTATTAAAGCTACTCAATTCAGAATCTGGGCAACTTCTATTTTGAAAAAATATTTGATTTCTTGATATGCGCTCAATCAAAAAAGATTACAAGAAAAATGATACAAAGAACTAGAAAACACTCTCGCTTTAGTAAAAAAAGCTATATCTTCTTGAGATATTGGAAAAGATGAAGCTTTATGACTTCTTGATATTATTACAAAATATACCAATACTTGGCTTCTACTTCAAAAATATGATGAAGATAGTTTACCAGAAAATGGAAAAACAAAAGATATTTATTATAAACTACAAAGTAAAGAAGCTTTAGAAAGTATTGCAGAACTAAAAAAAGATTTGATGGAAAATTCTATGGCAACGCAGCTATTTGCACAAGAAAGACAAAATTGATGAATTGAATGAATTTTTTGAAATATTTACCAAACTTTCGGGTGAGTTGAACTATATGAAACTACAGAAGAAAAAGCAGCAAATTTGCTTTATTTTATAGTAAAAGATCATCCTTTTAGTGATGGAAATAAAAGAAGTGGAGCTTTTTTATTTATTCTATTTCTTGCTAAAAATAAAATACTTTTTGATGAAGCATGAGAAAGAAAAATAAATGATAGAGCTTTAGTTGCAATCACTTTACTAATTGCTGAATCAAATCCAAAAGATAAAGATATTATGGTAAAACTGGTTATGAATTTGATAAATTAGTTATTGTAAATAAGTAATTAAAACATAAAAAAATCTCAAGTTTTAACTTGAGATTTTGGCTTTGTATTCAGAAAAATCTAGAAAATGGTCAGACGTGCATATCTTATAAAAATTTTTTTTTAATAATTCAAGAAACTTCATTTCTGTTTGTGTATGAGAAAAAGATGTTTCTTCATCATCATTTTGAAACTCTACAGTTCTATATTTAAGAGGTTTTTTACTCGGATCAAGTGAGAGAAGTTTTGGTCAATATCAGAATTTAGCTACCACATATTCTCTATCGTCATCATCAATAAAAGTAGCAAATTGTTCCTCAGAATATCTCTCGCGAAAATTAAGAGCATATCATGGAATTTTCATAATTATTCTCACTGGAAGTTCTTTATTTTTTGGTACAATTACTTTATCAACAACGATACTTACAAGTTCTTTTAAATCATCGTATGTCGCTGTATCAAAAAAATTCTCAATAGACTCTTTTAGACTTTTAGCAATCTGAGTGATATTTGATTTTGCCTGTTCTTTCAGAATATTACTTTTAAAAATATATTCTTCTTTATCAAGTTCTTTTTGGAAAGATTCTCATTTATCTTGAAAGACCTGTTTACGTTCAATAAAGCTTGTTTTATCTATAAGTCCTTCAATGTAAGCATCTTCATTTCTTTTCATTTTCACTTTTGACTCTTCAATAAGTTGCAATAGCTCTTTATACCTCTCCTTTGTATCAGTTTTTCTATCTTCTCAGAAATATTCATCAATTGCTTTTTCAAAAATATATTCAGGGTCTAAAAATAATTCTTTTAAAGTATCTATAAGAACTGTTTCTATTTTTCTTCAAGAGATATGATTTGAACACAATCTATCATCACTAAATTTTGTTCTATTATGAAGAGAGCATCTATAGTTTCTCAATTCTTTTTGATTGTTAAAATATCCTATAAAATTATGGTATTGTGGAGATTCACAATTACAGAACAGCTTTGATTGGAGCATATAGCTTCTCACACTCCTCTTTTTAGAGTATTTTCTATTAAAATCTAATTTTTCTTCAATAAGCTCTACTTGTTTCAAATTCAATATTTGAGGAATTTGAATATCAATCCACTTTTCTTTTGGAGCATCTCATAAAAATATGGATTTATTCCCTGTTTTTTGATATTCTTTTTTAAATGCTTGATACACTCCTGTATACATTCTCACTCTTGAAAAAAATCTCTGTACATTACTAATACTCCAAAAGTAGAGTGAATTTTTTCTCGCTGATTTTTCAATAAGTTTTTCATTAAAATCTTTTTGTGAAAAAGTCGGAGGAAGAACTTGATCTTCTGTAAGTTTTTTTGCTATTTCTCACATTGTCATATTATCCTCTAAATAATATTTCACCATTTGAAGAACTATCTTTTTTTCCTCTTCATGTATTTCTAATTCTTTTGTTTTTGGATTTTTAATGTACCCATACGGAACATGTCAAAAAATCCATTTATTATTTTGAGCATGTTGTCTTTTTCAAATATTAGTACGAAGTTTTATCTGTTGACGTTCCCATGCCGCAAATCAAATAATAGTACTTCACATAAAATCATCCATTGCATAATCCCCTGTAAGTTTTTCCTCACTATAGAAAACCTTTACATTATAGTCTTTGAGGTCTTTCATAATTTTTTGGAATACGAACTGATCGCGCGCAACTCTGTCTCTTTTCATAAAAATCACAAACTGAATCAATCATTTTGAAGCGAGAAGAAGTAAATGTGTGAGTTGAGGTCTGTCAAGAAATCATCCTGAATATTGCTCAAGAAATATGTTTTCTTCTGGAACTCATAAGTTATTGTCGTTTGCGAATTTTAGACATGAAATTTTTTGGCTTTGAAGAGAGGTTCATTGACTTTCTTGTTCTTCAGTAGAAACACGGCAATAAATAGCTCATTTCATTAGTTGTATCATCTTTTTGGCTCAATTAATAGAATAAAGTAAAATAAATTCTATTAATTTATACTTGAAAGTCAAATATTTTGTTGTTTTTATACTACATAAAATAGGTGTTTTTGTTGATTTTGAGAGAAAAAAAGTACTTCAATTTTAATTTTTTTTATTTAGCCTTTTATTCAGTAAAATCTTTCTAATACGATCTATATTTAAAATATCTGTTTCACTTAATCACAATCTTTTTCACAAAAGATATTTATCATTTTCTCTAATAATATCCTCAATATTATCTAAATCGTACTTATGAAATTTATTTAAATTACTTTCTGGAATATCATTAAAAAATGGAATAGGAAGTTTTTTAAATTCATTTGGTGTCACCTCTAATACTCATCATCAATATGTTCTTCATCATAGTTCCATCATCATTAAAGTAAAAGAATTATAAAAACAATATTGAAACTCCTTTTCAAATCATGGAATACTGAGTGTGATTCTGTATCAAGAGTCCGTGATATTAATTTTTTCAGGATTATATATGAGTTTTGGAGCTATATGACTTCTTTTAAAAAATAACAGTTTTGCTCACCAAATATTTGGAGTATTGTACCAATGAGGTTTATAAGTATTAACCTTATATCTCTTATGAATATTTTGATTTTCTCATATTTTTAAGTACTTTAATAACTTTTCATCTATTGCCTCTCATTTTATAGACAATCAATAACAAGGCTTATTTTCTTTTTCTATCTTAATAAAATCTTCCTGTAAAAATTGTAAATTATTTTTAATATAATATCATTTTCTGATTATAGGAAATATAAAATCTTCTAATCAATATCTTTCTACATCTTCTTTTGAAATGATAAAAAAATCATTCGCTCAAGTTACTATTCCTGTCTGAGACTTACTAAAATCATTAATGTTTTGAAATTTACGACTAATAAGATTAATAAACTCAATATCTTCCGATTTTAACTCAGTTCAAAGTTCTTTTTGAGATAAAAATTCAAAATTTTTATTACTCAATTCTATATCATCAAGTTCAAAAGATTCTCTACTTGTTCACTTAATCTTTATTTGTCATGAAAAAGTTCACTCAATCTCATGTTCTTTATAAGCAAAAATAACAACTGTATTTTGTCATGCGTCTCAGAAAATTACTTTATCTAATGAAAAAATTTCTAATCTTCTAAATTTTTTCTGTAAAAATTCAAGTGTGTCTTTCGCATAATTTACCCTAACGAGTTCTTCAGGTATAACAAAAACCATAATTCCATCATCTTCTAATAAATATTCTGATTTATAAATAAATGCTGGCCAAATATTTTGAACTCTTTTTTTATCAAATCAAGCATATTTATACCACTCATGACATGAGTCTTTTTGTTCATCAGATAAATATTTTTTATGAATATATGGTGGATTTCAAATAATGTAATCAAATTTACTTTCAAATGTAATACTTAAAAAGTCTCATAAGAAATTTTTTACATTCAAACTTCAGCAAAAAGAAGAAGCTTTTTTTAAAGCATCTTCATTAATGTCAGCTAATGATATTTCATTTATCTTTGATTTAAATTTAGATTTTTGAATACTCCTCACAAATACACCATCTCAACAACTTGGCTCTAATAAGTTTAGATTTTTTTTTCACTTTAAGTTTTTTTCTAAATAACTAACTATAAAGTCTGAGAGCCATTCAGGAGTATAATATGAGCCTGTTTCTTTTTTATTATTCATATGTGTTAATTTCTTGTAGTTTTAATTCTCCCAATTGGGTGATAATATTACGGTGTATTTTTTGTAAAGAAGAATTTGATTTTTCATCCAATAACCTTCTTATATGTGACTCAAGTTTAATTATTCTGTACATTTTCCAATGTATAGAATGAATTGGTAACCATAATTTTAAGGTTTCCTTAATATAGCTAGCAAGCTCTGGATTATAATCTGATACCACAATACTTCATCATGAAGTTCTATGAAATAGTTTAGAATACTCTTCACTTACAGGATCTACAAATCAAATTTTCCCATCATTATGTATTAATCCATCTTCGGTTGGCCAAATGTTAGATTTAGCACCATTACAAAAAGCACAAGAATAAACTAAGTTTTCATAAATATTATCCTCTACTTTATTTTTAAATTTACTAGGATCTTTAGGTTTTCTAGGTACAAAATGATCAATAGCAAATCCAACTCTAATCTTATCATATGTATCACAATATCAACATTTAAACTTAAAATCTTCTCTCAAGGGTTTTCTATATGATTGATAATTTTTACATCTTCTTCTGCTTCTTCTGGTAGGATGAATTTCTCTAAATTTATGCATCTTCTCAGAGTTTATGTAATAAAGTTTCTGTAAGCGTTATAATATCATCTAATTTTTTATTAGTTGATAAAACATAAAAACTAGAACTCGTTAAGTCTCATTTTGTTTCTGATAAAAATTTATTTACTTCAACATATCTATTTTCTTCTTCTGGGGTTAAAACATTTGCATCTTTTTTTTCTATCAATTGCCTTAACTCTTCTTCATATGCAATCAAACTACTTTTATATTTTTCAATTAACTTTGTGATTTGTTTTTTAAATATTTGTAATTGTTCTGAATCCTTTACTATTTTCTTTGAAAAAACTATTTCAGGTTTATTAATATGGTTCAATGCATCTGAACTATCAGTAGTTGATATCAGAAATGGAAAATGTGGATTAATTTGATTAATTGCTTCCTCTAACTTCTCTCAATTATATGGTAATTTTGCGTCTAAAGAAAAATCTACAATTAATAAATCTAATTGTTGCTCCAATGCTAATAAAATAAGTTGATTAGGAGCTAAGTTAGCATATTTACTTGCATCTATAAATATTGTTTCAAACTCATCACTAAAATTATCATAAAACCGTATTCATTGTGTGTCAGATTCATCAATGAATCATAATTTATATTTTGACATAAGTTAGATATTTTTATTAATATAAAAAGATATTTTTACTCAAAATCAATCATTTATCTCTGTTATCTTTATTTTAGATTTATTGTAATCATTTATTACGGTTTTTACAAGATACATTCATAATCAGGTTCAAATAACTTTACCATTTTTATCTTTTCTAGAGCTTTCAAATGCGTTAAAAATAACATCTGGATCTTTTTTATATTCTTCTGGTAATCACACTCCATTATCATTGAATTCAATATGAATAAAGTCTTCGTCATAACTCCATTGAATTTTGATAATATTTGACTTTTCTCACAATTTAAATGCCTTTATAGAGTTTGAAAGTAGATTATTAAATATAGTGTCCAAATCAACTTCAAATGCTTTTATCTTTATATCATGATCAGAGCTTGACAATATCTGTAACTCTATATTTTTCTCATCCAAAATACTACTCCAAGTATCATAAAACTTTTGAAAATATTCTGAAATATTAATAGTTACTCTTTCTCTTTTATCTCTTTTTATTCCGTTAATTGAATATTTAAGCCATTGCTGTATTTTAAAATCCTCTTTTTCTATCAAATCAATTCTATAATAAGGATTTTCAAAATCAGTTAGATTTTCACACTGCTCAATAGGCAAAAATTTAACAAGTATTTTTCTTAATCATTTTGCTCTAGAATCCAAACTTAATTCGATATTTCATAATTCATGAGAAAATGATGAAACCATCAATCAAACACTTGCTAATCATCTTAACATTTTGATTTCTTCATCTTTTTCTTTTACCTCCTCTTCTAAAACATCAGTTGCCTCAATTAATCATCTAATATTTTCTGAGCTCACTAATTCATCAACATTATTACTCTTTCTATTTTCAAAAGTATTTTTAGAAATAAACTTTGTTTTTATTTCTTTTGCAAATTCCTTTGTTTTTTCCCTTTCATTATTTTTTTTATATAATTCTGACAAATTATACATTATTGTGTTTCTATCAGTCTCAAAAATTCTAATTAAATCTAAAATAATATTTTTAAATAATGCGAATTCTGCATTTTCTTGTATTCACTCTCTTCAAGATTTATCATTAAAAGAATCGTTAAATACTCTCGAGATGTTAATAACACCAGAAACTTGATTTGGCCTTATCTTGTATCATCATAATCTTTGTCATGCTCAAGCAGGACTTTTAGCCTGCCTATCTCATAATCTTAACCAATCATCTCCATTTTCTCAATATGGTCTTATTCTAAATCAATCTCTATAAATTTTAATTCATCAAAATTTATCCAACCAATTAGAACGAATAGCTTTATTTATATTTAAATATGGGTATTTTTTAGAGTCTTCGTCATCATCACTAATTCTATTTTTTATAAAAAAGTATTCGAAATTAAACTTTCATATATGATTTAATAAATCTTTATCTATATCTTTATATTTATCAAGCAGAGATATTTTTGTTTTATAAAATCCTTGTTTCATGGTTGCTAAATCATATGGAAATTGTCACATTTTATCTATATCAAATAGTCCTAAATAATCCTTCTCTAGTTTTTCAACATCAAGTTCATTTCTATAAACTTCTAGTTCAATATCCATTTGATCATTTCATAAATAATTTACTACTACCTTATAATCATATTCATCATAATCCGCTGTATTAACTTCTCAGTACTTTGCATTTTTAACATCACTAAAAAGTGATATCGAAAATAAAACTGACTGTGTCGGAGGAACTAATATTTCTAAGTTTTCATACAAACTATCTATTTCAGAAAGTTCCCATTTATCTCTTAAGTTAGAAATCTTAATAATTGTTCATGAGTTTATTTTCAAGTTATTAATATAACTTTTTACAAGTTCAAAACCTTCAAATTCCTGAGATAAAAATTTTTGTAAGGTAAAATTAGGAATATTATCATCTAATTCAGCTCAAATATTAGATATAGAATCCCCTGTATCAAAATCTGACCAATTAACCTTCCAATACAATCATTTATTTTCTGTTTTATCCACCGTATACATTTCAGCAAGAGATCATAATCTATCCAATGCAAATCTTCATATTCATTTTGCTCAAGATTTTATTCTTTTTCAATTACTTTCAAAATTTATAAACTTATTATCTGTTCATATTTTCATCCAATTATCTTCAATTTTTTTCCTATTCATTCAGTCACCATTATCAATAATATAAAGACTATGATTTAAAAAAATAATAACCACATTTTTAGCATCAGCATCATAAGAGTTTTTTACTAACTCAACTATTGCTCAGTTCGCATTTGCAAAATTTTCTTGTCAAATCAATTTTGCTGTTCTTGCTGAAACAATGAAAGGAATTTTTTCCATAATAAATAAAATTCTGAAGTAAATTTACTTCAGAATTTTATTTATTTATTTCTAAAAATCAAAAAAACTTTAAATTTCCTCTAAAACAACTCTTTCACCTCAACCTCTAAACTCACAGCAATTTTCTCCAAACTTAAAATACTTGGATTTACCTTTCCAGATTCCACATTCGATAAAAATGATCTATCAAGTCAAGTAAGTTCACTCAGCTTCACTTGGCTTATTTTTTTATTTTTTCTTATTGTTTTTATATTTCATCAAATTGTTTCTAAAATATTCATAGAAAATGTTTTAAGCAATATTTTATTTTATAATATTAAAAAAAATCTAAAAATCAAACTCACTCATTTTGTTTTTAAAAGAACATATCTATAATAAGGATACAATTTATTCTTTAAAATACAATTTATGGATTTATTTATAATTATAGGGTGGTTTGTTCTAAGTTTTTGATTTCTATCACTTTGATATTTTGCGTGGAAAAACAAGAAGCCATATAAAAAGATGTTTAGTAACATATTGGAAGCAAAAGAAATAGAAAAATCTATTTTGATTATTACTTTATGATTATTATTTTTCTCTTGAGTTGACGCTAATATTTCAAGAAATACATCAGAAAAAACTTATAAACATCAAGTTCGTCCGTATTTAATGTTAGAGTCTATAAGCAATAACTGAGAGATTATTGTAAAAAACTACTGATTAAATATATGACTCAATATTACACATAATCTCTATTATACGAAAGATAATGGAGCAATACTAGCTGAAACTCAGAATAATAACATTATATGACCAAACTCAATAATTACAGTCAATAATAATATGGATAATGTAGAACTTTCAGAAATTTGTATTGAATACACAGATATTGAAAATAATCCATATCACACTATATGAATAATTAATAACAACAAAGTTAGATTATCGGATATATGAGAATGAGACTGTCAAGTATGAAGAAAATTATTCAATAAAAAATATTTTAGAAGTTCCTTTAATTAAAAATAAGTCAAGTAAGCTCACTCAGCTTCACTTGACTTATTTTTTTACTTTTTCTTATACTTTTTACATTTCCTCAAATAGTTTCTAAAATACTCATAAAAATTGCTTAAATAATATTACACTCTATAATATAAAAAACTTCAAAAAAATAAAACTCTCAATTTTGTAGTATAAAAACAACATAATAAATTTGACATCAGCTCTTTTTTGCATATATTACGTGTGCCAAAATAATTTTAATATTACTATCTTTTTCATTCTGATAAAGAACAGAAAGGGGCAATTTATTGCTCTACCCTTTTTTCTGTATCAGAATGTAGGATTAAAATTGTTTTGGCGAACATTTAAGAGCATAGATTGAACTGAACCCATAAAAGTGTAGAAGAAATAAAAAAGGGTTAGATTAAATTT
>JBLJBH010000017.1:0-33434 GCA_047637875.1 Patescibacteria group bacterium
AGAATTATGGAAACAAATTCAAGAGAGAGAAACTTGAGAAAAAATTACAGCTGAAGTTATAAATTTTTCTTGAAAAGTTTGAGACATAGTTGATAAAAAATAGATTATATTTATAACTCAATTTGATCTAATAATTTCCTTAAAGTTCAATAATCTAAATTTTGCGTACCTCCAATTACTATAATAAATTTCACCTGAAAAGGTGATTTTTATTTGACTTTAAAATAAAAAATATATAATGAATATATAATTTATATTTTAATTATAAAAATATGATTACAGATAAACAACAAAAAGTACTTGATATTATTACTGATTTTATTGGTAGATATGGTAAATCTCCAACAATTGAAGAACTACAAACTTTAACTCATCAAAAATCAAAAAGATGAGTAGTTCAATACCTTGAAGCTTTAGAAAAAAGAGGATTTATTACTAGATGATCTTGATTTAGATCTATTAGACTTTGAAATGGAATTTGATTCCAAACTATGTTAAATATTCCTATTTTAGGTATTGCAAATGCTGGACGTCCTTTAGCTTATGCAGATCAATATGAATACTGAACTTTACCAATTTCAAAAAATGTTATAAAATGAGACTCAGAAAATTATTTCTTAGTAAAAGTTGAATGAACTTCAATGAATGAATATAAAGTAAATTGAAAATATATAGAAAATGGTAGTTATGTTTTAATTGATAGAAATGAAAAAGTTATAAATACTCATGATGCATTTTTATTTGTTGTTGATAATGCAGCAACTCTAAAAATACCAAAAAAAGAATGAGAAAATTTATATTTAATTCCAAAATCAAGAGATACTTATCATAAACCTATTGTTTTATCTTCACAAGAAGAAGTTTCAGTAAATTGAAAAGTAGTGGATGTTTTTAATTTTGAAAAACTTTCTTAAAAAAATATGATTTTTAAATCATATTTTTTTTATAAACGAGCAAGTTTTATTTCTTCTCACTTTGCTATATTTTCTTTTACTGCTGGAACATATCTACTTACTTCAGAGAGTTTATCTTTTGATATATTTCATTTAGTTGCCTCTTTTTCGAGAGCTTTTTTTAATCCTTCCCAATTTTTTATATTTTTATGTTTTTCTAGTATTTCTTGAGTTTTTCATGGTCCAAGGTTATATGAAGTTATAATAAGTTCTGTTTTGAAGTTTTTATCCTTTATATCATTAAATAAATCCTCTAAATACATTAAATAACTAATAATAAGTTTAATTTGATTAATAGGTTTTAGACTTTCTTTCCCATTAATATAATAAAAACCTCTTTTATCTTTTTTACTGCCATTTGTAATATTTTGAGTAATATATAACTCATGCATATTCGGATTATTTTTTAATTTTGCCTCGTGTATATTTACAAGAGTTTTTATGGTATCAGTAGTTAATTGTCAAAGTCATTTAACTCATGTATAAGATTTTGCATTTTTATCAAATCTTGATTCTCTGGCTATTACTCCGTATAAAAACTCTTCATCAACAAGTGATCATTTGCAATATTTTTGAATCAATTCACTGATTTTCTTTCCATAATTTTTTCTTATTTCCACTTCATTTTTATAAGCTATTTTATCTCACAATAAAGGAGAATTTTTATCAAAAATAGTTTGGATAGTTTGTGTTTGTTCTTTGCTTTCTTTTTTTTCAGTTTGGTTTTGTTGTTGTTCTTTTTTTATTATTTCCTCAATTTGTTTTTCATTTCTTTCTCATAGTTTTATTTCATCTTCAATACTAATAGTTTGAGAATTTTCTGGTTGTTTTGAAATTGTTTTTTTATCGATAGAAGGTTTTTTTGTAGATGGATTTTCGCTACATATTTGATTGTTTTCAAAACTTACTTTTTTAGTTCCTCATTTTATATATTTTATAATTACTTCTTTGTTTGTGAAATATACTTTATCTCAAACAGAAATATTTATTCATTCGAGTTTTTTAGGAGAAATTGGTTTTTTTCCTGTTTTTTCTGCATGATTATAAATAATTCTCCATATATTTTCTCAAGCTTTAACTGTGTGTCAAATTTGATCTTTTAATAACTCAAGTTCAGCTTTTGTGATTTCTTTTCTTGTTTCTACTTTACAATCTTTTTGCATCTTTAAAACATCCTTTTTTTCAGGAGCTTTTTTTTGAATTGGTTTTGCTTTTGGAGAATTTTTAAGTTTTTCTGACATATGTTTTTAGTTATATTTTTCTTTATTGTATCATAAAAAATCAAAATTTGCAAAAAATCAAAAAAAGCTATAATTATAGGGATATTTTTGAGAAAAAGAGGAAAGATAAAAAATTGAAGATAAACTTTGTCTTTAATCTTTTGTCTTTAGTCTTTGTTTTCAAAAAATCATTTTTTAATATTAATTTTTTACTATGATAGGATTATCTGATAAAAATGCTACTTGAGTGATACCACTTAAGAAAGTTTATAATATTTGATGAAAAAATATTACATTTGAAACTTGAAAACTTTGACTTTTAGCTCAGTGAAGTGTTACTCTTAGTGATGAATCTGGAAATGTACTTTTAGTTACAGCTGGAATAAAAGAAGAGTGAGTAAATGAAAAAGCTGATTTTTTCCCTTTGGTAGTTGATTATCAAGAAAAATTTTATGCTACTTGAAAAATAGGTTGAAATAGATTTGCAAAAAGAGAATGAAGACCTTCTGAGGCTTCAATCCTAACTTCAAGACTTATTGATAGACCAATAAGACCTATGTTTCCAAAAGGTTTTATTAATGATACTCAAATTATAGCTACAGCGCTATCTTCATCAAATGAATCTGATTTGTGATTTTTTGGTATAACATGAGCTTCTTTATCACTACTTATGACTTGAGCTCCATTTGAATGACCAGTTGCTTGAGTAAGAATTATTTTAAATAGTGAATGAAAATTTATTTTTGATCCAAGTTTTGAAGAAGAACAAACTGCAAAACTTAATTTACTTGTAGCTTGAACATTAGATGCTATAACTATGGTAGAATCATCTTGAAATGAAGTGTCTCAAGATGAAATGATGTCAGGTTTAAAATATGCTTCTGAACTTATTAAAGATTTTTGTAATGCTCAAAATGATTTCATTTCAGACTATAAAAAACAATTTTGAATTCCAGAAATAAAAGCATTTTATAACTTACCTGATGAAACTTTATATGAAAAAGTAGAAGAGTTTTTAACTGAAGAAAAATTAGAAGTTTTATACTGACTTGGAAAAATAGATTTTCATAAAGCTTTAATTAAATTAGAAGAAGAAGTAGAAAATTATTTAGTAGAAGATTTGAAAAAAAATGATATTGAATGTGATTTAGATGAAAAATGTGATACTGAGGAGTTTTGAGTTTCAGAACTTGTTTACAAAAGAGTAAAAAAAGTTATGAGAAAAAATATATTAGAAAATGATAAAAGACTTGATTTAAGAAAATTAGATGAAGTTAGATCTATAAAATGTGAAACATGACTTTTACCTAGAGTTCATGGTTCTGGACTTTTTCAAAGAGGTATGACTCAAGTTTTATCTATTACGACTTTATGAGGACCAGATGATATACAAATAGTTGACGATATGTATGAAGAAACAACAAAAAGATATATTCATCATTATAATTTTCCTCCATTTTCAGTTTGAGAAGTTAGAATGCTTAGATGAGTTTGAAGAAGAGAAGTTTGACATGGTAAATTAGCTGAAAGAGCACTTGAGGCAGTATTACCAAGTGAAAATGAATTTCCTTACATGATAAGAGTAGTTTCAGAAACTATGACTTGTAATTGATCAAGTTCTATGGCTTCTGTTTGTGGATCAACTCTATCTTTAATGCAAGCTTGAGTTCCGATAAAAGCTCCAGTTGCTTGAGTAGCTATGTGAATGATTTATGATGAAAAAACTTGAAAATACAAAATATTATCTGATATACAAGCTCAAGAAGATTTCTTATGAGATATGGATTTTAAAGTAACTATGTCTCCAAATGGTATAACTGCTATGCAACTTGATGTAAAAATTTCTGGACTTTCTTTAGAAGTATTTGAAAAAGCATTTACTCAAGCTAGAACTTCAATTAATTTCATTTTAGATGAAATGTTAAAAGTTCAACCTAGTGTTGCTCCAAATCTTTCTCCATATGCTCCACTTATAATGAATGTATTTGTGCCAGTAGAAAAAATTAGAGAAGTTATCTGAAAATGATGAGAAAATGTTCAAAGAATGGAAAAAGAATACTCTGTTAAAATATCTATTGCAGAAGATGGAAATACAACAGTTACAGCTAAAGACCAAATCTGATGAAATAAAGCAGTAGAAGAAATAAAAGCAATGGTATGGGAGCCAGAAGTAGGGTATAAAGGTGTTTGAAAAGTAGCAAAAATTATTGAGTGAACTTGAGCAATTGTTGAATTTTCAGGAAAATCTTGAATGATACATATTTCAAAACTTGCTGCAACTAGAGTTGTCAATGTTGCTGATATAGTAAAAGAGTGAGAAGAAGTAGAGTTTGAAGTAATTGAAGTAAACAAAGAAAAAGGAAGAATTGGTTTAAAAAGAAAATTTGATCCATTACCTCCAAAAGTTGAAACTTCAACTCCTACAGATGTTCCAAAAATATAGTTCAAAAAAGATGAAATTTTCATCTTTTTTTGTTTGACTTTTTTGAGTTTATTGTATAATTATTTTAAATTATTTTCTAAATTATAAAGATATGTGAGATTTAGGTGTTTTAAAGCATTTTGCAAATCCAAACTCTTTAGGAGAAATACATAAAAAAAAATCAAAAAAAGAAAGGTTAATCTCAATAGTTAGTAGAAATATAAGAAAAATATGACATAATGAATTGCTAGAAGATCCAATTTGAGACTTGTTAAAAGAATTATCTGAAAGAACTTGAAAACATTATAAATCTTTACAAGATTTAGATGAGGTTACTTTAGAATGAATAGCACATGCTTCTGCATTAACAATTCATGAATTATGTGAAAAAGTTAAAGATGATACTCAAAAAATTATAATACAATAAAAAAGATAACGAAAGTTATCTTTTTTATTTCTCAACAACTAAATTATTTCTTCATTTATCTTTTGCTTTATATAATAATTTATCAGTTTTTTTTAATAAATCTCTTGGGGTATTAATATCTTTAAACATCTTTGCCTTAAAATGAGATATTCATCAGCTAATAGTAAAACTTACCTCTCAAGTTGAATATATTACAGGATTTTGTTCATTATATATTCTAAATTCCTCCATAATAGATTCAAATTTTTCTGGAGATATATTATATCAGATAACTCAGAATTCTTCTCAGCCAATTCTATATACTTCTATATTTGTTTTACTAATATGTAGAAGTCTTTTTCAGAATTCTTTTAATACAGCATCTCATACATCATGTCAAAGAGTATCATTTACAGTTTTAAAAAAATCAATATCTAAAAGACAAATAGACATATTTATAATCTCAGAGTTTCAATTTAAAATACGATTAAAATAATTATCAAAGTTTTGGTTAAAATGTCTTTTATTCCAAATTCATGTTAATTCATCTTTCATTGCAACATTATACAATCTTTTTTGATCTTCTCTAATTTCTGTTATATCTGTTATAAAAGCAATAGCTTTTTTAAAATTTCAATGATTATCATAAAGGGATGTTGCTTTTAATATAACAGGAAGTAATTTTCAATTTTTTCTTTTAAAATCTATATGATATTTTCTATCTAGAGTAGTTTCTATATCTTTTACTTGTTCATCTAGAATAGTTTGATTTCTTTCATCTAAAAATTCTCTTATATTTCTATTAACCATTTCACTTTTTGGATAACCAAGCATTTTACATAAAGATACATTTACTTCTAAAAGATTTAAATCTTTATCAATAACCCAAAATCATTGAGATGTAGAGTTTATAATTTCTGTTAATTCTTCATTTAATACTGCAAGTTCTTTTTGATACTTTTTTGATTTTGTTATATCAAATTTAATAGTGATAAATTCTATTACATCTCAAAATTCATTTTTTATTGGAGTAATAGTAGTATATGTATAATATGAATCATTTTTATTATCTATTTTTGGATTTTGAATAACTCATGTCCAAATTTCACCTCTTAAAATAGTTTCCCACATTTCTTTCCAAAAATCATCATCATGGAAAAGTTTTCCTCACATTGAAGATGCTTTTTTTCAAACAACTACTCTATGATCTCAAGAAACTTTTTTATACATATTATTTACATATTTAATTATTCATTTTTTATCAATTATTTGAACAATGGCACTATTATCTAAAGCTCTTATATAATTTTCAATTATGTTGGTTTTTTGTCTTTGAGATAAGTCTAAAATATAACTATATAATCTTTCAAATTCATTCTCACTTAAACGACTCATAACTTTTTTTAATTCACTAATAATTCATAATTCATAAAAATCTTGAGTTTCATTTTCTATTTCATTAATAAATCATTTTAAATTTAAAATGTTATGAGTATCGATTTTGTATTTATGAGCATATTTTTTTATAAAATAAATTATATCTCTCTTTTGTTTATTTTCAGGTATCTTTTCTGGGTTTTTTTCTTTAAATTTTACTGAATAAAAAGCTTTATCAAGCTCATTAATCTCAATTTTATCTAAGTCAGATTTTTGAATTTTGTTCATAAAAAAAGAAATATTAATTATACTTTTTAAGTTGTATTTATAATATTTCTTTGCTAAAAGTCAATTATTTTATTTCACTTTTAATTTTTTCTAGTGCGTAATTGAAATTTTTTATATTTAATCAGCTTTTTCTTAAGTCTTTATATTTATTTATAAGTCTAAAAATATCTAAATTTAATTGTGAACTTTCATTTAAAACATCACTTGCAAAATTTTCTTTAAAATATAGAGCATTTTTAGTTTGATGATCTTGGGCACTTCATTCTAATGGTATAATAATAGAATGAATTCCAAAAAAATATAATTCCCATAAAGTTGTTGCTCAAGCTCTAGTTATTGCAATATCAGTTTTTTTATAAATTTCTCAAAGTTCTTCTTGTGAAACAAAATCGTAAAGTTCTACATTTTTAAAATCTTTAAAAACTTCTCTAAAAGCTAAATTTTTATCTCAAAGTATTATAGTGAAATTTATATCTATTAAATTATTTAAAATAGTTTTTATTTGATCAAAAATTATTGTTGATCATTGACTTCCTGCAATTACTAAAACTTCAAGTTTTTCATTTTCTTCTAGTTCTCATTTTGTATCAATATTTTCAAGTAATTTAGGGTTTAATATTTGTCATACTAAAATATGTTTTTGTCAGTCTATTTTTTCATTTGGAAAAGTATAGAAAATTTTACTAGCAAATTTTGAAATAATTTTATTTGCCAGTCAAGAAGCAGTATCAGATTCATGAATATAAACTTTTTTTCTCATTAAAAATCATGCAATACATAAAGGAAGCCCAACAAAACCTCATTTTGAAAAAACTATATCGATTTTGTATTTTAAAATAAAATAAATTCCCCAAATTATTCAACTAAGATTTTTTAGAGGTTCATAAAAATTTTTTATATCAAAATATCTTCTAATTTTTCCAGATGGAATATGTTCAAAATTAATTGCATTTTCCCCAGCTATTTTTGCTTCAAGTCAATCTTCATCTCAAAACCAAAAAAACTTTAAATCCTCATCATTTTTCAAATAATTATATATAGATAATAAAGGAAATATATGTCCTCAAGTTCATCATCAAGTTAGTGCAATATTTTTCATAAATTTTAGATTTTATAATTTAAAATAAGATGTAATTTTTAAAATACAATTATTTATCTTTTTGAATATAATAATATTTTGTGATTTGTAAACTAAAAAAGCACTAAAAATTCAAACTAATATTCAAGCTAATATATCAAAAGGCCAATGAACTCCACCAGCAATTCTTGATAATAACATAATTATAAAAAAAGGAAATATAATAAAAGCTATTTTTATAAATCAAAATAAAAATAAACTAACTAAAAAAGCTACTCAAACACTAGCATGGTCAGAAGGGAAAGAAGCATCAGGAATATGATCAAGAATCATTTTTCAACTTGCTTTTAAACTTTCTTCAGGTCTATCTAACTCAACAAATTGTTGAATAAATAAACTTATAAGTATAGCTAAAATAGTTGAATAAAATATAAAAAGTAATTTATTTTTTGAATAATTTTCTTTTTTGTAATTAAAATAAAACCAAAAACCAACTAAAAATATTGGGATAATAAAAATAGGTGCATCAGACATAAAAAAAATTATATCTCATATAAAATTATTATCACTAAAAGAGTTTAAGTATGAAAGTAAAGGTATATTTATTTTTTGGTGTAAATAACTAAAAATTTGCATATTTTTCTAAATAAATTTTAAATTCTTAATTATATTATATATTTTTGAAAAATCTCAAAAATAAATTTGAAAAAAAAAATATATAGTGTAGAATGTAATTAAATAAAAAATTCTTCCAAAACCCTTGGGAGATTTTATTTTTCTTTATTAAGTTTTAACAAAATACTTTATGGAAGCACTAAAAAAAGTGAGATGAATGCAAGATATTTTACCAGAAAATCATTTATACCATACTTTTTTAAAAAAAGTTTTTAGACATGAATTTCGTAAAAACGGATTTAAAAGAATTACAACACCAGTTTTAGAACACAAAGAATTATTTACTTCTGCTATTTGAGCTGGAACAGATATTGTTGATAAAGAAATGTATAATTTAGTTGATAAAAAGGGAAGAGAATTAGTTTTAAAACCAGAATCAACAGCTCCAATTATGAGAGCATATATAGAAAATGATATGCAATCTGACCCACAACCAGTATTTTTATACTATGTCGAACCACATTTTAGATATGATAGACCTCAAAAATGAAGATTTAGACAATTTTTTCAAGTTTGAGCTGAAATTATAGGAGAATCAGATCCAATACTTGATGCACAACTAATTTTTATTTGATATAAAGTATTAAATAAAATAGGTTTAGAGTGAGATTTTAAAGTAAAAATTAATTCTATTTGAACTGCAAAAGACAGACAAAAGTATATAGAAGAACTTACGAGTTTTTATGAAAATAAAAAACATATTTTAAGTGAAGATGCTCTTAGAAAACTTGCAGCTAATCCACTTAGACTTTTAGATACAAAAGTTGAGGATGAGGTCATTTTAGCTAACTCTGCACCAAAAATCACTAAATTTCTAAAAAAAGATTCTAAAGAACACTACGCGAAAGTAAAAGAATATTTAGATTTACTTTGAGTTCCATACGAAGAAGACCATAAATTAGTTAGAGGACTTGATTATTATACACATACAGTTTGGGAATTTGTAGACAATACTGGTAGAAGTCAAGATGCTTTTTGAGGATGATGAAGATATGATATGTTATCAAAAAAAATCTGACACTCTGAGGAAATCCCAGCTGTAGGTTTTGCAATGTGAATGGAAAGACTTACTGATGCACTTATTGATAAATGAATATGTTTAAAAGATAAAGATAAAATAGATTTATACTTTATACAACTTTGAGATGAAGCAAAAAAAATAGTTTTACCTTTGACTTTAGAAGCTAGAGAAGCTTGAATAAATACTCTTGCATCACTTTGAACTCCGAGTTTAAAAGCTCAAATGAAAAAAGCAAATAGATTAAATGCTAGATATGTAGTTATGGTTTGAGTAATGGAAGCAAATTCTTGAATATATCAAGTTAGAGATATGTTTGAATGAACTCAAGAAGAAGTAAAAAAAGAAAATTTAATTACATACATAAAAACCAAAGTCTGACAAGACTGACTTGATTTTTACTGCCCAGCAAAAGATTTTATGATAAAAAAATAAAAAAAGAAATTCAATTGAATTTCTTTTTTTATACCTAAAAAACTAAAAAAAAAGATTTAACTTAAAGTTAAATCTTTTTTATAGAAATATACTAGACAATTTTAAAACTATTTAGCTTCATCTAAAGCTGTACCAAAGAAAGTTTGTAAAGTAACAGTACCAGTACCAATAGTTCAACTACTTGTTACAAGTTCAGTTCCTAAAACAAAATAACTACCACTACTTCATATTGGATAAACACCAGCTTGGTCAGCTGAAGTATATTTATTCATTTTACCAGCTATAAGATATGTTGTTCCAGAACCATTTAATGCTATAGCATATTTATTTTCTGAGTTTATACCAACAGCAGCTTTATTTAAAGCTCCTGAATCTACTAAACTACTTAATTGAAGACCTTCTCTAGCTTCTTTAATAGCAATAGATTTTACGATTTCACTCATTTCTGACATTTTTCCAGAATCTTTAGCTTCTTGAGAGTATCCTTGGAAAGAAATAAACGCAATAGTTGCTAAAACAGCTAAAATAGTAATAACGATGATTAACTCAACAAGAGTAAATCATTTTGTATTTGTACTTTTCATAAAAAAAAAGTTAATAAATAAATGTTGTAAAATCAACAATGTAATTATACATAAAAAATCACAAAAGTCAAAAAATATAATAATTTTTATGATTTCATTTGAAATATATAAAAAAAATGTAAAAAATCAAGTTTTTTACATTTTTTTAGCGATTTCTCAAAGTTTAAAAAATGGAAGCATAATAGCAATTACTATAGTTCAAACAAGTATTCAAACTATAACTATGATAAAGGGTTCCAACATTGTTGCAAGATTTCATATATATCTTTTTAATTCAGAAGAATAATTGTATCAAATTTTTTTTAAACTTTCTGATAAAGTTCAAGTTTCTTCTCAAGTATTTACTATATATGCAAATTCTTCAGGAAATAATTTATTTAAATATACATTTGTATCGTATTCTAGATTTAATCCTAGTGATTTTGAAATAGTTAATCAACTTTCTACTTCATTTTTTATTCTTACAACTTCCTTTTTATAGTGAATATTTGGTACTACTTGACTGGCTGTTTTTAGTGAATCCAAAAGTAAAACTCAAGCTTCCATCAATAAAGAAAAAGAATTTATGAAATAAATAATATTTGATTGTCTAATAATATGTCAAAAAATAGGCATATTTATAGCAATATATCATAAAAATAATTCTCAAAAATAAGTTTTCTTAAGTAAAGATATAGACATTATAAATCAAAAAATTCATCATATTATCATATACCATTTTTCTCTAAAATAGTCAGAAACATTTATTACTATTTGAGTTAGTGCTGGTAAGTCAGTTCAGGTTTTTGCAAAACTCTCAGTAACTTTAGGTATAATAAATACCATCATAAAAGTTACCATAGAAAAAGTTAAAAATAAAAGTATAATAGGATATATTAAAGCTCATTTTACTTTTCACTTTAGTTCTATATTTTCAAGTAATTTTTTATCCATTTCTGCTAGAATTTTTCATAAAGTTCAAGTTTTTTCTCAAACTCATATTAAAGCTATAAGTAAAGTATCAAAAACTTTTGGATATTGCATCATTGACTCACTTATTCAAATTCCATAATCAATATTTACTTTTATTTCATTTGCTATTTTTTTTAGATATGGGTTTTTAGTCTGTTTTACAAGTATATTAAAAGCTCATTTTATATCTATTCAAGAATTTATAAAAATAGAAAGTTTATTAATAAATTGCCATAATTCTTTTTGAGAAACACTATTAAAAAGGTTTATTTCAATATTTAAACCTTTGTTGTTATTTCTTTTGTTTTTTAATCATTTTTGAGAAAGTGCTAAGAGTTCCAAAAACTTTTTATTGTCAAAATTTCAGTATTTATCAAAGAAATTATTTCAAAACATAATTTATTAATTAATTTTACTTTATATATTTCAATCTTTTGAAATTATTGTTGAACATTCAGTTATAACAGTTTCATAATCTCATTTCTTGTATAATTCTTTTAAGACATTGTATTTATCTTGCATTTTTTTATTTTTTTGATTTATTTTAAAATCATTTTCATTATCAAGAGCTTTTTTTAGATAAAAGTTTATTTTTTTATGAATATATCAATCTTTTATATGTCTAATACAATCTTGTTTTAATTTTGGAAGTTCTCAAGTTTTGTAGAGTATATCAAGAGATCTGATAATATTTTTTAGAGAATTTTCTTTTTGAATTCTTAAAATTTCTTCTCTTATTTCTTCTAGGGATTTTCATATAATTTGCTTTTTATATTTTTTATCTATTCATTCTTTTGTAATTATATTATTTACATCTTCGTCTTTCTCTAAAACTTCTTTATTTTTATCTCTTTTTAGTAAAAGTAGGGTTACATCATCATTATAGTTTGCTTTTCATCAGGTAAAAGTTTTTAAGTCGTCAATAAATTTTTTATAAATTTCTTCTAAATTTGTTTTTGGATTTCTACAATATTCTTCCAATTTTCTTGCAATTCTATCTATTGAATACATTTCTCAACTATCACTTTTAGCTTCAACTATTCAATCCGTATAACAAATTAATACATCTCAATCATTTAAAATAATTTCTTTTTTCTTAACTAAAGATATATCTTTTATAATTCTTATTCAAGCAGCAAGTCATCCAGGAATCATTTTTTCTACTTTTCAAGTTGCTTTTCTAAATATAAACATTGGTTCATGTCACATTCATATAAAATCAATGTGATCTTTATTTTTCTTATTTATGTTAAAAAAAATAGATGTAATAAAATTTCAGCTTTTTAATTCTTGTTTTAAAGAATTATTTATTTCCATTGTTAATTTTTCTATACTTCCAGTTCAAGCTATTTCGTGGAATTTTTTTGTCATTTGACTTATGATAAATCAAGCTCTAATTCAATGTCCTGTTGCATCTCAAATAAAAAAAGTATAGTCGTTTTTTCATTTATGAAATCATAAACTATCTCAAGATATTTTATCAGCTCACATGATTTTTCAGTATAAATCATATCAGCTAATTTTTTCTCAATAAATCTCTCTTGAAATTCAAGAATGTATTTGAGCTAGTTTTGATTTTGCTACTAGTTCATTTTTCTCAGTTTGACTTTGTAATAATAAATTTACTTCATCTAAAAGTCTTTTGTCTTTTAATCTTTTTTTAAAGCTTCAATAAAAGTTAAATTTACTTTTTAGTTTTTGTAAAAAATTTGTATTTTCAGTTTTTATTTCTTCTTTTAGATCATTTTTAATTTCTCAGATAAGTTCTTGTGCTTCTTTTAAAGCATCTTTTTTTATTTCTTTTTCTTTTTTTAATTTATATTTTTCTAATTGTTTTGCTATAATTCTTTTTTGTTTACTAACAAAATTTATTATATCAACATCATTATTTCAATTTTTTTCAAATAAATTATTAATTAAAGAAATAGCTTCATCAAAATTTCAAGTTCAAATTAATTCTTGAGTTTTCTTTGTAATGAATTTTATTTCTTCTTTTTTTCTTTTTTCTTTTAATTCTTTTTCATATTTTTTCTTTTTTTCATCGTTTTTCTCTTTTAACTTTTCTATTCTTTTAATTTTTGATTTAAATTTTTCTAGTTCTTCTTTCTTGTTTTTTTCCTCAACAGTTTCTATGTAATATTTAAAAGACTCATTTTCTTTATATAAAACTTCGTTTATAGCACTAGATGCTTTATCAAACTCTTCAAATAATATAAAATCTTCAATAATTTTTATAATATTATTGAAGTTTTTTATTTCTGATGTATCGATATTTTTTTTCTTTTTCTTAAATAATCAAAACATATATTTAAATTAGTTTAAATGCTTCTTCTATAGTTGTATCTCACATAGCTGCTTTTAATATAGCATCTTGTAAGATAGTTATCATTCACTCTTTAGTAGCTATCTTGTGTATTTCAGAAGCAGATGACATATCTAAAATACTTTTTTCTAAATAGTCTCATAATACTAAAACTTCATGAACTCAAACTCTTCATCTATATCAAGTATTTTTACAATGTTCGCATCATACTCATTTGTAAAATACTAATTCATCAATTTCATCTTGTTCCATTACATCTCATAATTCTTTTTTGATTTTTACTCTCATTGTTTCATCTATAATGTGTTCTTTTTTACAATGATTACAAATTCTTTTTACAAGTCTTTGAGATATAACCATTTTTAATGCACTTGTTATTAAAAATGGTTCAATTCACATATTTATAAGTCTTTGAATTGTTGCTGATGCTGAATTTGTATGTATTGTTGATAATACTAAATGTCAAGTTAAAGCAGCTTCTATAGAAAGTAGTGCAGTTTCTTTATCTCTAATTTCTCATACCATTATGATATCTGGATCTTGTCTTACAAGACTTCTAAGTCCTGAAGCAAATGTATAACCAATTTCTGGTTTTATTTGTGATTGATTAACATATTCTATATTGTATTCAACAGGGTCTTCTAGAGTTGATATATTGTAATCTAAAGGATTAAAGTCTTTTAATATAGAAAAAAGTGTTGTTGATTTTCAGCTTCAAGTAGGTCATGCTACAAGAATAATTCAATATTTACTCTTTAATACATTCCTTACTTTTTCTAAGTTTACATCAATCAATCAAATTGATTCAAGATTTATTAAACTATCATCTTGTCTTAAAATTCTCATTACAACTTTTTCTCAATAAATTGTTGGTAAAGTTGAAACTCTAACATCAATAGTTTCTCAAGATTTTTCAGAAGTATAAACTATTTTTCCATCTTGAGGTTTTTTATTTTCATCTATTTTAACTTTTGCTAGAACTTTTAGTCTTGTAATAATTGTAGAAACATTTTCTAAAGAAATTTTATCATTAACTATAAAGTCTCAGTCTTTTCTAAATCTTATAAGTAAATATTCCTTTGTAGTTTCAATATGAATATCTGAAACATTATCTAAAATAGCGTTGTCAAACAAATCATTTATATACGAAACTATATCAGGAATGTCTTTTTTTATTTTAATTTCATCAATCTTTCTCATAATTTTCAATATTATTTTTTATATTTTTCACGAAGGTAGTTATGTAATTTTTGGTTTATTTTAGTAGATTTTTCTATATTATCAAATTGATTTTCATTATTTTCTTTGACAATATCATTATTTACTATTTGATTATTTATATTGTCTTGAGTTTCAAAGTCATTAACTATTTCAGGCATAACGATTATTTCAGGAGTATTTGTTTTTTCTTTATTTATATCTACAGTTGCTTCTGTAGTTATTTCAGGAGTATTTGTAGGTATTTGTTCGATTTTAAAATCTTTTTTGACTTCTATTTCATTTTTTTGTTCTATATTTTTTTCTGTACTAACTTCAACTCAAACTTTTGATACTTCATTAATATTTGATTTAATAAATAAATTTTGAGTTGCAAAAAATCAAGAAGTTGATAGTGCTAAAAGTCATAATATAGATCAAGTTATCAATTTTTTTTGTTTCGCTTTTTTTGATATTTTTTCACTTTCTGAATATCTTTCAAGATTTGTTTTAGTAGATTTTTTTTCTTTTATTTCTTGAATTTTTTGAGGTTCTTCATCATCAACTATTTCAGCTTTAGCTTCATTTTTAACTTCTACTATTTCTTTTATTTCTGATTTTTCTTCAGTAATTTCTTTTATAACTTCATTTTTAACTTCTTCTTCAGAATGACTAAAAGATCATTTATAGTTTGCAAAAATTTCTGATTTTTCTTCTTTAATAATATTACAGCTTGTATCACCATCTGAAATTTGAAAAACTTCTGATTTTTCTTCTTTTACTTCTTCAGATTTAGTTTCTTCTGAAACTATTTCTTGAGTTTTTTCTTCAACTTTTTCTTCTGGAGCTGATAAAATAGGTTTTTTAAGACTAATTTTTGGTTGTTTATTTTGAACTTCTTGATTAGCTATCTCATTAGATAATTGGTTTTTTATTTCTTTAGTAGCTTCACTATCTTCACAAATTTCTTCTCATTCTGGTGTTATAACACATTTTTTCAAACTTTTTAGTGAAATTTTCTTCTTACTAGAAACTTCTTGTATTTTTTCTATTTCTATAGATTCATTTGTATTTTTTCTATCTTCTGATTTTGAGATATTTTCATCAGTATTTAAAATTGTATCATTATTTATAGTCTCTTCTCAAGATTGTTTATTTAAAGCAGAAAGGTTTATTTTTTTTATTACCATATTTTTTGTATTAAAATATAAATTCTTATATATTATAATATATTTTTTGAATATTGTCAAAAAACCAAACATAGATTTTTAAAAATAAATTTGAAAAAAAATATTTTTTCATAAAATTAATAACACTTTAATTAATTTTTATCTTATGGACCCCGTACTTATATTAACTTTTTTAATATTATTTTTACTTTCAGCATTTTTTTCAGCTTCAGAGATAGCTCTTATGAGCCTTCCAGAGCACAAAATAGATTCACTTTTAAAACAAAATAAATTTTGAGCAAAAGCTCTTAGATATCTTAAAGATAGGAATGATAAAGTTCTTATTACTATACTTATTTGAAATAATCTTGTAAATGTATATATTGCAGCTTTAGCAACTCAATTTGCTATTACATTTTCAAAAGCATCTACTTTTAATGAAGCTTTAGTTGTATGACTTTCTACATGAATTATTACTTTCTTACTTTTAATGTTTTGAGAAATAGTTCCAAAAAGTTATGCAACAAAAAATGCTGAGAAAATAGCACTTTTAGTAGCAAATCTATATAAATGACTTATAATTTTATGTTCTCCGATTATTTATTTTATGGAATGAATTATAAAATTAACTACTGGAAAAAGTTCTGTTTCTAAAATTACAGATGAAGAAATCGAAGCCTTTATAGATATGGGAAGGGAGGAGTGAGTTTTTGAAGCTGGAGAACATGAAAAGATAAAAAATATGCTTGAATTTTCTGATATTACTGTAGAAGAAATTATTACTCCAAGAGTAAATATTGATGCTATTGATATTGATACAACTGTAAATGAAGCTTTAGATTTTGTTTTAACTCAAACTCATTCAAGAATACCTGTTTATACTGAAACTATTGATAATATTTGATATGTAGTTAATTTGAGATTTTTACTTCAAGAACAAAAAAAGTGAAATGGAAGTTTAAAGCTTTCTGAACTCAAAAACCTTGATAAAGCTATAAAAATTCCTCTCAATCATCCAATTGATAAACTCTTAGAAATATTTAAAAATTCTCGTAAACACTTAGCTATTGTTCTAGATGAGTATGGTTGAGTAGCGGGACTTGTAACTTTAGAGGATATTATTGAAGAAGTTTTTTGAGATATCAGAGATGAATATGATAAAGAAAAAGATGAGATAAGAAAAATAGTTGAAAATAAATATGAAGTTGACCCAAGTATAATTTTTGAAGATTTACTTGATGAACTAGAAATAAAGTTTGAAAATTTAGGACTTGATGAAAAAGATTATTATGCAACTACTCTGAATTATTTTATCACAGAAGAACTTGAAAGATTTCCAAATAGTTGAGAAACTCTTGAAAAAGAACTTTTTTGAGAATGATTTGAAGATGAAAAAATAAAAACATATTTAGTTTTAAAAATTAAAAATGTTATTGATAATAAAATAGAATCGGTAGAAGTAGATTTAATAAAAAAAGAACTTTTAGACTAGTCTAAAAGTTCTTTTTTTATTTTTTTTCTTATGTCATTGTTATGGAATTTTAACATGTTATCAGTAATAATTATTCCATAAGGTTTTCCTATTTTTTCGTAGTGTTTGAGTGTTTTTGGTAGAAAAATATTTTTAAGAATTTCATTTAATAGTGATAAAAAACTTGGGAATTTAAATCACTTGGTAAGTATTAGTTTTATAGTTGTCATATTTTTGTTTTTATTTTTTATTTTTCTTATTGTACTATAAAAAATTCAAAAATGCAAAAAATTGACTATTTATACATTATAAAAGTTTTGTTGTTTTCTATGATGTCTTGGTATAAAGAAAAATCTGCCCAAGAATTATTAGTTTGTAAAAACTTTTCATAAGTATTATCATAGCTTAAAATTGGCTTTAAATAAACTATCCAAAAATAGAGATAAATATCATCTTGAATTTTCCAATTTTTAAAATTCATTCACTCAGTTGTAGCAAAAAAACTCAGACAAAACATTCCAGCATGTTTTTTATCTGTTTTTCTTACTCATAAAATAGAAAAAATAAAAGTAATCACAATTCTATTTATCCGCATCGTATCTGGAGTTGTTATAATAAAGAGATCAATATCACTTTCAGGATTTCCAGCATTCATAGAAATGCTATTTCAGACAGCTACCATTTTTATTCCAGGAATCCATTTTATGTAGCGAATATATTTTTTTGTTTTTTCCAAAAAAGCCTTATCAATTTCTGAAAGGTCGTTTTTTATGTGAAAGTATTTTTTAAACTTTTCATGTTCTTTTTGTGAAAATGTTTGCATAGTTTATTTTTTTACTTTTCCATGAGGAGTTCCTTCTACAAATCCAGCTGGAGTTTGAATTCAAATAATTACTTTCCCATTAAAATCTTCTAAAGTTTTAGCTCAAACATAAGTTAAACTAGATCTTAATCAAGTTGAAAATTTATCAATTACATCTCATACTGATTTGTATCAATCGCGTAAATATATTTTTGAAGTAGAAATTCATTCTTGAAAGAGGGCTTTTTTAGCTTGCTCAAATTCTGATAATTTTGAATTTCTTAAAAGTACTGCTCTTCAAGATGCCATTCAATAATTTTGTTTATACATATTTCACTCAGCATCATAAAAAATATCTCCAGTTGATTCAAAAGTTCAGGTCAAAATACTTCACATCATGATATGACTTGCTCCAGCTGCAGTAGCGAGGGCTAGGTCTCTTGGTTCTTTTATTCCTCAGTCAGCAATTACAAAACCTCATAGAGATTTTGCTACTTTGGCACAGTGATACACGGCACTAAATTGTGGTCTTCAAACTCCAGTCATCATACGAGTTGTACACATAGCACCTGGTCCAATTCAAACTTTTACTCAATCTGCTCAGGCTTCTATTAAAGCTTTGGTAGCTTCAGGAGTTGAAACATTTCCAGCAATTAAACAAATATCATTTCAAAATTCTTGTCTAAAATTTTTAATAGCATCAATCATAGTTTTTTGGTATCAGTGAGCAGTATCAAGTATAAAAGTATCTACTCAAACATCGATAAGTTTTTTAGCTTTTTCTAGAAAAGAGTTAATTCAAAGAGCAATACAAATATTAAGTTTTGCGTTTTTATCTAAAGTTGGAGTATATAGTCATCTTCTAACTGCATCTTTTTTTGTAAGTATTCAAACAAGAGTTCAAAATTTATTTACAATTGGTAGTGCAGAAATTCATTTTCCATGCATTAGGTTATATGCTTCTTCTGGAGTTATATCTTCATTTCAAGTAATTAATCTACTTTTATTTATATTTCAAAGTAGCATAAATTGTTCGTATTTATCAAGGTCTGAAGGAGTAAAAATGGAAAGTGGTTTATGTTCTTCGTCAACCAGTATTACACATTTATGAGCTCTTTTATTGATGATTGAAAGTGCATCTCTGACATATTCATTTTTTTTAACAGTCAATGGTGTATCAAATTTTATATTTGCATTTTTAACAAAATGTACGATTTCTATCATTTTCTCTATTTCCATATCTTGAGGGAGAACTCCGATTCATCAGTATCTTGCTAGAGTTTCAGCCATCCTTTTTCCAGTAACTGCATTCATATTTGCTGAAACTATTGGAAGAGTAGTTTTTAGCTTATTTTTTGGGTTTATATCTACATCTGTAATTCTTGATTTTCATTCAAAATATTGTTGGAAAATAAAAACATCTTCATAAGTTAATTCTTCGTTTTCATAGAGAGGATTGTTGAATTTCATAAAATTTTTTTAAAAAATAAATTTTACACAGCATTTGGCATTATATCATAAATCATTTTTTTGCAAATTTTAAATTTATATTTTAAATATAAAAGAAAAACTTGAAAATAAAATAAATCACTATATAATTTATAGTGATTTATTTTTAATTTAAAATTATGTTTCAAATTATACCATCAAATAAAAGATTTTTTTCTGATATGTGAGATATGAATTCTTATTTTTTATTTAATTTCTCCCATTATTATGATCCACAAAATGAATCATTTTGAAATTTGAGAGTTTTTAATGATGATTTTTTAAAAGCAGAAAGTTGATTTCCAATGCATCCACATAAATATTATGAGATTATGACTATTATGCTTGAATGAACTGTTACACATAAAGATAGTCTTTGAAATCATATAAAAGTTTCAAAAAATGAGATACAAGTTACAAATACTTCAACTTGAATTTTGCATAGTGAATTTAACGAAGAAAATGAGGATTTGAAACTTTATCAAGTTTGGTTTTCTCCTCCTGAAATGAATATAAAACCTATTTATTATACAGCGAGTTTTAGTGAGAAAGATTTTGAAAATACTTTCTTCACACTTGCCTCAGGAATTCAAGAAAATAAAAATAAACTTTTCAGTAAAGTATCAGTAAAAAGAGGAATTTTTGAAGTCTGACAAAAAATTACCATAGATTTTGAAAAATATGTATTTTTATATCTAACGACTTGAAAAATAAAAGTAAATGGAAAAATACTTGATAAAAAAGATCAACTCAGAGCTTTTTGAGAGCATTTAGAAATAGAATTTTTAGAAAAAAGTGATGTAATTGTAATTGAAAGTGAATAATACTTTTTTACAATTTTAAGAATTTTTATATACTAAAAACTGTATTTACTAAAAAAATAGTATGAAAAAAATATTTTTATATATTGCTTTGCTTTGATTTTTATTTTCTTGTAGCAGTCAAGATACACTGGAACAAAATGAGTGAGCTTGAGAAATCAAAAAAAGAGAAACGATTCTTGCTTTATGAGATAGTTTGACGGCTGGATATTGAGTAGAAGAAAGTGAAAATTATCCTTCAAAATTACAAAAAAAATTAGATGAAGCAGGGTATAATTATAAAGTGATAAATGCTTGAGTTTCCTGAGATACTTCATTAAATTTGCTTTCAAGAGCGAGTTTATATCTAGAAAAAGAACCACAAATAGTTATTTTAGTTATTTGAGGAAATGATGGACTCAGAGGACTTTCTACCAGTGATTTAAAACAAAATATTTTACAAATTATTGATACTTTTCCAAAGAGTAAGATAGTTTTATGATGAATGGATATTCCTGCAAATTTATGAATTGCTTATAGAAATGAATTTAAAAAAATATATAAAGAGATAGCGAGTGAGAGAAAAGAAATTTATTTTTTAGAATATTTTTTGACTTCGGTAGGTTGAAAACCTCAGTATAATATTTCTGATATGATTCATCCAAATAGTTCTGGATATGAAATAATTGTTAAGAATTTGATGGATTTTTTGGAGGAAAATAAAATAATAGAATAACCCATCCTAACCTTCCCTTAAGTCTAAGGGAAGGAATAGAAAGTAAAAGCTTGAATTATATGCTTCCTTTAGACTTAAGGGAAGCTGTCTGAAAGACTGATGGGTTAATAAAATTAACTTTTAAAATTATGATAAAAATACAAAACCTAAAAAAAATATTTCAAGTATGAAATGAAGAAATTGAAATATTTAAAAATCTTAACTTAGAAATAAATTCTTGAGATTTTATAGCTATTATAGGTCCTAGTTGAAGTTGAAAATCAACTTTTTTGAATATGCTTTCTGGAATAGATAGAAATTTTGAAGGAATTTTAGATATTAATTGAAAAGATATTTCAAAAATAAGTGATGATGAAATAACTGAGTTTAGAGGAAAAAATATTTCGTATATTTTTCAAAATTTTAAATTAGTTGAAAATCTCACTGTTGCAGAAAATGTTGATCTCATAGTAGAACTCAATCAACTCGAGAGAAATTTTTCAACTGACGAAATATTAAAAATCGTGTGACTGGAATCAAAAAAAGATGTGTATGCGTTTCATTTGAGTGGATGAGAATCCCAAAGAGTTGCTATAGCGAGAGCCTTTGTAGGAAAAACTTCATTACTTTTAGCTGATGAACCAACATGAGCATTGGACTCAAAAAACAAAAAAATAATTATGGATCTCATTTTAGAACTTCATAAAAAAATCAAAAATACTATTGTCATGATAACCCACGATGATGAAGTAGCAAAATTTGCTGAAAAGGTGTATAGAGTAGGGGGGTGAGATATTAAAAATATATAAAATAACTAAATGTTAATTTATTTCTTTAGTTTTTGGATATAGATAATATACAATTCAAGTTATCATAATTGAAACTTGTCATATTGTGGCTCATATAATCATTTGTAAGACAGAATTATCAAGTCAATCTAAAAATCAAAATCATTTTAGAAAAAGAATTGTAAATAATAAAAATGTTTCTATCGCAAAAAATAAAAATAAAATAGTGAAAGTAAATTTTTTTTGGTCTCTATCTTGTTTTTCTTTTAAAATTATATCAAATGTTTTTATTATTTTTTCCATTTCTAAAGCTCATGGTAGATTATTTTTGTCATCAATAAGTCTTTTCCAAGTTCTGATATATTGAAGTCTAATTGATGGTAAAATTTTATTTAAACTTTCTTCATTTAAAGCATTTTTATCTTGTAAATTAGATATATTTAATTCATGTAAAAAATTATTAAATAAAATTTCTTGTGTAATTTCTTGAGCTTTTAATTGTTTAAAAAGTTCTTCTTCCGATATTTTTCAATTTTTATAATCTGATAATAATCATTGTAAATAGTTAATTTTTTCTTGTTGAAGAGATATTATTACTTCTGGTTTCTCAAAATGATTAATCAATTCTTCTTTTGTAAGTTTTTTTCACATAATTACTTATTATTTTAATATTATTACAATTATACTATCATAATTTATCAAAAAAATCAAAACTTTAGTTTTGATTTTTTTTGATATTTTTATATAATGAAAATATATTTAAAAAATTAATTTTCAAAATATGACAACAATAACTTTAACTGATGATATAAAATTAGGAAAATCTAATTTTGTTAATATATATGAACTTTATGAGTATATAGAGGAAAAATATATATTACCTGATTTACAATTTACTTCTTATGATGATATGACTGAGACTCATAAAAAAAAATATGATAAAAGTGTAAAAATTGATAAATCTAAACTGATAAATATTTAATATGTTAAAAATAAATAATATTCTTGAAACACAAGAAGTTGCTGATTTTCTTGAAAAAAGATGACTTATAAAACAATATAAAAAATCTAAATCATATATACTTTCGTGAATATTCTGAAAAACCGATTTCAAACTCAGACAACCAAAAGAAAAATGAGAATGGAGTTTTAGAATAAATAAACAATTTAGAGCATTTGGAAGATTAGATGAAAATGATTTGATAATATATCTTATTGATAATCATCAAAATTATTAAAAATCAAAACATTCGTTTTGATTTTTTTGTTTTTCTTTTAAAATGAAATGTAATTATTTTTAAAAAAATGAATAATTATGCTCCCAGAAGAAAAATATAAATGATTATTTAATCCAAAATCAAATAGATTTCAAAATTATGATTATGGATCAAATTGATGATATTTTATCACAATTTGTACAAAAAATAGAGAAAATTATTTTGGTGAGATTGTTGATTGAAAGATGATTTTGAATGAGATTTGAAGGATTGTTTTTGATGAAATCGTTTGATTAGAAAAACATTTTAATTATATAAAAATAGATGAATTTATTGTTATGCCAAATCATATTCATTTGATTTTGATTGTAAAAAATAATTGCGTAGAGACGTCCATTTATGGCGTCTCAGAAGGCGTCTTAGAAAATAATCAAAATGTTTTAAATCAAGACGCGATAAATCGCGTCTCTACAGAAAAACAAAAATGATGAATTACATGAAATAAAAATATTATGATGAATAAAAATCATATTTGATTTATAATCAGACAATTAAAATGAAAAATAAAATTTTTAATAAATAAATACCATAAAGACACCGATTTATCGTGTCTCAAAAATAACGATTTATTTTTTGCTTGGCAACCAAATTATTATGATAGAATCATAAGAAATGAAGATGAATTATTAAGAATTAGACAATATATCTTTGAAAATCCCTTAAAATGGGAACTTGATAAAAATAATACTGAAAATTTATTTATGTAATTTTTAGTCATTGCGTAGAGACGCGATAAATCGTGTCTCTACAAATTATGAATTAGCCTTTAAAATCTATGCTCTCAAAAATAACCAAAATTACTCTAAAAACCTGAGAAAAATACTTTGTTTTTGTATTTTTAGCAGTTTTTTTAAGTTTATTTTCTTATATTTTAGGGAATAATGTAGTTTTATCAGTAAAAGATTATTTACAAGATCAAATTAAACCTCTTGTTTGAGGAGATATCGTTTTGTCAAATAGAGATGATTTAGACGAAAATGCTTTTATGCAAAAATATGAAAATACTTTTGATATAGCAAAAACTATTTCTATAAACTCGACTTTGTTTGATAATGAAAAAAATCCAAGTTTGGTAGAAGTAGTTTATCATAGCAAAAATTATCCTTTTTATAATCAGTTTGAATATGAGATAATAAATGAAAATGGGAAAATAATTGTTAACCAAAATACTTTAGAAAAATACTGAAATACTATTGAAATTTTAGGAAAAAATTATGAAGTAAAATGAGTGATTAAAAAATCCCCACTTTGAAATATCAGTATTTATGCTAGTCAAAATACACTTTATTTGCCAATAGATGAGTTTGATAAGACTTTAAACGCTACCAATTCTCGTTTGGATTATGAATATTATTTACTTTTTAAATGAAGTTATGATGAAAAATACAAAGAAATTTTAAGAAATGACCCGATTGTAAAAGATTTTCGAGTAAGGACTTTAACTGATAGAAATGAAAATATTTGAGATATTACTGATAGATTTTATGTGTTTATTAATTTTTTTAATTTAGTTGTTTTTGTTTTAACTTTTTTTATTGTCATACTTTCGCTTGAAACTTTTTTTAAGAAAATAAAAAAAACTATTGGACTTTTAAATATTTTTTGACTAAAAAAGAGAAAAATTTTTTATTATAACTTTTTAGTTTTATTTTGAGTATTTTTATCAAGTTTTTTACTTGCATATTTACTCAATATTTGAGTTATGAATTTGATTTCAATAAAATATGAGTTTTTTCAAAGTAAATTTGAATCATTTTATAAAGGTTTTTTTATAACTCTTGTTTTACTTTTTGTGGGAGTTTTTTCGCCTGTATATAAGGTGTGGAAATCTGATATTTCCTCTTTGATAAAAGATGAGTGAAATTTTTCAAATTTTTCGCTAAAAGATTATTTTATATATTTAGGACTTATTTTTTCTTGATTTTTTTGAGTAAATCTTATCTCGGGAATAAATATAATTGATAGTTTTTTGTATAGTTTTTGATTTATTATACTTATACTTATTTTTTATATTTTGATAGAAAAAATATTAATGGTAGGGAATAAATATTTTGCTTCACTACAAAAAACAAATTTCTATCTTTTTGATGCGATTCGTTCAACTACTAAGCCTTGAAATGTTTCGTTTCTTATAATATTTTCAGGAATTATTTCATTTATTTCTATATTTGTATTTTATGTATTTTCTGGGAGTTTTCTAAATTATTTGCAAAATATTACCAAAACTTCAAATGATACTTTTGTTATAAATGTTCAACAAAATGATATAAATTGAATTAAAAAATATTTTTCTGATGAAGAAATATTTGAAATAGTAACTTTAAAAATAAAAACTATTAACTGAAAAACTTTAGAGGAATTTCTAAATCAAGAAAGAGTTCCTAGACAATTTTCTAGAGAATTTTCTTCTACTACTAAAATTTTAGACAATAAAATATTATCTTGAAAACCATTATCATCTGGATGAGTTTCAGTTGATAGAGAATTTGCTTGAGAGCTTGGATTGAAACTTTGAGATAAAATAACTTTTTCAGTTGCTGGACTTGAAAAAACTTTGGAAGTAATAAATTTTAGAGAAGCTGTCAGAAACGGAACAAATCCATTTTTTTTCTTTCAACTAGACAAACAAGATTTTGAAAAGTATCCAAAAAATTATATTTTGTCTTATAAAGAAAGTGAAAAACAAAAAAATATTGAAAATATTTTATCAAACGATATTTGAAGACATTTAACATTTATAAAAACTAAGGAAATTATTGAAATAGTTATTTCTATAGCTAATCAGATTTTAGTTGTAGTTTATTTATGCCTTTGATATATTTTTGTTTTTTCTTTTTTAAGTTTTATAGTATCACTTTCGTTTTTATCTACTTTTAAAACTGAGAAAATTAAGCTTTTGAATATGCTATGAGGAAATAAGAAAAAATTATTAAGTGCTTTAAATTTTGAATTTATGTATTTAGTTTTTTTGTGATTTTTAATTAGTTTTTTATTTTGAAGTTTGATATTAGGTATAATTTTCTATTTTATAAACTATTTTAGTTTGGATTTTTGAGTATTTCTTGTTTGATTAGCTATTATTTTCTTTTTATTACTTTTTATATATGGATATTTAAAATTAATTAATAATAAAAATTTGCATTTATAATATTTTTTTATTTGTATTTTTTATAAAAAATATATTATATAAGTATTTATTATCTAACTATATGTTTATGGAAAATAATCTAAAATCAAGATTTGTTTGATCAAATTGGGTGCCATTTTTGGCTTGAATAATATTTTTAATCATTTTTTATATAAGTTATTTTGTTTTTTGAAATACTAAACCTTTAGAAATAACTAGTTATGCAGTATGAGATTTTGGTAAAAAATATTGAGTTTTTATTCCTTTAGTTTATTGAGTTTTAACTATTTTAGTTTTATATATTTTATATTTAATTAAATGGATTATTAGACTGAATTTTTGTATTGTTAATTTGATACTTTTACTAGTTGTTTTTTGATTTAATTTATTTTTATGAATTCAACTTGTATATTTTGAACCTAGATATACAGATGTTGCTATTTTTATAATTGATACTTATGCAAAGTCTATTATGTATGCTAGTATTTGAAGTTTATTATTTATACTTTTAAGTATTTTTATAAAGAAAAATGCTTAAATTTTTATCATTTAATTATCAATATATGAAATCTATTCATAAAATTTTCATTTTCATTTTTTTATCTTTTTGACTAACTTCTTGTGATTCTATTTTATCTGGAATTTGAAATCTTATGTGTAAATGGGCTCCAGATACCGACCATTGTTATCAATTTACAGCGGTTCAATCAGGATCTCCTGCGGCTTGTGAAAGAATAAAATGAACAAAATTTAAAGATACGGGAAGTAATCCTCCAAGAGATAAATGTTATCTCACTATTGCACAAAATAAGTGAGATTACACTATTTGTTCACATATAAAATGATGATCTATGTCATACACAAAAAGCGAATGTGAAGCTGGAGTTTGATCAAAAATATTATCTGAAGCTGTTGGAAAAGATGATATCAATGGTTGTTCTAAAATTAAAAATATTCCAAATTCAACATCTACTTATGATGATTGTGTCGGTAAACTTGCTACCAAAGAAAAACTAGATGATAAAGATACAAAAATAAATGATTTAATTGAAAAACTGAAATCTCATCCTTGAAATGAAGATCTTGCAAAAGAACTTTCTGAACTAAAAAAACAAAAAGAATTGACTTATAATATGATGCCAGAATGACAAAAACAAGAATATTTTAAAGAAAAAAGAGAAGAAATAATGGCAGATATTGAAGATGATGATGTTAAATCGGCTATTTCAAAGGAATATACTGCATACAAACAAAATGAAACCAATATCAATAATATGCTGGATAAATTACAAGAAATTACAAAAAAACAAGAACTTATAAAATCAGCTGATGAAAAAGCAAATCAACTTACTGACCAAATAAAAGAGCAACTTGAATGAATTGTTTGAGATAAACAAGATGAAATTATAGAAGCTATGTGAGATAAAGCAAAAGAGCGGATAGAAGAAAATGGTTGAAAAGATTTAAAAAGAGCTTTATGAGATTTAGAGTGGGCAATGGGAAAATACGAAAAGGGAAGTGAAATGTATGTCTCTGCAAAATCAAAATATGATAAATTAAAATGAGCTTATGATGAAGTTATGTGAGTCTATAATAAAATTGATGAAGTAAATAAAATGGTTGCTGAAGGAAAAATAGATGAGTGAAAAGCAAAAGTTTTAAAATGAGCTGTTTTACTTGATAAATGACTTGAATATGCAACTGAATATGTTCCAGTATTTGGTAGTACGATTTCAACTATCTCAAAAGAAACATTTTGAACAGTGATAGAATTGGCTAAAAAAAGAGCTGAAAGAAGTACGGCAATTGAAAAATGTTTTGATGACCCGGCTCATTGTGATACTGACAATATAAGTGGATATTAAAAAAACAAAAAAAATTTGCATTTATAAAAAAATATTATATATTATAAAAGCTATACAAAATATAGCGATTTTATTTTTAACTTATTTTTTATGAATTTATTAGACTCACTTAAATGGAGATATGCGACAAAGATTTTTGATAAAAATAAAAAAGTATCAGATTCGGATTTAGAAGAAGTTTTAGAGGCTTTTAGGTTATCAGCTTCTAGTTTTTGACTTCAACCTTGGAAGATAATTGTTGTGGAAAATTTTGAATTAAGAGCAAAACTTTTACAAGCATCTTGGAATCAACCTCAAATAGTTGATGCTTCCCATTTACTTGTACTTGCTAGAATGGAAAATCCAGGCGAAGAATTAGTAGAAAGATATTTAGATGATTTAGTGAAAACTAGATGAATTAAAAGACAAGATGTTGCTTGATATGAGGATATGATGAAATGATTTTTAAACTCAAAATCAGTTGATGAAAGAAATCTTTGGGCTTCAAGACAAGTAAATATTGCGTTAGGAAATGTTTTAGCTTTCTTAGCTTCAAAACAAATAGATGCTTGTCCTATGGAGTGATTTGACTCAAATGCTTATAATGAGATTTTATGACTTGATAAATTATGACTTTTTGCAAATGTTGTTTTACCAATTTGATATAGATCATCAGAAGATAAATATGCTACTTCACCAAAAGTAAGATTTGCAAAAGAAGATATTGTGGTAAAAATGTAATCATTTTAAATAAGAGTTCTTAAAAAAGAGCTTTTATTTTGCAAAAAATATTTTTAAATTATAATGCATGAGAAATATTTTTTAAATACCGCGATATGAAATACCATTGCACTGGATGTGATTATATTTATGATGAAATCCTTTGAGATGAAGATTTGTGACTTGAACCAAAAACTTTTTTTGATAATCTACCAAGCGATTTTTTCTGTCCTTTTTGTGATACTCATAAAGATGATTTTGTCGTTTTTGAAGAGCAAATAAATTATCCACTTGATAGAGGAAATTTAACTGGATTTGAACAAGAGCATTTTCCTGAATTTCAAATAGTTTGAGATACTTTAAAATATGGTTTTTCTGAAACCGGGCATCCCAATGATGAAAATCATTTTATTTATAAAGTTACTTTAGTAGATGATTCTGGAGATGAAATTTTAAAGCATCAATTCCAAGTTTGAGATGAAGTTCTTTGAGAGTTTGATATTGATTATTTAGATAATTTTGAACTGAGAGTTTATTGTTTGAAAGATGGAATTTTTTCAAGCGGAATTATACAGAGATAAAATCAAAATCGAAAGGTTTTGATTTTTTTAATTTTTTCATATAATAAGCCATATTTTTACATTTTTAAGAGAAAATTATGAATTTAGAAAATCTATTATTTCCAGAAATTACAGATACTCCAGAAAGTATTTTGGCAAAATATCCAAAAAGACCAGTTTGACAAGTTGTTACAAGAATTGCTCCAAGCCCAACTTGATTTTTTCATATTGGAACTTTATATACAACTATGGTGGATGAAATATTTGCTCATAAAAATGAGTGAGTTTTATTTTTGAGAGCAGAAGATACAGATCAAAAAAGAGAAGTTGAGTGAGCTATGAAAAAATATATTGATATATTAAAGATTTTTTGAATAGATTTTGATGAATGACCAATTTGAGAAAAATATCAAGATTTAGGGAATTATGGACCATATACTCAATCTCAAAGAGAATACATTTATAAAGTATTTTTAAAAGATTTGGTTGCAAAAGGATTTGCGTATCCTTGCTTTTTAACTGAAGATGAAATTACTGAAGTTAGAACTATTCAAGAAGCTTCAAAAGTACCAACTGGAATTTATGGAGAATATTCTCGTTATAGAAATGCGAGTTTTGAAGAAATAAAAAAAGAAATCGATGCGGGAAAAGAATTTGTCATTAGATATAAATCAGAGTGAAGTATTGTGAAAAAAATACAAGTTCAAGACGAAATAAAGTGAAATGTACAAATAGCAGAAAATTTTCTTGATATTGTTATTATGAAGGTAAATGGGCTTCCAACTTATCATTTTGCTCATATAGTTGATGATTATTTGATGGGAACTACTTTGGTTATTAGATGAGATGAATGGTTTGCTTCTCTTCCACTTCATTTGCAACTTTTCCAAACGATGTGATGGAATGCTCCAAAATATGCTCATATTTCACCACTTGTGAAAATGGATGGAGAATCAAGAAGAAAATTATCAAAAAGAAAAGATGTAGAAGCAAATGTTGAATATTATTTTGAAGATGGGTATTTAGTAGAAGCGATTGGGGACTTTTTATGTAATATGATAAATGCTTGATTTGAAGATTGGAGAGCACAAAACCCAGATAAAAATTATAGAGAATTTGATTTTAAACTCGAAAAAATGAGTTCGGCTGGAGCTTTAGTTGATATGGATAAGCTAAAATGGGTAAATTCAAATGTGATAAAAAATATGAGTTTAGAAAAGTTATATGAAAAACTCGAAGAATATTTAAAAACTTATCAAAATGATTTTTATGAAAATATTTTTTCAAAGGCTGATAGAAAATACAACGAAAAAATTATTTTAGAACTAAAAACAAGACTTGTAACGCTAAAAGATTATAAAGAATTAACTACATTTTTTTATAGTGACTTTGGAATAAATGGGAAAATAAAAGAATTACTTGTGAATCCAAAAATGAAAATAGAAGATATTTCTATTGCAAAAAAATGACTTGAAATAGCACTGAATATTTTACAAAATCAAACATGAGAATTTGAAAGTATTGATGAGATAAAAAATATTTTTGTAGAAAAAATACAAAATGCTGGAATGAAAAATGGTCAAGTTTTATGGCCAGTAAGAGTTGCTTTAAGTTGAGAAGAATTTTCACCATGAGCTTTAGAGTTAATTTTTATACTTTGAAGAGAAAAGTCAATACAAAGAATACAAAAACTTTTGAATTTGATTTAGTTTGGTGGTATAATTATCTAGATTTAAAACTAACAAAAATAAATATGAATTACCAAATGTTAAAAACACTTCTTGATTCACTTGTCTTAAACTTCAGATGTCCAAGCTGTTCTTCTGGAGTTATTGATAATAACATTGAAATCGTTTGAGCTGCTGGAACGAGTGTGAATTTAGATGTATTTTGTCCAAATTGTGAAAAACATACTTTTGTAAAAGCAGAAGTTTCTCAAATAAATCTTTGAAATATTGTTGATTTAAAATCAGAAAATATTGAAGCGTTAAAACAAAAACTTCATGATAAATTAACACATCTCAATATTAAAAATAGAAATATATGAGAAACAAAAAATATAGAAGCAAAAATTAATGAAAAAGAGATTTTAGAATTAAGGGAAGCTTTTAAAAATGAACATTTGAATGTTCAGGATTTTTTAGGTGAAAACTAAAATTTTGACAAAAAATTAATTAAAAGTATATTACAAATGTAATATACTTTTTTAATTGGTTTTTATGAAAAAAATTATTTTATTTGTAGTAGCATTATTTGTTACTTATATAATTTCTATTTTTGCATTACCATCTGTTTCTTCTTATATATGAGAAAAATTTTGACTCACTGGATTTAATAATTGAGTTATAAGTATTAGAGATGGTTTTAATGATTTTATAACTAATTTTGATGTTATTGGAAAATATAAAGAAACTAAAGATTCAGCTCTTGAAATAAAGCAAAATGTTGAAACTCAGGTTCAAGAAACAAAACAAAAAATTGAAACTATTCAAACAAATGTAGAAAAAACTACACAAGCTATTGATGAAACAACTAAAGCAGTCAATAATACTTTAGATTCCTTGAATGACCTTGGAAATAGTATTTGAGACATAGTTCCTTCTAGTAATTCTTGAAATACAAACTCTTGAAATACAAACTAAAATATTATTAATTATTGTATATGATATTATCAGATAGCGAAATAAAAAAATATTTAAACTCTTGAGAGTTAAGAGTTGAATCTCTTTGAGGTTATGATATCTCAGCTCAAATTTGACCGGCAAGTTTAGATTTTAGACTTGGAAATACTTTTAAATATTATAAAAGAGATAACTTAACACTTATTGACCCAAATATTTGAGTTGATGCAAATCATATTGAAACCATTATTTTAGATGAGAAAACTCCATTTATTCTTCATCCAAGACAATTTGTTTTATGAGTTACTATGGAAAAAATCAGAGTTCCATATGATTTAGTAGCAAGATGTGAATGAAGAAGCTCTATAGGAAGACTTTGAATAGTTATTCACTCAACAGCTTGATTTATTGATCCAGGTTTTGAATGAACAATTACTTTAGAGATTACAAATATAAACGAAGTTCCAGTTGCTTTATATCCTGGAATGAGAATTGGGCAATTTGCTTTTGAAAGTATTTTATGAAATGTTGATGTTACATATGATAAAAGAAAATGAAGTAAATATATGTGACAAGTTTTGCCTGAAGAGTCAAGAATTAATAAAGATTTACATTAAGAAATATGAGACTTGATCAATATATATCACAAAAATTATTAGTTTCTAGAAATAGAGCTCAATTTTTTATTGAACAAGAAAAAGTTAAGGTTAATTCAAAAATTATTACAAAATTATCATATTTAGTAAAAGAAACTGATAAAGTTGAAGAAAATATTCAAGAGATAAATTATGTTTCAAGAAGTGCATTGAAATTGAAATGATTTTTAGAGGAAAATAATATAGAGTTAATTGATATGGTTTGTTTAGATATTGGCTCAAGTACATGATGATTTACACAAGTATTACTTGAAAAATGAGTAAAAAAAGTTTATGCACTTGATGTTGGAACTTCACAATTACACGAAACATTAAAAGGAAATTCTAAAATTGTATCTATAGAAAATACAGATATTAGAAAATTTGATAAAAATATTATAAAAGAAGAAATTAATTTAATAGTTTGTGATATTTCTTGTAATTTTAAAAGTTAAAATGTCACTATCGTAAAAAATAGAAATGTCACTAT
>JBLJBH010000018.1:0-3545 GCA_047637875.1 Patescibacteria group bacterium
AAAGTAGATTATCTACTTTTTTATTTCGACTCTACTTTTCAGGGGGCAGTTCAAACTTAGACTTTATTTTTTTTAATATTTGAAAAATAAAATATTTACATTTTTTATTTATAAAAATATAACTTTCACTTACTTTTCTTATATCAGAAGTGAATTTTAGTTTAAAATCAGTCACTCAAGCAAGGCTTGAGTTTTTTTCTCATGGAGTTGCAATTCATAAGAAATCATAAAAATTACTTCAAATATTTTTTGCTTTTTGTATAGCAAACCATTGCATTAAATATGGAGCCATTAAATTTCTATATTTTTTGTCAGAAGTTGAGGCTCAATAATAATAAATAGAAATTTCTTTATCAAAAATAAATATTCAAGCTGATAAAATTTTATCTTCAAATTTTGTAAAAATTAAAGAGCTTTCAGGAATTATTTCTAAAAAGTTTTTATAATATTCAAAATTATTTCCAGAAAAATTATCTCTCGAAGTTGTCTCAATCATCAAATCATAAAATATTTTTATATTTTCAAGATTTTTTTCAGCTTCAAAAACTTCAACTCATTTTTTATTGGCAAGATTTATGTTATATCTTCATTTTGGTTTCATATTTGCCAAAATTTCTTCTTCAGTTTTTGATACATCAATGAGAGCAGTGTAAGGAGTGATAAATTTCTTATAGTATCAAGACTTAAAATTTTTTAATTTTAAATTTATTTTTTCATCAACTCAGAAAGTTTCTAATTGAATAAAAAGACAATTTTGTAATTTACAAAGTTCAATTAATTTTTCTTCGTTTATTTTTTGTTTTCCAGAAACTCACAAAGCAAAAAGTCAGTATTTTCATAATCAAATACTTCTTTTTTCTACAAAAATTCAGTCAATTTCAAAAACATTTTGAGCTTGATTTGATGCCAAAAGTAATTTTTTCCAATTATTTGTTTGCCAAATGGACATAGGTTTAGTTACTTAAATGTAAAATCGCATTCTGAGTAATTTTTCTTCCTCTTGAAGATTTTTCTATAAATCAAATTTGCAGTAAATAAGGTTCCACTACATCTTCCAGTGTCGCTTCTTCTTCTCAAATGCTAGAGGCAAGAGTTCCAAGTCCTACTGGTCATCCTGAGAATTTTTTCCAAGTAGTTTCTAGATATTTTTTATCTAAATAATCAAGTCCGAGTTCATCAATTCATAAATCTAGAAAAATTTCCTGCCAAGTTTTTTCTTCATTAATATCTTTTCCAATAATTTTATAATCTCTAATAATTTTTAAAAGTCTGTTTGAAATACGAGGAGTTCCTCTACTTCTAGATGAAATTGCTTCAATTAAATCTTTCTGTATTTCTAGTTCTAGTATTGATGCATTTCTTACAAGAATTTTTGATAAATCGTTTCAAGAGTAAAAGTCAAGTTTTAACACATTTCAAAATCTATCTCTTAAAGGACTCGATAATGCGCTCAGTTTTGTAGTAGCTCATATTAAAGTAAAATTTGCAACCGGCATTCTCACACTTTGTGCTCCCGTTCATTTTCCAACTACGATATCGATTACAAAATCTTCCATAGCAGTATAAAGTATTTCCTCAATTTGTGGTTTTAAACGATGAATTTCATCAATAAATAGTATGTCTCCACTTTCAATATTTGATAATATACTAACAAGATCAGCTTGTTTTTCTATAGCTGGTCCAGAAGTAATTTTGAGATTACTTCACATTTCACTGGCTATAATATTTGATAAAGTGGTTTTTCCAAGTCCTGGAGGTCCGTAAAAAAGCAGATGTTCTAAACAAGCTCATCTGATTTTTGCCGAAGCTATGGAAACTCACAAGTGTTTTTTTATTTGCTCTTGTCCAACATATTCACTGAGTGTTTTTGGTCTGAGAGAATTTTCATTTATATCGATATCTTTTGAACTTGCTTCAACAACTCTGTCAGGTGATTTAGTTTTTGATGATTTTATTCACATATATTTTTAGTTAATTTTTAATCCCTCCAACCTCCCTTTAAAAAAGGGAGAGCTAAAATTTGTTCATCTCCCTTTCCCAAAGGGAGTGGCTGAAAGCCGAGGGATTTTTTTTTATTTTTTACTTTACTATCATAACAATTCCATCTTCTATATCTATTGGAATAATATTGTATGTAATTTTATTATCTTCTAAATACTCCCAAAATCAAATCATTTTTTCTCTAAATTTTATCACATCATCAATAATAATAATTCCATCTTTTTCAACTTTATCCCATACTAGCTCCAAAAAATCTTTTGTTCTTCTTTTCATCCCATCAATAAATACAAAATCATATTTTTCTTCTAAGACTGGAATTATATCTAGTGCATTTCAATTTATAGCATTTATTGTATTTTCAACTCATGCAGTTTTAAAATTTTCTAAAGCGGAATCAAAAGATAATTTTGAAAATTCAATAGTGGTGAGTTTTCCTCAAGTTTCTTTTAATTCCAAAGTAAAGTTTATAGCACTATATCCATTAGCAGTTCCTATCTCAAGCATATTTTTTGCTTTTTTGATTTTTATGAGATCTCTTAAAAATCTCGCATTTACTTCTGAAATATTGGGAATTTCATTTTGTATTCAGTGTTTTTTTAATTCTTGTAAAAAAATATCAATATTCATTTTTTGGCTTTAAGGTTTAATATACAAAGAATATAAAAATAAAAAAATATAAGTCAAGCGTTAAATTATATTAAAAAATTTGCTTTTTGTGATGTTTTTGGTTATAATGCTGGTGTTTTATTTATTTAATAAATTTTACTTATGAGTACAATAATAAAAACTTCGGCTTATAGTTTAATTGGTTTGGCTTTAAGTAGTCACGCTAGTATTACTGCTTTAGCATCTCAATCTGAAAATACTTTTTGATTAGGTAAAGCTTCTACAACTTCTGCAAACTTAGAAAATAGAACTCTTTCTGAAGCTATTCAATCTTATGTAAATTATCTTATGACTTTCTTATATTTAATTGCAGTATTGTATGCTTTATGGGGATGATTCCAAATTCTTACTGCTTGAGGAGAAGAAGATAAAGTTAAAAAAGGTAAAACTATCTTAATACAATGAGGTTTATGATTACTTGTAATATGGTTAGCTTGAACAATTGTAAAATGGATTCTTTCAGTTCTTGTTTCTTAATAACTTGAACAAAAAAATACTTTGGAATTTCCAAAGTATTTTTTTGTTTTTAAAAATGTTCATCTTCATAATCATCATCTTTTGAATTTATAACTCAAGAAATTCAAAATCATGCAATAATTCATAATATTAATGAATAAATAATTATCATAGAGCTTGCTTTTGGACCAAAAGGAGTATATAAAGTTTGATTAATCATAGTATTTTGAAAATAAATAATTATTCATCAAACTAATCAAATTCAAATCATAGTAAAGTAAACACTTTTTGACATATATATTTTATTTAAAATTTAAATTAAGGTAATTATAAAAATAAAACAAAATTTTCAAAATAAAAATTAGAAATTGTAATTTTAAAAGTTAAAATGTCACTATCGTAAAAAATAGAAATGTCACTAT
>JBLJBH010000019.1:0-12549 GCA_047637875.1 Patescibacteria group bacterium
CTCCTTTATGGGAAAATTTAACTCATTTCAGCCACACACTTTTTACAATTAAACCGAAGTTTTAATTTAGAAAAAACACTATAACTAATTTGTTTTCAATCTCTAATTCATATAACTGCCGAATCCAATGAACTTATAAAAGACTCCTTTTTAAGAAATATCTTATAAAAATAGTCTGAGATTGGTACAGATGATTTCAAAATTGTATATGCTGGACTTACTAATCATTTTATATTTGAATATTCTATTCATCATTGAAAAGACCTTAAACTAATAACAAAATTTCAAGGATTAACAATTTTATAATTTAATATTCATTGTTCTGAAGAATTAATTTTTAAATCTAAATCTTTTCTTCTAACTATTCATTTATCTTGAGTAGCAGCTAACAAATCTAATTCTCAATTATGATTTCTATCACTTACTGACTCAAATATATCTCAAGCATTTTTAAATTCCCAATCTCAAGAAAATTCAGGAAATCTTAATTTTGGAATTAAAGTTTTATTCATAATAAAATTATCATATTTAAAAAGGTGAACTAATTCAAAGTTCTTTGCAATATTTTTCAATTTCAATATCTAAATCTCTACTTTTTTTATCTAATTCTTTTATAGATTTTGTTACATTTACTAAATCAACTATTTCTTCTTCTACTGATTTATCAACATAACGAGAAATATTTAAATTATAGTCTTCTTGCTCTATTCTATCAAGAGTTGCAATAAAACTATATTTATCTTCTTGTTTTCTTGCTCTGTATGTAGTTATAATTTTTTCTACATCTTCTTCTTTTAATCTGTTTTGATTTTTTTGTTTTTCAAATCCACTTGAAGCATCTATAAATAATACATCATTTGGATTTTCTCTACATTTTTTAAATACTAAAATACAAGTAGGAATAGTTGTTCCGTAAAATATATTTTCAGGTAATCAAATAACAGCATCTAACCAATTTCTATTTTGAATAAGATATTTTCTTATATGCAACTCAGAAGCCCCTCTAAATAAAACTCAGTGAGGTAAAACAACTGCTAAAGTTCAATTATCATCTAGATGGTGTATCATATGTTGTACAAAAGCAAAATCAGCTTTCGAACTTGGTGGTAATACTCAATATTGACTAAATCTATCATCAGTCATTTTTAATCAGTCTGCTTTCCAGTTTGCTGAAAATGGAGGATTAGCTACAACGGCTTCAAACTTTTTATCTTTATGTTGAGGATGCTCTAAAGTATCTTCTTGTTTTATATTAAAATGACTGAAATGAACTCAGTGTAGAAGCATATTCATCCTTGCAAGATTGTAAGTACTTCTATTTAATTCTTGTCAATAAATTGAAAGGTCTTTTTTGTCTTTTACTTCTCTTGCAACACGAAGTAATAATGAACCAGAACCGCAAGTTGGGTCATAAACACTTTTAATTTGTCATTTAGTTCAAACAACTATTTTTGCAAGTATTTTTGAAACCTCTTGAGGTGTATAAAATTCTCAAGCTTTTTTTCAAGCTCCTGAGGCAAATTGAGCTATTAAATATTCATAAGCATCTCATATAACATCAATTTCAGTATCTTCTAATTGAAAATCTATTTCATCTAATTTTGCAAGTACATTTGAAATAAGTTCATTTTTTTGTTCTTCTGTTCTTCAAAGTTTTGGATGTGTTAAATCTAAATCTTCAAACAATCAAATAAAATCCTCTTCACTTTTTTTTCAAGTTGTAGAATTTTCAATATTATTTAATATATTAATCAAATCTTCTAATATAAAATCACTAGTTTCTTCCTCATTTTTACTATTTTTTTTATTCTCTTCTAAATTTGATTTTCATCTTTTAGTTATAACACTAAATAATTCTGAAGGTTTCAAAAAATAACCCAAATCATCTATCGTATCTTCTTCTATAGCTTTCAAAAGTTCTTTTCATTCTTGAGAAGTTTCTGAAACTAAATCATAAGTATAATCATATCAAGATTCTTTTAATAATTTATTTGCTCTCAATGATATTTTTTCAGATAAGTATTTATAAAATATAAATCATAAAATATAATTTCTAAACTCATCGGCACTCATTTTACCCCTAAGAGTATCCGCAATTTCCCAAAGCTTTTGTTCTAATTTTTTTTTGTGGTCTTCTGACATAAAAATTAACTTGGTTATTTTTTAAAGTATGGTTGAAATATATCTTTTATTCATAAAAAATCAATAAAAGATATAAAAATAGCAAAAAGAAGCGATTACTCACTTCTTTTTGCTACTCTTTCAAGAAATTTTATCAAAATATATTCTATCATTTTACTTCTTTGTAACCTATTATATTCATCCTTAAAATATTTTTTTATTTCTTCATCAAGTTTTAATAATACATTTTTATCAATATTCAAGCTAATCTTTAGCTTTTTTCCTGGTAGCATAATTTTATAGTTAAATTATAAGGTGATATTGTCGTTGATTGAAATTTTCTCTCAATTCTTTATTCCGGTAACCTTGTAAGATACCACTATCTTTCAATTGGAATTTATTTTGTTAGATAATGAAATATTAAAATTTCATAGATATAAATACTTACTAATATCTATAAGTATTTTATTTACTTCTTCTTTGGAAATAGTTCTATTTCATTTATTTACTACATTCATAGTTCACATAATTTTAAAAAAATTAAAAAAAATAAAATATCTGTCACATTATATAACACACTTTCATTTTCGGTTCCGTGTTAAATGATTTTAGAGATTTTCTATAGCTTTTTATCTTTTAAGTTCTCAAGTGAATATTTAAATAAGTGGAAATGTAATATTACATTTTTAAGAATCACAAATTAGATATTCTTTATACTATGAGTTTAAGTTGTTAATATAGTAGTTTTTTCGGTAGATGTAGTGAATTAGGAGTAAATGTAGTATTACAGTAATACCACATTTTTAAAAACTTTTGATTTTTTTATTAAATCTGCTAGTATTTATGAGCCGAAAATAATTAGAAGTATAAATTTAGACAATTTATACAAAAAACAACAAGCTGAGGACAGTAAAATGTCTTTTTTCCTCATCATTGTTTTTTGTATGAAGAAATCTAATTATTGTCGGCAAACATAATGAGACATTGTTACTGTCCTTTTTTGTTTGCTGACTATCATATATCTTTATTTTTGGTAAAAATATTTTATATTTTTACCTTTTTTTTATGAAAAATAAAAAAATTAAAGTTTTGATTTTAATATTTATTTTGTTTACTTCAAATTTTTCTTTTTTAAATCTAGTTAATGCAGAAAACATATCCAATGATAAAAAGCAATCATTAATTAATAGCATTGCTAATAAAATAAAAGAAGAATGAATTAATGAGAAGCTTATAAAAGACTGAACATTATGTGACCCAAATGGAGAATATGTTTACCAATTATCTTCATATTTAGCAGAAAAGTATGTATCATACTATGTATGAAAAGTTCCTAAAATATGAGATAAACTAGCTGAATGAACAAGTATCATAACAGACACTGTAATAAATACTTTTGAATATTGAACTAAAAACTATAGAGAATATGTTTGTGAATATTGAAATACAATAATTCAAGTAAAAAATTTTAAAAAAGATAATAGTGAAAAAATAAAAAATATTATTTCTAATTGGTGAAAATTAGATTATAAAATTGATGTTCCTGAAAATATAAATATTGATAAATATTACACTTCTTTTAATAATGTATATAAGGAAATGTGAGAGGTTTCTGCAGTATGATTCTCGAAATTTTTCTTAGGAAAGATTATAGATTGAATTGATAATAATATAATAGATTTTAATTATTTTCATAATACATTAAAAAAGAATAAAAATCAATCTGATAAAGTTTTCTCGGTGTTAAGCGATTTATCAAAGTTGAAAATTGATTACAATAACAATACTAAAAATTATAATGATTATATTAAAGTATATAATAATGCTGTAAATCAAAAAAATATTTTAAACAAAGAATACAATTCTATAGTAAATAATCTTAATCAAACGACAAAACAATTTCAAGATAAATATAATTATGAAAAATATAAACAATATTCTAAAGAGCAAGTAAATGCTGTAGCTATAAAAAGTGATTTATATCAACAATTATTATATTATACAAATCAAAAAAATGAATATGAGAAAAAAATAAAAGAAAATGATTTAATTATATGGAGTAGTAAAAAACAAATTGATAATACTAAAAGTAGTATAAAAACTATAACTAATAAATGAAATAACCTGATTAAAAGCTATAATAATATAAAATAATTTAATTTCTAATTTTTAAAAATATGTTGCAATTACAAGAAGAAGTAAAAAAGAAAACAAAAACTATTGAAACAAGGATAGTTTGTCTTTTTGATGATTTTTATGAATTTAATGGTACTATTACATTTGATACTAGCTATGTTCATAAATTAAAAATAGACTGAGAAATAAACAAAAAGAAATTGTGAATAAATTGACTATCAAAACTAAAAATAGAAGCCAAATTAAGTAATTACTGAAATTTTAAAATCACAAATAATGTAACAGTTCAAAACTATTACCTAAACGATAAAAATGTAAAAACATATTATAATCCTGAATGATTCCTGAATAATCTTATTGAAAATATGAGAAATAATTTAAATAAATAATTTATAAATCTAATTTTAAAAATATGAAAAAAATAATATTACTTATAACTCTTACATTATTTTCTTTATTTAATCTAGTTTGTGCAGAAAATACAAATACAAACACAAACCAAAAAATGAAACTTATTTTAGTATGAAAAAGTAAGTTTTGATATGACCAATATCTAAAAGTTACTCCTGTTGTATCTAAAATAGACCATATCGTATTTTTCGATAAAAAAATTGAAAAATCTAGCGAAGATAGTTGATATTACTCTTCTTTCACTAACCTTGATATATTTTTTGAAGATGGAGAAAAGTTAAGTTTTTGATATCAAAACGATAATTTCGATTCTGTAGCCAATAAAAAGATATCAAAAATACTACTTGATTGAGTAGAAACAAATACTTGATTATTAATAAAAGAATGAACTATTCAAAAAGCTTACGACTCAACTCCAGAAGAAAAAACATACCTTGAATTAACGAAAGAATATAATACCGAAAAAAGTAATGAAAGTAATGTAGACTGGAAAAAATTAGACTCAATAAGTGCTGAAATTGTTAGCAAAGTAAAATGATATGATAATTACAAGGATTATTTAACATATAATAAATACTTTAAAAAAGTTCTAACAAAAGCTCAAAAAACTGATAAAACTTTTGGGGAGTTCTATAATGAGTGGATTAAGTTTAGATATAAGATTGATGAAGTATTAGCTAGTTGAAAGGTTACAAGTGAATATAAATTAAGAAAATTATATACTATTCAAACTACTATAAATGAAATGATTGATGGTCTTTGTGGTAAAATTGGATGATGTGGAATTGGGCAAGATGATGCAAAGAAATTAAAAGATATAAAATAATTATCTTTTTCAAGAAACTCCTGAAATATGGAGTTTTTAATTATATTTTAATATTAAATTTAAAAAATGAAAAAAATATTAATTCTATCAGTTATTGTATGTTCTTTTTTTCAAATTAGCTTCGCAAACATTGAAAATAGTTGTAAACTTTCTCATTTTGATAATGTGAATCAAATAAAATACTCACAAGATTGAAAAAATATTGTTTATACAAAAAAAGAGTGAGATAAAGAGTCAATCTATATAAATTGAAAACAAGAATGAGTATATGACCAAATTTGGGGAATAAATTATATCTGAAATTGAAAAACTATTATTTATTTAGCAAGTAAAGATAAAAAACAAATTTTAGTTAAAAATTGAGTAGAATGAGAAGAATTTGATGAAATTACAAATCTAAATTTTTCTGAAAAAAGTAATAATGTTGTTTACACAGGAAAACAAAATTGAATAAACTACTTAGTTCATAATTGAAGTAAAATTAATGAACCAATAACAAATTATTTAACTATATCTCCATCAGGTGAAAGTTATTCATATATAAATTGAGAAAATATTGTAGTTAAAGATTGAGTCAAATGAGAAAGTTATTCATTATCTCCAGACGATGTAATCATTATAGATAATTTAAAATACTCTAAAAATTGAAATAAAATTGCTTATATGGTTTACAATAGAAATAGTTTTGTGGTTTCAGATTGAGTAAAATGAAAAAACTATGATACATACTCTATTGATAATCTCACTTTATCACCAAATTGAGATGAAGTTTCATACACTGCAGAAAAAAAATGAGAACGCTATTTAATTCAAAATGAAAATGAGATTTCTTGATATGATTCGTATGATAAACTAACTTATTCAGAAAATTGAAAAAGCTTTTCATTTATTGGTAAAAAAGATGGAAAAAATTATGTAGTAACAGATTGAAAAGAAAGTGATTGATTTGAGCTTATTAGTTGATTGAAATACCTTAAAAATTGAGAAGTAGTTTTTGTATGATATAAAGATTCAAAACATCTTCTTATTCAAAATTGAAAAGAAATATGAGAGGTTTCATCAATAAATAACTTAAATATCAGTGATGATTGAAAAAATGTATCTTATATTGATACTGAAACAAACTGAAATGATACTTTTGTGCATAATTGAATCAAATCAGAAAAATATGATGATATTAACAATATTACTTATTCTCAAGATTGAAACAATTTTGCATATATAGGTGAAAAATGAACTGAAAAGAAAATAATTTATAATGGAAAAGAAATTTCAAATTATAATACCTGAAAACACTTAGTTAGTAATAGTATAATAAATTTCTTACCAGATTGAAAAAGTATCTATTTTTATTCGTTAGAAAATAATAATAGTTTTTATATTTATGATTGTAAAGGAAATAAATATGAAAAGATGTTAGCTAGTTATACAAATATAAAAAATGAAGAAAAAGAAGTAAATAAAAATAATAATATAAAAAAAGATAATCTAATTTCTAATAGTAATTACAGTACTAATACTAATAATTATTATTTATATCTATTCTGATTACTTATATTAATATCAATATGAGTTTTTATATATAAAATAAAAAAAAATAAAAAAATATAATTATCATACATTGATATCAAGGTCTCCTGATTGGTAAAAGTGAAATTAAATAATAATTTCACTTTTTTTATGATATGAAGTATTGCTGTTTCACTTTCTTAACGGTTTATGATTCTGAAATAATTACCAGATTTCTCATCCACAGATATTACAATATCTTTATCGAGTAAATACAATATATCAACTAAAATATTCTTTAATCTATGTTTTATAACATTTTGATTCTTTTCAAACTCAGTATCTCTTCATAAAAGGCTATTTATTTTAGTTATAGAGAGGTTTAATCCTTTTTTCTGAATAGATTCAATATTTGAATTTAGAAATGCAAATAACCTCAATTTATGGTATTGAATTTGTAAAATATTTTTAGGAATGTAGGTAGTTCTACTCCTTAAAATATGAATCATTCATCTCAATCAATTAAACAAGGTTATCGTCATATATGTACGATTTTTCACTTCCTCTAGTTTCAAAAATGATATAGGATTTAAATAAGTATATAATACTCTTTTTCATTGAGATAAGTCATTTTCATTCAAATAAAAATATTCAACATATTGTACTTTTACTTTTATATATTCTAAATAGTTAATAATTGTTAGTAATTTGTTTTTTAATACTCTAATATTTTCTTTGGAAAGGTATGAATTTTTAAAAATGGTATTTAATGTAACTTTCGTAAAGGTATATTGTCTTTTTTCGGAAATTGATAATATATTAAATAGAAACAACAATCAATATCATTTTAATTTTCAGTTATTATCTAGTATTTCTTCCTTGATGTTTTCGATTAAATCAGAAGGTATTTCTCCATAATCTTTTTTTATTTTTTCCTCATCAATTTCATATATACCATCAATAAAGTTTTTATAAACATAAGAATTAAATTGAAGATAATTATCTGATACTTTTTTGATTCAATAATATTTACTTAAAAATTTTAACATTTCAAGATATGGTTTTTCAGAATATCTCAGTTCTTTGAATACATAATTCATTAAAAATCAAACTATTCATCATCTTCATTTACCTACACAATCATAAATTGTGTTTGTTTCCTTATTTACTTGAATTCTATGTCAATTAATGAATAAATATTCATCAAATTATATTTCGATTCATTCATTTCTTAAATTATCAATAACTCCAATTTGCGATTTTTTATCTAAATCATCTGATTTAAAATTTAAGTCTGTAAGTGCTCATAAACTTTCAATTTTCTCTAAAAAAGCATTTTTAACCTCTTCTTTGTTTTCTTTTTTTATTTTTTGAATCTCTAACTCGGCTAGATTATCTTTTATTTTAAAGTTATACCCATATTCTTTATTTATGATATGAATAAAATCATCGAATTTATATTTGTAAGAAAAATCAATTTTAATAGTAATAATTTCTTTTTTTGTTTTACAATCAACACTTCAAGGTAATTTCATTATTCCTGTAATAAACTTAAACTTTGTATCTCATCATAATTTTTCGTTTAAAAATTGATAAATAATAGGAAGTTCTTTTTTATATAATTTGTATAAAGTTTTTTCAATAATAAAGATAATATGAAATCATCAGTTAGTTTCATTAATTAATTGTGGCGATAGATTATAATTTTGTTCTAAGCTTTGCAATTTATCAAAAACAACCTCATCAGAAATACCATTTTTTCTGCTATCTACATCAATTCAGAAGCAATATAAGTGTTCTAATGTTTTCTTTTTTCTAATACCATTTATATGTCAATTAATTGACCAATACAAGTTTTCTGACTCTGGTTGGTCTAATAATTCTTTATTTAGATATTTGGTTCTAAGAAACATTTTAGCTTCTGGATTAATTTGTTTAACAAGGTTAAAACCTTCTATAATTTTATTGTTCATAATTAGTATAAGTTAATAAATAATATTTGCGCTTTTCGCTCTAACTTACACACTTAAAAATGGTATAGAATAAAATACCCATCTAAAAAGTGGAAGTTTTAAAGTGAAAATAAAAAATGTGTGTATTAGTAATAGAGATATTTCTCTGCTTTTATTTACTAATATTTTTTGTATGAATGATATAGTTCTTGAGAATACAATTGAAAATTATTTCTTAATTGACAGAAATAAGGTAAAAATTCGTTTTAGTTATGAATATTTTTCTGATTTTATTAAAAAGAATAAATTAGAAAGTATTTTTCTAAATAAATTACATATCAATAAAGAGAGTTCATTTGACTTCTTTTTGAATAAAATTCACAGTATAGATAAGGATGAAAAAATGGAAAATTGGGATTTCTTATGAAAACTATATTTTGATAAAAATCCTGAATTATCTGAATGATTATTTTATCTTGGTAATAACTGATATAAAACAAAATGATTTTTATTTTTCCCAAATTATAAAAAAGATGGTCAGATAATAAATGATTTTTCACTTATTTGAGCTGAATTAAACGAATGAGAAAAAATAGACTTACTTGAATATGTTGATTTTAGTAATATATATAAAAGAGATTGAATTATAATTTGTATTGAGTTATAAATACAAAAAAAGAAGTAAAATCTAAAAAACTTTACTTCTTTTCTCTTTTTAATTTTTGCCTATCCAATGCGATATAAAAGATTTTATAATTATTGGTTAGCGGTCTAGTTAGTTTGGTGGAGCCAACGAGATTTGAACTCGTGTCTTTTGAGGACAATCTTGCACATCTACTATTATAGTTTAGTTTTAATACTTTTTTAGATAGAAAATAAACAAAAATTCTAAAAAAGAAATTATTCTGTTGGTACTAATATTTACAAGGATAATTCAAAACCGGAAATATTAGACTTGAATCAATAATTTTAAAAATCTTCTCAAGCAAAAAATTTCTAAAATGTGTAGCAGACCAATCGGTACTCATTGACTATGCAAAGGCTACAGTTTTACTTAAGTCTCTAAGTATGGACTATGCCATAGATGGAGCAAAAGAAGGAGTTAAAGCTTTTTTGAAAGCATTTAAACCAGCAGCAATTCTATTGTTTGCATTTATTGTTGTTTGTGGTGATTAAAGGAAGTCACAAACATCTCCCTAATAGCATACAAAATCATCTAAATCTCAAAATAGAAACCATAAATGACCCCGTACAATGATTATATAGATTTTATGAAAAATGCAATTATTTTAAATTTGCAGATTTTAAAAATACTCTATAATGAAAATTAACTTAATTATTAACTAAAAATTTATGTTAAACTTAACAAAACTTTTTTCTTTAGAAAAATTAAAAGAAAATCTAGTAAATATATGGAAAAGATTTCCAATAACTTTAGTAATACTTTTTACAATTACTACTTTATTTTTCATTGTTTTACACTGAGAGTTAACCTCTTTGCAAGAAAATGAATTTTTTAGATATATTTTATCTCTTATTATAACTTTTTTCTTGAGTTTATGAGTATATTTAACTACAGAAAATTTAGATAAACTAAAAATAAATAAACATATTTTACAACTTTTCCCTATCTTATTTTGAGTTTTATTTTTTCTAACATTTAAGACAAATTTTCAAAGTATTGATGATATGATTTATTTCATACTCACACTCACTTGAATTATTTGATATTTTTATATTGCTCCTTTTATTAAAAAAATCATTTCAAATAAATCTTTAGATGAAATTTATTATAGTTATTTTTATAACATAAGTGTAGTAATTTTGATGTCTTTCATACTTTGATGAGTACTTTTTGCACTTTGAAGTATTTGAATAACTGCAGTTTTTGCCTTATTTGATATAAAAGACTTAATAAGTGAAAAAATATATTGAGATTGGGCAATTCTTGCTTTATCTTTTATCACTCCAGTTTTTGCTTTAACTCAAATACCAGCTCAAAAAACATTTAATAAAAAATCATTTATAGAAAATAAATTTTTCTCATTTTTAGTTAAATATATAGCTATTCCTTTTATTTATATCTATTTTATCATACTTTATGCTTACAGCGTAAAAGTACTTTTAAATTTCTCTACTTGGCCAAAATGAGAAGTAAGTTGGATGGTTATTTGATTTAGTATTTTCGGGTATTTAATCTATATGTTTTCAAGTATTTTTGAAGAAGAAAACAGATTTATAAAATTCTTTAGAAAATATTTTCCAGCAGTTGTTATTCCTCAACTTTTTATGTTATTTTACGCAATTTACCTAAGAATAAATCAATACGATATAACTATGAATAGATATTTTGTTGTTGTATTTGGGATTTGGCTAGTTATCATTTCACTATATTTTGCATTTTCAAAACTTAAACAAATTTATTTTATTCCAACTATTTTAACACTTTTTACAATAATTATTTCAATCGGTCCTTGGTGAGTTTATTCGCTTCCAGAAGCTAGACAATTAAAAAGACTAGAAAATAATCTTTCAAAAGCTTGAGTATTACAAAGTTGAAAAATAGTTCCTTTAAAAGAGTATTCAGATATTGAGACAACTTTATCAAAAGAGATTTATAACTGAATAGATTATTTATGTGATTACAATGATTGTAATAGTATAAAAACATTATTTAGTGAAATGTATAGCGATTTATATGAAAGAAAAAAGAAAGAGTTTGAAGAAATAAAAACTGAAGATGAGAAAAATTTTAAAAATGATGAAAAGTATTTGAAAGAAGTTAAATCAAGAGTTTATAATTGACCTAGTTCTTGGGAAATAGTTTCAGAAATCACAACTCAAATCAAAGTAAAATCTTATTTTGATGATAACTATAATTCTCCAAATATTTATCTTTATATAGATTCAAAAGAGTGAATATTTCCACTTGATATAAATTGATACTCAAAAATTTTTAAGATAAATAGTTATTTTGGTGATGAAAAAATAGGAAATGTTAAATATACTAATAAAAACACTTTAGAAGTAAAAGAAAATGGAATTTTAATTGATGAACTTGATTTAAGTGAAGTATCAAAAAAACTTTCAGAAGTGTATAATAAAACAAAAAATAATACTATATCAAAAGAAAATATGATTTATGAATTAAACTGAAAAACTTGAATTTATAAATTGATTTTAGAAAATATTAATATAACTAATCCTGCATATACAGGAAGTGTGGACTGAAAAGGTTATACAAGTATTGATGGATATTTACTTACAAAATAAAAGCTAGATTTCTCTAGCTTTTTTTCATATAAAATTCTCTTTGTTCTTTATCAAGTTTTTCTATTGCATAACGAAGCATAGTTCTTGGCATAATACGAGAATATTTATTTAAAAATTCATAAAGTGGTTTTATATCTTTTTTTCACATTTCCCTGAGCATCCAACCTGTCGCCTTATGAATCAAATCATGTTTATCCTGTAAAAGCATTTCAGATATTTTTATAGTACCCGAAAAATCTCATTGTCTCAAAAAATAAAAAGTAGTTAATTGAACTGAACCCATAAAAGTGTAGAAGAAATAAAAAAGGGTTAGATTAAATT
>JBLJBH010000020.1:0-24838 GCA_047637875.1 Patescibacteria group bacterium
CCTAGAAGAAAATAAACTAATTTCATATTTTCCGCAAATACTAAAAACCTATGCAGCAACTATAGATTATACAAATAGATACTTCTATACTATGTGAGATAAAGTATGAATACTATTTGAAGAAGAAACAAATAAATTAGTAACAAAAGAAGAATATACAACATGAACACTAGATTTAACACAAACAAACAATCAAAACAAAAACTTTAAAATATACTTTTCAAATGATACCCAAAGTTGAAGTGTAACAAGTAGTTGAATAAACCTAATAACAACAATAATAGAAGAACAAAAAACAACACAAGTAAAACAACAACCACCAAGTTGTGCTACACAGCCGACATATACAAATGCTACATTTAATAGATGAACACCAACACAAGTAAATCAATCATGGCAATCAACAAATGAATCAGAAGCATGTTATTGGACATGTTGAGAATGAAAAACATTATTATGAAATGAATGTGTTAATTCAAGTTGTTTATGAGATGATCCAAGTACAAAAAATGCAGTATCAAATACTCAAGACTTTGCATGATGAACATGGCATTATGATACAAATCCATGAAAATGTACATATTCGTGTAATGAATGATATCATACAGAAGATAATAATACATGTATATCAAATACAAAACAAGTAGAATGTACTCAAAGTTGAAAACCAAATAACTCAACATATATTGTATCAAATGTAGAAGTAACATGGAATTGAACAGAATGGAATACTGCTGCTAATTGTAGTTGGAGTTGTGATGTTTGATATTATAACAATAATTGAACATGTGAAACACAATGGAGTTGAGACTCAATAAACTGATATACATTTAAAGATACTTCTTGAACAACATTATATCCATTAAATTGTAATGATTTATTAGATAAAACTATATGGAAAAATACCTTAGTATGAAGTCCGTGGAATGGTACAAAATTTTTAGATTGAGTTTATTATATAAAACCAGATACAAATCCTGCTTTTAAAGTTTATTGTGATATGAGCTCTAGCTCTTGAGGTTGGACTATGTTATCAAATGTAGTATCATATGATGGATCAAATGTTTATATTTCATGAAATTCTTGTACAGATAAAACTTCAAATTGTGGTTGAGATTTAAAGAAATTATGAAATTCTACAATTGATTATACAAAAGTAAAAATATTACATCAAAATTGAAAATATGTAATTTTTAATTTAAAAAACTGATGACTTTTTGAAAATATGTTTTCATGAATTTCAACATATGCTTGATCCGCAGATGCATTATATATTTATGAAGATAATATTCATTCAAGAGCTTGATTTTCAGATAATATTGTTCATCGGTGAGCAAATAGTAATAATAATAGTTTATGGCTAGCAAATAGCTCTTCATCTTCTTCACATTGGAATACTTATGCTTATAAGTGGAATTGAAATTGTTCTTCTATATGATATTCTAATTGAGTTAGTTCTTGTATAGCAACTTGATGATTTTCAATTTTTGTAAAAAAGGAGATGGAAATACCTTTATGATCAATATCTTCATTTCCATGAAAAAGTTGTAAGGCTATTAAGGATGCATGATATTCTAGTTGAGATTGAGTTTACTGGATAAAACCAGATGCAAATGCTGCTTTTCAAGTATATTGTGATATGACTACTGATTGAGGTTGATGGACACTAGTGAGAAAAATGCAAAGTAATATTTTAGTAGATTGATGAACTACTGCTACAAATACTTCTTCACTTACAAATTTAACAACTTCTAGTGCTCGTTTAGCGGATATAACTTGGAATGCAATAAATCCTACTCAAGTATGGAATATATGTAATGGTTATCAAACTATTTATAATAGAAATATGACAGTCGCATGGTATTCAAATCATTGAGTTACTGATTCTTGTTGATATAATAGAAATTTTTGGGTTAGTATGCAGAAGAATTTTTGAGCTGCCGCTATTACAGATTTTACAAATCAAGCATGTTGATGATGATATTCTACTTCATATTCTGCTTGGTGAATAATTACAGGTATTCATGCTAGTTCTACAACTTATTATGGTTGTTATGATGCTCAAAATTGAGTAAATACAACTAGTGCTGCACCAGTTAAATATGATAATAGAGCTTGAACAGCAATATGATGGTGATGAAATGGTTATGTATTTATTAGGTAATTTATTGTTTCTAAACCTTTCTTTGAAAGGTTTATTTTTTGCAAAATTTTAAATTTTATTATAATAAAAAACAATATTTTATAACTATATAATTATGAAAAAAATATTTATAGTAGTTTTACCTTTTTTATTGTTTTCTTGTTTTTGAGAAAGTGATGAGGTTAAACAAGCAAAACAAGAACTTCTTTGATCAGGTGAAAATATAAAATCAAATGAAACTATAAATAATGATATTCAAAATGAAACAATTTTAAAAGAACAAAATACTTCTACACAGGTAACAAATGAAATAAAATCTTATTATAATATAAATTTTTTGACTTGAGATAAATTTTTAGATATTGAACCTATTTCAAATATTGAAAAAATAACAGATACTTTAGATATAAAATGAATAGTTAATAATCCAGATTTAGATAAAATAATTGTTAAGTTTGAAAATAGAGATTCAAATTTTCCAATAGATAATTATACTCTACAAACTTTTAAAAAATCAGATAAAACATTTTTATATAGAGCTTATAAAAAATACCAAGTTTTAGATAATTGATTAAATAAATATACAATTGAATGATACGTTTGAGAAAATCTTGTTTCAAAATTAGAAATTGAAGTTTTTATAGCTAATTTAGAAAATACTCAAAATTTATCACAAACTTGAACAGAACAATTTGTACCAAAAACTATTTGAGATGAAGATAACAGCGTATTTTTAAATCTCCCAATTGATGAGAATAATTATTGAAATCCATTAATGACTTGAGAAAGTTCATTTACGTATTCAAATATATCATCTTTTGAAGTTATGAAAAAGCCTGAAATTTGGCAATTAACTTGTGAAAATTTTTGAGATTATTTAAGTGAAAATTATACTTGGTATTATTGGAATACTTGTAGGCCTATTTATGAAGATAGTTTTTCAGTTAATGTTTTAACTTTATCATGAGATAAGTATAAATATGAAAAACATTATATAGATAGAAAATATAATTTTTATGGAGTTGTTTTACTGGAATCTTGAGAATGACTTACTCAATCTGACTTACAACTAAAAAATGAAGAATTTAAAACAAAAACTTTTGAAATAACTACAAAAACAGATAAATTATTCAAAGATTTATTAAAATAATTCCTAACAAAACAAAAATGAAAGTACTATTAAAAATATCTGGAGAAGCTTTAGAGTGAGAAAAAGATCATTGAATAGACCCAAAATTTATAAAAAATCTAGCACTAGAAATAAAAGAAATTCATGATGCAGGAGTTTGAATTGCAATAGTTTTATGAGGATGAAATATATTTAGATGAATGGCTTGAGCTGCAAATTGAATGGATAGAACAGCCGCTGATTATATGGGAATGTTAGCAACAGTAATGAATTGAGTAGCTATGCAAGATGCTTTGGAATCAGTTTGATGTCAAACTCGTTTAATGAGTGCATTGGATATTCCTGAAGTATGAGAAAAATATATAAAAAGAAGATGAATTAGACATATGGAAAAAGGTAGAATTGTAATTTGTGTAGCTTGAACTTGAAATCCATTTTTTACAACTGATACGGCTTGAGTTTTAAGGGCATTAGAATTAGAATGTGATGTTATGATAAAAGCAACAAAAGTTGATTGAGTCTATGATAAAGATCCTGTAAAAAATCCTGATGCTAAACTTATAAAAAATGCAACTTATGAAGAAGTAATAAAAAATGATATAAGAGTTATGGATCAAACAGCAGTTGCTTTAGCTCGTGAATGAAAACTAAAATTAAAAGTAATAAACTTGTTTAAAACTTGAGCTATGCTAAGAGCTTCTTTATGACAAGAAGAATGAACAAATGTTTGATAGTAAAATAACTAAAAAACTTTTGACTTTAAAAACTTTTTGTATAAAATATGCGGGCTTTCATTATTTTTTAGTAAAGGCAACTAAGAAAATATTGAAAAAATATTATAAAACTCAATAGTAATTAATTATAAAAATATGTTAGGAAAATTAAAGAAAAGAAAAAGATTAAGAGTTCACGGATTCTTATCAAGATCAAATACTCCAGGAGGGAGAAAAGTTTTAAGAGATAGAAGAAGAAAAGGAAGACACGTTTTAACTGTATCTTACCCAAAAAGAGTTCAATTAATTGATGGTAAAGCTAAAATGCATATTATTGCATGAGGTACTGCTAGAAAATCTCCTTTTGATGGTAAAGGTAATTATGTTTGAAAAAATAAATAATTTTTTTTGCAAATGATAAAGAAAATTTACAGATTAAGTGAAAATGAAGTTAAAAAGGTTTTAAAATATTGAAAACCTTTTTTTTCTTACTGAATAGTTTCAAATTATGTATGAAATAATCTTAATTACAATAGATATGCAATAATAATTTGATGAAAATCAGTTTCAAGTGCAGTTTGTAGAAATTTTTTTAGAAGATTATTTTATGATTTAGTCTCACAAAATTTAGAAAATAAATCTAAAGATGTAGTATTTGTTTTAAAAAAACAAACAAAACTTGATAAAAAAGATTCTCTAAGTATAAAATCATTTGAACAAGATATTAAGTTCTTACTTAAAAAAATATAAATTAACTAAAATTTTATGAAAGATAAACTATTAAATTTATTGTTATTATTTTTACTAATTCTTTTAACTTTAAATTTATTTTCTCCTAAAAAAGAGGAAAATAAATTATCAAATACTATAATATTAAAAACTCAGGAATCTTATACAGTTCCTGCTTGAGTTAAAATTGAAATTAATAATCAAACATCTACTGGTTTTAGTTTTAATACTTGTGATGATTTAAATATTAAAAAAGATTCAAAAATAATTAAATCAGAAAAATGTAATGATGTAACTATAGATTCTTGATCTTGATATATATTAGATTTATCTGAAGAATTTCAAAAATTTAGTGAAACATGAAAATATTATGTAAATTTAAAAAAAGGTGAAATTGAACCTATAACTCAATTTGAAATTGAACATAGATGATTTTTTTGAAAATTTTTTATATTTTTCTTTTATGCACCAATTTATAATTTAATGGCATTTTTACTTGAAATTACAAATTATTCTTTAGGTTGGGCTATTATTATAATTACTATTATTATAAGACTTGTTTTACTTTATCCACAACATAAAATGATGGTTTCTCAGGCTAAAATGCAAAAAATCCAGCCTAAAATTAAAGAAATACAAGATAAACATAAAGGAAATCATCAAATGCTTTGAGTTGAACTTATGCAACTTTATAAAGATGAAAAAGTAAATCCTATGTGATCTTGTTGACTTTTACTTATTCAAATGCCAATACTACTTGTAATTTATAATGTAATAGTTTGAATACAAAATACTTCAAATACATATTATTTATATAGTTTTTTGTGAAATTATAATATGTCGAGTATTGAAGCTAATTTTTACTGAATAGATTTATTTTGAATTTGAGGATTAAATTGATTTATTTTAGCTATTATAGTTTGATTGTTACAATATGTACAAGTTAAACTTTCACTTTATTTTACAAAAATTGCAAAAAATAAAAATGAAGTTGTGTTAGAAAAGAAAAAAGATTCAAATAATTATTCAGAATTTATGCCAGATCCAGAGCTTTTAAATAAATTTATGTTATATTGAATGCCTGTAATGATTGCTTTTGTTACTTATACATTTTTTGCTTGAGTAGGGCTTTATTGGTGAATTTGAACAATATTTATGATATTACAACAATTATTTGTAAATAAAATTTTAAAAAAGTAAAGATATTTTCTTTATTAAAACTGTCAGATTTTTGACAGTTTTTTATTTTTCTGTTATAATCGAAGTGTTATTTTATTTTTAATTTAAAAAAATATGTTAAAAAAAGTAGTTTTAGTAGCATTATTATCTTTATTTGCTACAAGTGTAAATTGAGCTTACAGTGAAATTGATTGTTCTTCTGATCCAGTATTTGGTCAATATAGTTGTAATCAATGTTTTGATGGATGAGAAGTTTCTCAAAGATCTAATATATCATTTTTAGATGATATATGGGTAAATGATACAACAAATAGAAAAATTATGTATAAAGAAGAACAAACTATGCCAGTTATGAATGCTTTAAATTGAGCAGTATTAACTAAAAATCCAAATGATGATACTTTTTGGGAATTTACTAGCGAATTTGAATCTTTAAAAAATGATGAATTTGATGGATATGTTTTACCAGCATGACAAAGTGTTTCTTGGTTAAAATCATCTCTATGAGCATCATATTTAGTTGAATCAATTCCTTCTGAATGACAAAATGTTTGAGTTTTAGTTTTTGATATTATGTCTCATAATATTTTAGAATCAGGTGAAATTGCTATGAATGATGCTGCACATAAAGAATGTGTTTTATATAAAGCATGACAAACAGTAGTTACTCCAGTAGTTCAAGATCCAGTAGTTGAAGAAGTTCCAGAACCACAACCTGAAGAAATGACTCAAGTTGAAACTTGACCAGAATTATACTTTTTAGTATTAATGATGTCATTTTTACTAGCTTTTGGAGTTATGAATAGAAAATCTATTTTAGAAAAAATTAGAAAATAATAAAAAAAGGAAAACAAAAACAAATTTATAATTTAAAATAAAAATTATGTCAGTAGAAAATTTAACTCTAGAGCAAATTTGACCAGTTTCAGATGCAACTAATGAAATTGAAAAATCTCTTAGTGATTTTAAATCTAAATTATGAGAAATAGTTAATAAAAAAAATTCTTGAGAAGATTTAAACGAACAAGATATACAAACTATTTCTGATGCTAAAAAATTTGCAGAAACTCTAGATTCTAAAAAAGAAGAAAAAGATACTGTAAAAACTCAATCAAGAGAATTAAGAGAATTACTATCAAAATTTTCAGATACAAAAAGAGAAATAATTTTTAATTCAATTGAAGAAAAAAATAAGTTAAAAGAAACTTTATTAACTGATGAAACAAAAGCAGTTGTGTCTTATTTAGAATTAAAAAATGAAGATGTAAAAGATATTAATTTTAACTCTGGACTGAGTTTAATTATATCTTGAAAAGCCTGAACTGATTATGATACTTGGAAACAATCTTGATATAAAGCTGATTGATTTTTCTGAAATTCAGAATTAGAACAATTAAATAATTTATCTTCAAAAATTGATCAAGATAGGCTTACAAAATATATTGAATTAAAAAATCAAGGTATTAGACTTATAGATGTTGCAAATACAAAATTAGTTTTAAATACAGTTTCTTTTAATGAAGTTTATAAAGTACTTTTTGATGTACAAAATGATTTAGAAGTTTCTCAAAATGATAATAAAAATATTATTAAATTTAAAGAAACATATGAATTAGTTCAAAAATTAATTGATTCTTGAAAAGAAAAACAAGTTTTAAATAGTATTTCAAATATTTTATGAGTAGAAATATCGTCTAGAGAAGAGTTATTTAATAATTTAAAAAATAACCCAGAAAATAAATATAAAATTTTAAAAAATATTACACTTTTAGCTTGAGCTTGAAATTCTAAATCTACTTATGTATCTGATATTTTGGAGTATGGTAAAGATGCAACAAAAGTTTCTCTAGAAAGAAAATCAAGAGTTGATAAATATATAAATGAAATTTTTGATAAGGAAAAAGTTGAGTTAGATAAAAAATATAACACTGCGATTTCAGAATTTGAAAAAAATATTCCAGAAGATAAAAAAGAACAATATATAGATTTAGTGAAATTACTAAAATCTAGCGAATCAAAAAAATCTTTTTTTGAAAATATAAAACTAAATTGAGTTTGAATTTTAGCTAGTTTAGTTGAATGAAAAAAATGAGTTTGAGCTTGAGCTTCATTCTCAAATAGAGAGTTAGATACATATTTAAAAGAAAAAACAAAAAATATTGTTTCTGGAGTTAATATAGATTTATGATTTGCAAATTTATGATGAAAAATGGTTCCTTGAATTTGAGCTTCAATAGATTTATCTCATGATTTATCAGAGGAAACTAGAGCTTTTTGAAAAGTTTGAATTATAAATATTATTCCTTATGCAGTTGCCTGAGTTGAAACTCAACTTAACCTTGAAGAAATCAAAAATGCATGATTTGTTGATTTAACAAAAAAAGCAGAATATGCTTGAGCTTCAGTAAATGTTTCATCTTTAGGATGGGGGTTAGGACTTCATTATAGAAACGATCAATTAAAAGCAATTGAACAAAAAGAAAAATCATTTAATGAATTTCTAGAAAATGCAATTGCTGATAAAGGAATTGATATGTGATATATTGCTTCAATGTCAGATTATACAGAAAATAAAAAGTATTATGATTCTTTTGCTAAAAAAATAAATGATATTTTAAAATCTCAAAATTTTGATTCATTACAAAATGATTATAAAAAAGCAATTATTTCTTCTTTAAGAATTTCTTCATCATTTGTTTGGAGAGAAAATATGTTAAAAGCAGCTGAAGAAAACGGATATGAATTTTCAGGTATCTGAATTTGAGTTCAATTTTTAGCTTGATTTGTACCACTACCAACTTTTGGTATAGCTTTTGAGAAAACTAGTGCTTGATATAGAGAAAATGAAGTTTCAAAACTTTATGCTGTTTTGTGAGAAGTTTTAGAAGTTAAAAAAGTTAAAACTCAAAATGAAGTTCAAATAGATAGTTTATCATTAACTGATAATGCTTTTGAAAAAAATAAAAATCTATTTAGAAATTTTGCACAAAATCATCCTCGTGATTGGAAAGCTTTAATTACTTGAGAAAAAACTTTTGAGCAAAAAGTAGATTTAGTAATTAATATGCTAAAAACTGATAAAAATAGAAATAATCCATTTTTTAAGCAAGTTGTAAAAGAAATGACTAGTTTAAAAAATTCTACAAATGAAAATGATAGAAGAAAACTAAATGACTTAATGGCTCAATTTTTTGATATATCATTTAAAGATATTAGAAATATTGAAGAAGTAATTTTATGAGTTACAGTTAAACAAGACTGAAAATACGAAGGAAATTATGACTTTATTTCTTCTAGAATTTCATCAATTTCTAGATTTGCTACTTCTGAATGATTATCTACAGATTTTTCTTCAAAAACGACAGAATTATATAAAGAAATTGCTCAAGATAAAAAACAAGCATTATCTGAATTTAAAAAATGAAAAACAACTATTAATGAAATAGCTTTTAAACAAGAAAAAGATGCTAGATTATTTTGATTTGTTGCAAGTTATAAAATAGATAATAAATGAAATTCTTTATGAAAAGCAATGGTTGAAATTCCAGCATGACAAGTAACTAAAGTTGAATGAAAAGAAAAAGTTATTACTAATCCTACAGATGTAAAATATGTATTAGATAATTTTTCAAAATCTTCTTATTGACAAAATACTATAAACCAAATATTAAAACAAATTCAAGATACAAAACAAGAAGCTTTTGCTTGAATTAATACTGAAAATGTAAAAACTTTACTTGAAACTTGAAGTCTAACTTTAAATGGAAAAACTATTAATTTAGATAGAGATTTTGTATATTTCTTATATGGAAGATGTGCAAATGAAAGTATGTGACTAAGAATTAATAAATTAAGTTTTAGTTGAACAGAAGTAACTTTCTGAGAAATTTGACCAGACTGAGTTGCAAGATTAAATGCAAATATTACAAATACTCCAGTTTGAGATAAAACTACTATATGAGTATGAGTTATTTGATGAAAAGAAGATAATAACTGAAATAATACTTGAACAAGATGACAAACATCAACTCCTTGAGCTGAAGAAACTTGAGGTCCATGAACTTGAGGTTGATGATGAGCTCCAGGATCAGAAACTTGATGAAGAGGTTAATTTATAATTTAAATAATAATTATGTATAAAGTTTTACTTTTAATATTTTTAAGTATAATAACTTCTTCTTGTATGAAAAATGATACTCAACAAACTAAAGAAGAAAGCTTAAATATATGAGTAGAAAGTCAAGAAAATAATGGTTGAGGATTTTGAATTCCAAAAACAGAAAAATCACCAAGATAATAATATTTAAATAATTGATTATGAAAAAAAATATATTAATTTCAATTACACTATTTTTGTTAAGTACATTTGTCTCAAATGCTTGTGATCAGATTTTTGATGGGTGAATGCTAAGATACAATCATAGTTACAGATTTTATGATACTTGGCATAATAATGAAAATAGAAATGTTTATTTAAATAATTATCAAGTTGATTTTGTAAATCCAACATTTTTAGATAGATGAAGTAGTTTTGATTGGACTCAAACACTTATAAATAATTGATTTAGGGTAAATCCTAATTCTTCTATGAGAGTATTAGAAACTTGAGCAACTAGTCGGAGAATTGCTTCTACTCCAGCAATTAGAACATCTTGAACAAGAAATAGTTATGATTTCTGAATACAATATACTATCGATTATGATTATTCAAATAATTATCCAAATGCAACGGATGATATATCTCATAAAGAATGTATTTATTATAGTGTTTCTTGGTGTTGAGACGGAGTATTGGATAGTGGGTATGAAACTTGTGATCCTTGAATTTTACCATGACAACCATGATATGTTCCTTGATGTAGTCCGACTTGTACTATGATAACTCCAACTTGTAATAATTTAACTATCTCTCCATCTAGTTGAGTAGTTCCATTAAACTCTTCTTTTATTTGTAATGCTACTTGAGCTACAAGTTATAGAATTGATATAATGAATTCAGCTTGAACTGTAATTAATACAATAAATACTTCAACTTGAACTTATAATTTTACAACAACTTGAACTTATACTGCTAGATGTACTATAAATTGAAATATAACTTCTTGAGCTTGTTTATGAAGTATTTCACCTTCAACTACAACTTCAAGTAGTTCTTCGAGTTCTTCAAGTTCATCATCTTCTTCAGGATGAGGTTCTTCAGGATGAGGTACTACAATGTGTTGAGATGGAATTTTACAAAGACCAAATTCTCAATGAATAATGGAGGAGTGTGATTTTTGACCAAATTATTCTGCTTGGCCTGCTTGGTGTAGTTTACCAACAGCAATTCCACCTTGTGAAATATTAGAAAATACTATTCCATGATGATTTACTGATATAGATATTTCTCTTCCTTGAGGATGAAACATAGTTTTATCTCCCTCAAATTCTGTTTTACTTTGACATAATATGTGAGTTTTTGAATATTTAAACTCAAATAATGCATATATTCAAAACAATTCTACATCAGATATTTATATAGATAAGAGACTTTGTGTTTATAAAAATTGATTTGAATACAATACTATGTCTTGAACAAATGTTTGTTCTTCTACAGATATAGGGTTTCTAAGATCTGATTGATGAAGAAGAAATTTATTTATTTCTGATAATAGATTTGTTACAGATATTTCAAATATGCCTTCAAATGTTAGATATGTAGATGGAGAAATTATCACAACTTTAGAATGACTACAAAATACTTCTTCATTTTTAAGATGAGTTTTAGATGTAAGAGTAGCAAGACCAACAGTAAATACAATAGGTTGATGAGCTTCACTTTTAAACTGAACTAATTTTTCAGATGTAAATGTATTGTCTCAATGATGGTGAGTTTTAAATCCAGAATTAAATAGAAATCTTATATTAACAAGTTTATGAGTAAATCCATTATCAAGTTATACAAAAACTATTACAGACAGTGAATTTATAAATAAATCAAAAACAGATTGAGCTCTAGATTTATCTTGATTTAATGAAAAATTTTGAAGTTGAGATAGTTCAACTATAAATACTCTTCCAACACAAAAATTTAATTGATTTGAAAATGTTTTTTCTCATGTTTGAAATGTAAATTTATTATCTCAAACTATTAATTGAGGAAATAAAACATTTATTATAGAAAATTGAAATTTAAATATTAACTGAAATATAACATCAGATGATAATATATTATTTGTTGTTAAAAACTGAAATATAAATATTAAAAATAATGTTACAAAAATAGATGCAATTATAATTAATATTTGATGAAATATTTTAGCTGAAACTACTTCTACTAATAATAGATTAGTTGTAAATGGAGCATTATATTGAAAAGTTGATGATTTACTTTGAAAAAGAACTTACATAAAAGATAGATGACAATATGTTGATGTTTGAACAAATGTAAATTTTACATCAAAAGTATTTACCTCTCCTCCACCACTTTTATCTAAATTTTTAGGTGAGTATATAGAGTGAAATAAAATTCCAAAATAAAAAATGACTTTTAAGTCATTTTTTATTTTACTCAAGGGATAAACATATACTTTACTTTGTTTTTATATTCTAAATAATCATTATCTAAACTTAGATGATTTTCTTCAGTTTTTGCTCTTAGATAATAAATATAACTCCAAATACTCAAAGATAAAATAGTATATATTAAAGTTTTAAAATCAAGATTTGAAATTGATAAAATAATTATTGGTAATCATCAAATCCACCAAGACAAATTTTTACAAAAATAAGCAGGATGTCTTATATATTTATAAGGTCCAGATTTAATTATTCATCTATTTGTTAAATTACTAGCTTTTAATCATAAACTTATGCTTGCCCGAGAATATATTCACATTAATATTAAAATTGAAAAATTGAAAAATATATGAACATAAAAATTTAAAAATTGTGGAAAATCAGTTGAATACCATCATAAAATAGTATTTGTTGCTTGATTTATTGGAGGATAAGAAGCTAAAGCTGCAATCCATCATAAAATAGTTGGATCAACTGATTTTATTTCATTTTTAAAAAATTTTCATTCAACTAAATATCATAAAGTAAAAAATAAAACATCAAAAAAAAGTATAATACTAAAAACTGTATAAAAAAAATATTTATTAAAAAATATTAAAAAATCACTACTAAAAAAACTTATATTTTCCAAACTTAAATAAATATTATTAAACATACTGAAAATATGTCATGTTAACCAAAAAATCATTAAAGGTGCAAAAAATCATTTAACAAACCAAGCTAAAATTGAAGTTTTTTCATAGTTTTTAATTTTTTCTTTATCTTTTTTAAAAATTTTTCTAAATATATAATTTAAAACAATTCTTGCTTTTGATTTTTCTTTAAAAAATATATAAAATGGAATTAAAGTTATTGTATAAAATAAAATCACATACTCAAAAACACTTTTTATATCTAAATTAAATCAAGGTAAAAAAATGAAACTATAATTTCAAACAAAAAATCAAGAATAATGAGAGTGAAAACTATAAAAAATATAGATTAATATTATAAAAAGCAGAGTTGAAAAATAATTTTTTAGAAAATTTAACATAATTTTTAGTTAAAAAATATTTAAATATCTATTTAAAAATGACAAAAAACTTTATTTTATTGTATTTTTTTTTATTATATATCAAATATTTATTAAAAAAGAAATTATGGGACATATATTTTTTATTTTATGAGTTGCTTGAAGTTGAAAATCAACTTTAATTAGCAATATTGCAAAACTTTCTCTTCCAAATGTTTATCATCCTATTTCTTATAAAACTAGACTAAAAAGAGAATATGAACAAAATTGAGTTGATGCTTGGTTTTTATCAAAGGAGGATTTTTTTGCTCAAGTAAATGCTTGAGAATTTTTAGAATATGCACTTGTTCATGAAACTGATTATTACTGAACAAAATTTGAGGATGTTTTAGATAACTGAATAAATCTTTGAAAAATAGTTATTAAAGAGATTGATATAAATTGACTAGAAGAATTAAGAAAAAATAGACCAGAATTGGATGAAAAATATACAACTATATTTTTAAATATTCCAGAAGATATTTTAAAACAAAGAATAGAAAAAAGATGAGCTTTTATGAGTGATGAAGAATTAAAAAACAGGTTAAATAGTGCTATAATTGAAGAGCAAAAAGCTATAGAAATTTGTGATTTTATTATTGATGCAACTGTATCTGAGCAGGAAGTTTTGAGAGAAGTTTTAGATATAATTCAAAAATAATTTATGAAAATACATATAATAACAATATTTCCTGAAAGTTTTTCTTCATATTTTTCATCAAGTATTATGAAAAGAGCTATAGAAGATGGTTTTTTAGAGTTAAACTTTTATAAATTAAATGATTTTTCTATCTCAAAAACTAAAAGAGTTGATGATAAAGCTTATTGAATGCATGGACAGGTTTTATCTCCAGAACCATTATCAAGAGCTATAGACCATATATTTAAACAAATCTGAAAAAAAATAAAAGTTGTTTATTTAACTCCAAGTTGAGAATTATTAAATCAAGAAAAATCTGAAAAATTTTTGTCACTTTTAGATTGAGAATTTATTATAATTTGTGGACATTATGAATGAATTGATGGAAGAATTATTGATTTATATGTGGATTATTGTGTGAGTATTTGAGAATATGTTTTATCAAGTTGAGAACTTGCTAGTATGGTTTTTATAGACACTTTGGTTAGACAAATCCCTGGAGTTTTATGAAATAGTGAATCTTTTTTAGAGGATAGTTTTTCTTTAAAATTAAATAGACAAAAAGAGTATCCTGTATATACTAAACCAGAAGATTTTATGTGAAAAAAAGTACCAGAAGTACTTTTAAGCTGAAATCATAAAGAAATAGAAAAATGGAAACAAAAAAACTTATTTTAGAACTTAAAAATGAATTATGGATAATTTTTTAAAATATATTAATCAATTTTTAGAAGAAATAATTAATTTTGATTATATTTGATTTTTGTCAAATATTTTTTCAATGATGACTTTTGAAAGTTTTTTAAAACTAGTTGTAATTTATTTTTTTATAGTTTGGATAGCTATAATTATTTGGGTTACTAAAGATATTATAAATAGAACTAATAATATTTTATATCAAATATTTTCTATTTTTACAGTACTTTTATGAACTCCACTTTGAATAGTTGTTTATTTACTTATCAGACCAAGTAAAACTTTATTTGAAAAATATTATGAAGAAGCATCAATAGAAGAAGATATTGATTTGAGTGAATTTGAAGAAGAAAAATCACCTATTTTACCAGAAATTTGAGAGAAATATTTATGTCCACATTGTTCTTACTCAGTTCAATCAGATTATAAATTTTGTCCAAATTGTAGAGCTTGTTTGAAAAAAGAATGTAAATCTTGTCAAAAAGAATTAAATCCAAAATGGACAATTTGTCCGTATTGTTGAAAAGATCAAGAAAATAAAATTGATCAGATTTTGACAAATATAAATAAAGATAATGAAATGAAAAAAAATGAAATAGAAACAAAATAGCTAATTTAACTTTACATTTTTGAATTTTTATTATAATTGACCCAGATTTTTACTTTTTAACACTATATTTATGATTTTAAATCATACGAAATCTATATTTGCTACGGAAAGTTTAAGAAAAAAAATAGTAGCTGTATTATTACTTGTTTTAGTTTATAAATTTTTCTCAGTTATTCCTGTTCCATGAGTTAATACTGATGGGTTAAAAGCTGTTATGGAACAACAATCATGACTAGCGTTTTTTTCTGCTTTAATGTGAGGATGACTTGAACATTTTTCTATAATTTTGATGTGACTTTCTCCTTATATCAATGCGATGATCATCATTCAACTTTTATGAGTAATTGTTCCTAAAATTGGAGAATTACAAAAGGAGGGTGAAAGTTGACAAAAAACTATAAATAAATGGACTAGATGGTTAACTCTACCTTTAGCTTTTGTTCAAAGTTATGGTATGATAATTTTATTAAATTCACTTGCTTGAGGAACTATTATTGATACTAATGATACTTCTTTAGTACTTATGAGTATGCTTATAGTAACATCTTGAACTATGTTTTTACTATGGTTATGAGAAGTTATGACAGAATATGGAATTTGAAGTTGAATAAGTATAATAATTACTGCTTGAGTTTTATCAGGTGTTCCAAATATAATTATGGGGCATATTAGTGCGGGGCAATATGGATTATTTGCTTGATTATTATTAGCTACATTAGCTATAATTTATGTAATTATAAAATTTACAGAATGAAATAGAAGAATTCCAGTTATTTATTCAAGAACTTGAAGAGATGAAAAATCTTATTTTCCAATAAGAATTAATCAAGCTTGAATGGTTCCAATTATCTTTGCTATATCAATAGTTACTTTTCCTTCAATTTTAGGTCAAATATTATCTACTCAAAACTGAGAAATGGCTAAAAAAATAGGTGAATTTATGTTAGCTCATTTTAGTATGCAAAACCCAAGTTGGGCTTTTATATTAGCTTACTTTTTACTTGTAGTTTGATTTTCATTTTTCTATGTATCAATTACATTTAACACTGATAATGTTGCAGAAAATATCCAAAAAAGAGGATGATATATTCCTTGAATTAGACCAGGAAATGATACTTCAGAATACTTATCAAAAGTATCTGCTCACCTAAATCTATTTGGTTGATCATTTTTAGCTTTAATAGCTGTTTTACCATATGTTATGTGAAAAGTTATGGGACAAACTATAGATTTTATTATATCTTGAGCTGGACTTATTATTATAGTATCTGTTATACTTGATATTATTAGAAAAGTTGATAGTGAAATGAAAATGTATGATTACTCTAAATATAAATAAAAAATTTTAAATAAAAAAATAAATCGTGAATATTCACGATTTATTTTTTTATTACTTTATCTGTAAAAAGTATTCCATCAAGATGGTCAATTTCGTGCTGAACTATACGAGCTGAAACTCAATTTAAAAGAAGTATCTTTTGCTTTTTATTTTCATCAATGTAAGAAAGTTTTAGTCTAGAAAATCTTTCTACATCTCATTTTTCTCAGGGAACTGAAAGACATCATTCTCATTCAATTTCACATTCTTTTGAGTGTTCAAGAATAGTTGGATTTATCATCATAACAGTTTGAAAGTTTTCATCATTCCGATCTTTAAGTAAACTCACCACTATAAGTCTTACATTGTGACCAATTTGAGGAGCAGCAAGTCAAACTCATCTATTATCAGGATTTTTAATATATTTTATCATTTCTTTTCCAAGTTTTATATAAGTATTCATTTCTGATACTTTGATTTCTTGGCTTTTAGTTCTGAGAATTTCATTTTGTTTTCAAGTTTCTATTTTTAACATAAGTATTTTTTAATAATAGTTATTCTCATTATAGGAAAATTTTTATTTTTTCAAAACTAATTTATCATTTTCAATACTTAAAATAACATTATATCAAGACTTTAGTTCATCTTTTAAGATAAAGTTAGAAAGCTGATTTAAAACAATATTTGTAATAGCTCTTTTCATAGGACGAGCTCAAAACTCTGAGTCAAATCAAACTTTTATTAAATATTCTTTTAATTCTTTTGAAAACTCTATTTTTATATTTTTTGCTTCAAGTATTTTGCAAACATCTTTTAATAATATATCAACTATTTTCAAAATCATTTCGTGATTTATAGGATTGTAAACAACTATATCATCTATTCTATTTAAAAATTCAGGTCTGAAATAATTTTTTAACTCTTGCATAAGTTCTCTTTCTAAATCCCCCGGCTTTCAGTCACCCCCTTTGGTAAAGGGGGTTTCTTTTCTCCCCTTTTCAAGGGGAGTACCCGAAGGGGGAGGGATTTGAGATGATAAATAATCATTAATTTTTTTACTTCAAATATTACTTGTTAAAATAATAATTGTGTTTTTAAAGTTAACAGTTCTTCATTTACTATCTGTTAGTCTTCCGTCATCTAAAACTTGAAGTAAAACATTAAATACATCTGGATGTGCTTTTTCTATTTCATCAAAAAGTATTACACTATAAGGTTTTCTTCTAACAGCTTCAGTTAATTGTCATCATTCCTCATATCAAACATACCCAGGAGGTGCTCATATAAGTCTTTGAACTGAGAATTTCTCCATATACTCACTCATATCAATTCTGATAAAAGCATCTTTTGAGTCAAACAGATTTAGCGCTAAAGCTTTTGCAGTTTCAGTTTTTCCCACTCAAGTTGGTCATAAAAAGAGAAAACTTCAAAGAGGTTTATGCTCATCATTGAGTCAAGCTTTTGCTCTTTTAATAGCATTTGCTACTGAAAAAATAGCCTTATCTTGTCCAACAACGGATTTTTTTAAATATTCTTCTAAATGCAATATTTTATCTTTTTCGCTTTGCACAAGTTTTGAAACAGGAATAGACGTCCATTTTGAGATAATCTCTGCGATGTCTTCTTCTGTTACTTTATCTCTTAAATAAGACTTTCCTGAGTTTTTAATTTCTTCAAGTTTGGTATCAATTTCAGAAATTTCTTTTTCTAAAGCAGGGATTTCACTATAATTTATTTTTGCAACTTCGGCAAAATTAGATTCTCTTTCAAATTTTTTTGCTTTATTTTTAAGTTCTTCTATTTTTTCTCTTAACTCTTTGGATTTCACAATTAGATCTTTTTCTTTTTTCCAAGATATTTCTAAAGATTTATATTCTTCTTTTTTTGAAGCAATTTCGTGAGATAGTTTTTCTAAGTCTTCTTTTTTATTTCATTCAACCTTTTTTGCTTCCAACTCTATTTCAAGGTTTCTAATTTTTTTCTCTAAAATGTCTAGTTCAACAGGTTTTGAGATAGTTTTTAATTTTACACTTGATAGTGCTTCATCTATCAAATCAATTGCTTTATCTGGAAGTTTTCTGTCAGTAATGTATTTTATACTTAGCTCAACAGCTGAAACTATTGCATTGTCTGTAATTTTTATTCAGTGATGAGTTTCGTATTTATCTTTTATTCATCTGAGGATTGCTAGCGCATCTTCGCGAGTTGGTTCATCTACAATTACTTGTGCAAATCTTCTTTCAAGAGCTGGATCTTTTTCAATGTATTTTCTGTATTCGTTAATTGTTGTAGCTCAAATCAAATGCAAAGCTCATCTAGCTAAACTTGGTTTTAATAGATTTCAAGCATCAGCTTGTCATTCCTGATTTCAAGCTCAAACTATCGTATGAATTTCATCAATAAAAAGTATGATGTTTCAGTTAGATTTTTCAACTTCTTTGATAACTGCTTTTAATCTTTCTTCAAATTCTCATCTATATTTTGCTCATGCAAGCAATGCTCACATATCAAGAGTTATAATTCTTTTTCAAAGTAAATTTTCTGGAACTTCACGCTCAACTATTTTTCTAGCAATTCATTCAATGATTGCGGTTTTTCAAACTCAAGGATCTCAGACAAGAACTGGATTATTTTTTGTTCTACGAGATAATATTTGAATAGTTCTTCTTATTTCTTCTTCTCTTCAGATAACTGGATCAATTTTTCCGTTTCTTGCCATTTCAACTAAATCTATTCAATATTTTTTTAGAGCATTTAGTTTATTTTCTGCATCATTTGAAGTAACTTTTTCTCAATTTCTAAATTTTTCTACTACTTTTAAAATATCATCATATTTAACTCAAAGAGTAGAGAATATATTTTTTATTTTTTCACTTCAACTTTTTAAGATTGCTAAAATTAAATGTTCCTCTGTTATAAATTCATCTTTGTTTTTTGTGGAAATATTTTCAGCCTCTCTTAAAATATCATTTAAAGTGTAAGAAATTCTTAAATCATAATGTCACTGAATCTTTGGAAAATTATCGATTTCTTTTTTAATACTTGATTTTAAAATTATGAGATCTACTCATAAATCAAGTAAAATTTCTTTTACTATACTATCACTTGATTCAAGTATAGAGTATAAAAGATGGAAATCAGTAATTTCAGGGGTTTTTAGGTTATTTGCAAGATTTTGAGATTCTCAAATACGTGAACTTGCATTTATGGTAAATTTTTCGATGTTCATATATTTATAGTTAAAATATAAATTAGCACATAAGTATTATATGTGCTAATAAAATAAAGTCAAATAAATTTATAAAAAAAAGGAATTTTTTAAATTCCTTTAGTAGTTTCACATCTCATAATCAAAATTTCAAGTTTCTTTATTGAAAGTATAGATTATTCCATAATCTTCATATTGTTGAAAATCTGTTGGTAAAAATTCTAAATATCACTCATTAAATAATTCTTTTGCATTAAGTGCATTTTTGTTTTTATCTTTAAAATATTTTTTATTTTCTTGTTCTATATAGGCTAGATTTAGTTCTCTAATAGCTTTATTTATATAATTATTACAATTATTTCATTCAATTATTTCTTTTTCAGCTTTATCATCAAATACAAAATTTTTCTTTCTTAAATCCTCAATATTTTTTATTATTTCTCAATTTAATTCAACTCATTGTCTAAAAGTCATAAAACTAACTTTTTGTAATTCCTGAGAAAATAAACTACAAGCCTCGCTTTCTTTTTCTTTTGATGATGAAGCAAGAGTTAAAAACATCATAATTGATTTTTCTCTATTTCCTGCTTTTCAATTCATTATAGCAGCCATAATTTTAGCTCATTCTAAACTATCTTCATTTACTGAAGCTATTTTATAAAAATTAGCTGATTCTATAGGGTTTTTTAGATAAAAATAATATAAAAATGCTTGTCCAAAAGCTATTTGAGAAGTTTTACAAGGATTTTTATAAATATCTTGACTCCAAATTTTTTCTAAATCCTCCTCTTTTTTTATTAACTGAATTTTTTTTTCATCACAAAAATTTTTAATTCATTTTAATCAAATTTCTTCAGCTTGTTTTATATTTTCAATTTGTTTTTCATTTGATAAATTTTCATATCTTTCGTTATAACTTGGTAAAAGTAATTGACCTATAATATATGGTTTTTCAAAAAAAGGATTTAATTCAGTTATTAAATCAAGCATTACATAAAGGTATTTTTTATATTCACTTCAAATAGCATTTCATCCAATATACTGAATAGCCTCAAGCCAATAAATATCAGCTCTTAGGTTTGAAAATCAAAAAGAAGAGTTTTTTGCTACTTCTTTTTTAGGTAATAATTCTGGATGTTTTATAAGTGAATATTTTAATTCATTATTTTTTTTATAATTATTTTCGTTTACAAAATAAAATCATGAGAAAACGAAAATTATAACAAAAATAATTAAAATTTTAATAAATCTTTGTTTCATATTTTTATTTAAAATCTAAAAATTAAATATCAATTCCATCCATATCAATAGTTATATTTTTACTTTTTTTACAAATATGAAGTCTTCTTTCAGGTCATTCTCAAACACTTTTTGTAAAAATTTCTCCATCATTTAATTCACAAACATAAGAATGAATTTTTTTTCTTTCATAAGAATTGAAAAAAGGTAATATTACTTCTCTTCAAGATTTTGCTATTTCAATTTTTTTCATTACAAAACTATATAATTTATCTTCTTTTTTGCTTAAATAATCATTTATTTCAACATGTAAAATAATATTTTTCTCACTAGATTTTTTTATTAAAATAGCTTTTAAAACACTTCTAACATCTTCTAAATTTTTTCCAGAATATCAAATAAGTATTCAAGAATCTGGAGTTTTTAATTTTACATAAAATATATTTTCAGCTTCTTGTAACACATCAAATTCATCAATTTCTATTCAAAGTTTCTCAAAAAAAACTCTCGAAACTTCTTTAACATCTTCTAAAAGCATAATTAAATTAGTTAGTAATAAATTTGTAATTGTTATAACATTTTTTTGAAATTTTACAAGTTTTTGTATTTTTTTTGACAATATTCAAAAAAAATTTATTATCTACGGGATTTTTATTTATTAAATATAATTTTTAAATGACTGATAAAAAAATAGTTGATGATTATTACTCTCAAAATCAAGAAGTTTCAAGTACATCTGATTCAAATGAAAAAAAACCAAAATTTAGTATTAAATGAAAAATTAAAATAAAAAAAGAAATTGAAGTTGATGTGAGCAAAACTTTAAAAGAAGATAAAGAAATCTCAAAACCTCAAAAAGTAAAACAATTTAAAGCTCCTTTAGAAAGAAAAGAGCCTGTTGTTGCGTCAAAAGAAACTACTCCTTGAGTTAAAAAAGAATATTTTACAAAAAAATGACTTGAGCAAAAAAAAGAATTTGTAAAAAAGGATTTTGTTAAAAGAGAACCTTTTAATAAAGAAGAAAAATCAAATGATAATCAAGAAAGAAAATGAGGTTTTAATAAAACAGGATGATATTCAACAAATCTTCAATCTAAACAAGAATGATTTAAAGCTCAAGAGTGATTTAAAGAGAATAAATTTCAAGTGAAATCAAAAAAACCTTTTGAAAAAAAAGAAGACGAAGCATCAAAAAAACTTTTCAAAAAAGACAAAAGTAATAAATATTCAAAAAATATTATTTTAGATGAAGATGATTGATCATTTTCTAGATCAAATAAAATAAAACAAGTAAAAAAAGAAGAAAAGAAAGTTGAAGATATTGTTCAAAACTTAACAGATAGAACTTGAGAAACTGTAGTAATTCCTGATATTTTATCAGTAAAAGAATTATCAGAAAAAATCTGAGTACCTCTTATGAAGCTTATTACAGAGTTTATGAAAAATGGTATGAAAGTTACTATAAACTCAAAAGTTGATTATGATACTGCTGCAATTGTTTCTGAAGCATTTCAAATTAAATTACAAAAAGATACTTCATCTGGATTTTGAGTTGAAGATGTTTTATCTTGAGATATTTCTGCTTTACTTGCAGAAGATGATAAATCAGTTTTAGTTCCAAAAGCGCCAGTTATAAGTATAATGTGACATGTTGACCATGGTAAAACTTCACTTTTAGATTATTTAAGAAAAACAAAAGTAGCATTAAAAGAAGCTTGAGGAATTACTCAAAGTATATGAGCTTATCAAGTTGAATATAATTGACAAAAAATTACATTTTTAGATACTCCATGACATGAAGCTTTCACGATAATGAGAGCTAGATGAGCAAAATCAACAGATATTGCAATTTTAGTTGTTGCAGCTGATGAATGAGTTAAACCTCAAACAATTGAAAGTATAAATCATGCTAGAGAGGCTTGACTTCAAATAGTTGTAGCAATTACAAAAATAGATAAAGAAGGTGCAAATTTAGATAATGTTAAATCATGATTATCATCACATGGTCTTTTATGTGAAGATTGGGGATGAGATGTTCCTATGGTTTGAGTTTCCTCAAAAACTTGAGCTTGAATAGATGAGTTACTTGAAATTATTTTACTTGTTGCTGAAATGTGACAATTAAAAGCAAATCCTGCAAGAGCTGCTGTTTGAACTATATTAGAATCACATCTTGATATGAAACTCGGGCCTGTTTCTACAGTTTTAATAAATACTTGAACTTTAAAAAAATGAGATTCAATAGTTTGTAAATGATCTTATTGAAAAGTAAAAGTAATGAAAAATGATCTTTGAAAAAATATAGAAGATGCTTGACCTTCAGTTCCAGTTTTGGTTGTTTGACTTGATAGTGTATGTGAATGATGAGATATAGTTCAAGTTGTTTCAGATGTGGAAAAAGCTAGAGTAAAAGCATTAGAATATAAAGAACTTATATCTTCTAAAAAAGCAGCAGCTAGTTCTTCAATAGATTTAATAATGTCAAAAATAAAATCATGAAATCTAAAACAATTAAAAGTTGTTTTAAAATCCGATACAAATTGAAGTTTAGAGGCTGTGAAATGAGCTCTTTTAAAACTTTCTACTGATGAAACAAAAGTTACAATAATTCACTCTTGAGTTTGAAATATAACAGAATGAGATGTTTTAATGTGTCAATGAAGTTCAGCTCTACTTATTTGATTTAATGTAGAACTTTTAGGTAATACAAAAAATATTATTGAAGATACTAAAATAGAATATATTTCTTCTAAAGTAATTTATCATATTACAGAAAGAGTAGAAAAAATAGTTTCTTGAATGCTTGATCCAAAAGAAGTAGAAATAATTTTATGAGAAGCAGAAGTTTGATGAATATTTTTTGAATGAGATGGATTTATGATTTTATGATTAAAAATAAAATCAGATAATAAAATAGAAAAATTAGCAAGTGTAAGAATTATTAGAAAAGATAAATCAATGTGAGGTGGAAAGATAGAAAACTTAAAATCTTGAATTATAGATGTAAATGATTTAGAATGACCAATTGAATGTTGAATAAAATTAAAAACAGATGTAAAAGTTGAAATGTGAGATATACTTGAAATTTATAAAATAGAAATTCAAAAATAATTTAATTTCTAATTATTTACTTATGTTTGAAAATATAGAATTATTTTCTTCTTTATCAAAAAATGCTATAAGTTCTTTAGAGATGTTTTGTCAGGAAAGAAAAATAGCTTCTTGAGAAATATTATTTCACAAATGAGAAGAATCAACTAGTATGTATATAGTTAAATCTTGAAAACTACAAGCTTATGATGGAGATAAAGTATTATGATATATAAAATCTTGAGAATTTGTTTGAGAAATGGCATTATTTTATGAACCAAAAGTTAGGTCAGCATCTGTAAAGGCTGTTGAAGATACAGAATTAATAATTTTATTATCATTTTCAATAGATCAACTATCTAGATCTCATCCTGAAATAGTTTCAGAAATTAAAAAGGTTATTGAAGAAAGAAAAAGACAAAATAAAATAAATTAAATTTAAATTAGTTTTTTCTTTAATTAAAAACAAAAAAGTATAAAATCATAAATTCTAGCCCGTAACCGGACACTTTTGAGGATTATATAAAAAAGTCAA
>JBLJBH010000021.1:0-5328 GCA_047637875.1 Patescibacteria group bacterium
ATTGACTTTTTTATATAATCCTCAAAAGTGTCCGGTTACGGGCTAGAATTTATGGAAAAAAAGAAAAATTTATAAAAAATCTAAGAGAAATAATATTTACCCATCAATATTATGAAGATTTATCTATTGATTTAGTAATATATTATGATTTAAAATATGAGGAATTTTGAATAGAAAAAATGAAAAAAGATTATGAATTTGTTAGTAAAAATATTAAAACTATTTTTAGAATTAGAAATTGATTTAAAAAAGATTTGACTGATATAGATTTTACGGAATTACATCAATTAATATATATAGTATTGATGTGATGAACAAAGGATGAAGTGAAAAGTTTATTAGCATCTGAAATAAAAATTAGCGATGATGATTTGGATATTTTATACACTCAATTACTTGATTCAGTGGAAGAGACAAAGGAAGATTGGATGTTTTATGGCGTAATTGAAAATTTGGCTGGAAAAAATAAATTTTTTGCAAAGTATATGAAGATAAGACGTTGTCGGAATTATATAACACAAAAAATAAATTGATGAAATCTAAAATATATAGAAAAAGTTGTGAGAAAATTTAAAATTGATTTTTAAAACAAAATGAATACAATAATAGTGTACCCTAGATAGGTGTACACTATTCCTACTATATGTAGGTACAAAAAATTCATAGTAATTTTTATACCCTTAATGGGTATTTTTTTCTATTTAATTGACTTTTTACCTTTGTTTAATAAACTTTTTTGTGTTTATTTTATATTATTATCATAATTGATATGACAAATTTAAAAGATTGATTAGACTCTGTGAAAGAATTTAAGACAGATAAAAATAAATTAACTTATGTAAAATATCTATTTATTTTTCTATTATTATGAATAATAATATCACTTTGATTTAGTTTCTTAAATAAAAATAATGATACTATAAAAGAAGTTGCAAAAGAAATAAAAGCTGAAAACTCTATAACTTGAAATAACAATCATATCAACTCAAATAATATAACGAATAATTACAATACAACAAAATTATCAAAAGAAGAAAGAAATGAGTTTATATCTGAAATAACAAAAAGTTTTGAAAAATTAATTACTGCCAAACCACTTGATTATACAACAACAGTAAATGAGATTGATAGTAAGTTAGAAAGTTTAAAAAAGAATGATATTGAACTTTATAATCAAGTAAGTAAGGATTATGCAAATATTAAAGAAATTTGAATAGAAAATAATAAAATAAAAAAAGAACTAAAAGATTATGTTTCAGATAAGATATCATCAGAATGAGGAAAAATAGGTTTTTGAAAAGAAATTATTGAAAACCTATTTAGTCCATTTAATAAATATATAGTTCAAAAAGATTATCAAAATATATATAACTTATTTTATGAAAAATGACTAAAAGAGGTTTGAATTGAGAAATATAATGACTTAGAACTATGAATTTGAAGACTAAATTATAATATCGAATTTAAACCAAGTGAAATTGATTTTAAAGTTTCTATAAATGAAGACTATATATACGACGAACAAAATAAAGTTATTTGAATAGTTTTAGATATTGCAGATATAAACTATACTCAAAGTGATGACTACAGAGGAAAAGTAGATGGGAAGTCAAATATGGAAATAGTAATTATGAACTCAACAAAAAAAGCATATTTTTATAAATATATGTTCCCTACTTTTGCAACTAAATTAGCTGATTTTGACCCTAAAAAATCTGGTAATTTATGACTTATATTTTTTGGCTTTAACGAATTAAATATTTTAAATATTGAAAATAAATGTATTGGTAGGATTTTTAGTCGTAATACAGGACTTCGGGATAGCAACTTTTGTGAATGAATTGATATAAAGATTTTAAATAACTCAAATTATGATATTATATTTTCTAATAAATATGAAGAAATAATTGAAGATAAAGCAATTAAAATTAATAAATTAAATTTATGAAAACCTTTAAAAAAATGACAAGATTATAGTTTATATATCAACCAAGAATCAAAAACCTTTTACTTTTTTAAATAAAGCTAAGTAATTTTTTTAAAAAATACCCCTAAGAAAATCTAAGGGGTATTTTTTGTCTCAATAATTAATGTATTTGACTTTTTCTTTTTGTTTAATAAACTTTTAGAAGTTTACTTTGTGTAAATTTTTAATTTTTAAATAAAATAGTATGGATATTACTACAATAGGTTGAATTGCAACAACAACTTTTACATTATTAAAACCTTTTCTAATAAAATGAGCTGAGTCTATTTCTTGAGAAATCTGAAAAAATATTTGGAATAAAATTAAAGAAAAATTTTCAAGTATTTGAAAATGAGAAATTATCACTAATCTAGAAACATCTGTTAATGATAAAGATATATGAAAAGCTGAATTAATATTGGAAGATTTAATTGAAAAAGACGATGATTTATTTGATTTCTTAAAAAATAATTTACCAAAATTAGAAAATGAAGTCAATAATATAATAAAAGGAAATAGTAATACTATTGCTAATAATATTAATGGAAATAACATTCAAAATGTATCAAATAGTACTATTAATTTTTAATATATAAAATATGGAAAATAAGTCAGTTGCAAATAGTATAAAATGAAATAATATACAAAATACTAAAGATACTAATTATATGAATGCAAGTGTAAATCCAAATATATATCTTAATTCAAACATAGATAATAACAATATAGCTATAACAAGAGAAATATTAGATAAAATTAATGGTGTATCTAGAAGAAGTTTTAATATATCTACAATTATTGCAGTATATTTATTTTTTATTTCAATAGGATTTGTTATATATTGAATCTTTTATTATCCCAATATAATTTATTCGTGAAATAATATTGTCTATATTTTTTGAATACCTTTTATTTGCTGATTTTTACTATTATTTTTAAACACGTATTTTGTCAAACAAGAACTAAATTTTGAGAAAATTAAATGAGAAATAGAAGTAAATCAAGAAGATGATATTTTAGAAAAGAAATCATTATTAAATGAAATATTTGATTATTTAGAAGAAAATGAGTGTTTTTCAAGAGCTGATTATAAACTTAAAAGTAGGATGGTGTGGTTTAATAAAAATGAAAAAAGAATTATAGAATTTATTTTTACCTCAAATTATTTTCAGATTGCTGTTGCTCAAAAAGATAATCTCAAAAAGCTACTTGAAGAAATACCTTCTAACCCAGAAACTTTTTGAACATCTTATCGGTTAGCTAAAGTATCTTATGATAAGATTAATAATAATATTTTAAAAATAATTATAGATGAAGTTTTAAAAAAATAACTTCATAGAATTTATGATTTTTTATATTATATTTATATAATACTCTAAAAATTAAATAAACCTTAGTTTTCAACTAAGGTTTATTTAATAATGTCAATCATTTCATCAAAAATCCTATCTATTATTTTTACTAATCTTTGATAAAATTTATGATTTTTTCAATCTTCTATATTTTTTGATAATTCTTTCATTTTTTGATTTAGGTCATCCAATTCAATATTAGTTAACGGTAATGGAGAGTTGAATATTAATCTTGGTTCGATATCAGTTTTAAACTGGAAAAATTGTTTAAAATAAATTTTTTCAATTTCCTTTACTCAATCTAAAAGAAATTTTATTGCATATTCTTTTTCTTTTTTTAGTAATTTTTCATTTATTTTTTCTCACTTTAATGATATTCAAATTTGACTATCGAAAGTATCTCTAAATGATTGTAAATTGATAAATATTTTATTTGATAATTTTTGAAAATCAGAATTATATAAAAAATATTCTGATATTATATTTCATATAGTTGGATGATTTAAAACTTCGTCTTTGAATATTTCAACATTTTCTCATAAATCTCAATCAAATAGATTATTAATTAATTTGTCATATGGTGAAGGAATTTGATTTTTAAAATTTTCAATAAATAGTTTTCTAAAATCATCTTGAGAATTATCAAAAATTTTTTCAACTCTTGACTGAATAGCTCAATATTGAGAATTATACTTAAAAAGAAATCAAATGTAATATTTATTTGTAAATGGTTGTATTCAGTTAATTATTGTTTCTTGAAATCACATAGATACAATTTTAAAAAATATACATTAAATTGAGAATTATTATAATTCTTCAAATTTTTCTACAAAACTTAATAGTTTATCAGTAATTCTTTTGAATACACTCGTTTTTTCTTTCAAATGAGGTATAACTTCCATAGTACCAAATATATCATCTCTAAGAGGCAATTTTCAAGTATATAGATAACTATTTAAAACTTTTTGAAATTTAATTAAATCAATTCACTCTTCTTTACAAAATTCTTCAAGTTGTTTTTTTCTTTCTCATTCAAAGAATTTTTCAAACTCAGAAGTTACATTATTACTATCAGTGATATTTGGAAGATTTTCTTCAATAAATTTTTGAATAAGCTCTTTTTTACTTCTAAGACTTACTTCATTATTTACCATATCTAATATATTTTTCTTTGCTTCATTTTTATGTTTTTCAGAAGATGATTCCAAAATTTGAGCTAAAAGATTTAAAATATAATCAATATTTATTTCATCTCTTCTTATAAGTTCTAATTCAAAATCCACATCATCTAAAATTGAAACTTTCTCTTTTTCAGTCCTATTTTTTACCAAATCATAAATATATAAGTACTTACTTTTAAAACTTTCAAAATTATTCTCATCTATATTTAAATCATCAAATTTAAAGTCTGCAAAAGTTACTAATATATTTTTAATTCTAATTAACTCTCTAAATAATTGAACAAATTGTAATTGTTCATATTCTCAAATTAAATCATTAACAGAGTCATAAGTTGGAGTTAGCTTAAATAAATTACTTAGAGAATTATTAAACTTTTGAACATAACTTTCATAAGAGTCCATTAATATAACATCTTTTGCCTCTGGATTTGAAAAAAGTCTAATTGCTTCATCAACATTATGCTTTAAATTTCTAAAACATAAAATATTTCATTGTGATTTTTGTTCATTTAATATTCTATTTGTTCTAGAAAATGCTTGAATAAGTCAATGATATTTTAAATTCTTATCAACATAAAGAGTATTTAAAGTTTTACTATCAAATCAAGTTAAAAACATATTTACAACAAGTAAAATATCGATTTCTCTTCTTTTTACTCTTTTTGCAATATCGTTATAATAATTATAAAATGATTGAGTATCTTTCGTCGTATAGTTTGTATCAAACATTTTATTATAATCTCATATGTAAGACTCTAACTTATCTCTTGAATGTTTAAAAATTCTAAAATAAAACCGGACACTTTGAGTATAATAAAAATACTACAGA
>JBLJBH010000022.1:0-13324 GCA_047637875.1 Patescibacteria group bacterium
TTTAAAGTCTACTTTTCAAATGACACGCAAAGTTGAAGTTACACAAATTCATGAACAGAACTTATACCTATAATAAAAGAAAATCAAAAAACAACCCAAACAATAAAAGAGCCGAATAATTGTTTGTTTGATGGAAGAGTTATACTAAGTTGACAAAGTGTAGAAGCTTATGAAACACCTAGTGTTCCACATGGAAATACTTGTAATAAACAAATAAGAACGTGTAATGATTCTACTTTAAGTTGAAGTTTTACATTTGCAGATTGTAGTATAGAGTGATTAACTTGTCCTATAGACCAGTATAGTGAAAATTGAACTACTTGTACGAATGTATGAATATGATATTATTCAGAAAATTGAGCAACAACTAGAACTGCATGTACAAATAAACCAGCAAATTTTACATATACTACTTCTTGAAATGGAACTAATAGTTGTGAATTTACTTGTGATACAAGCGATTGATACTATTGAGATACTTGTGAAAAAAGAGAAGTATACTGAGATGAAGACCAAGAAGCAATTGATGCTTGTAATAAATGGGTGCAAGATGCGATTTGAACAAGTGCTTGATGATACCAAAACTGGATATGGGTGCCAGCTAATCCAGCAAATAATGGAAACTTTACAACTGACTGAACTTGAACAACACTTACAGATGATTTTTACAAAAGAACAACTACGTACAACTGAATAAACTATACTTGTAAATGATTTGCTGTTATGAAATATGAAGCAAAGATTGTTTGAAATAATGTTTGAACAACTACCTATAAGGCTTCAACAATGGTTGCAGAATCAAGAGCTTCTTGAACTCCTTGGGTAAATATTAATCAAGCTCAAGCTATAGATGAATGTAGAGCTTTATGAACTTGATATCATCTCAATACAAACAATGAATGGATGACAATTGCTAGAAATATAGAAGCAAATTCACAAAATTGGTCTTGAACAGTTTTAAATTCTTGACACAACGATAATAACCCATCAAATGCACTTGCAGCGAGTACAGATGATAATGATGGATATACTGGAACTTTAAACTCAAGTTGAAATCAAAAAAGAACACATACTTTATCAAACTGACAAGTTATTTGGGATCTTGCTTGAAATGTTTGAGAACATGTAAATAGATGAAATGATATAACAGCTACTTCAACTGATACCGAAAAATTTACTTGAGATGGAACTATATGTTGAGCAAGTTGACATTGGCATAAAAACTGAAGTCCATCAACTACTTGTTGAACTACACAATGACCTATAAATATAGCTTGATGATCTAATATAGGTATGTGATATGTCCGGCATAGTACAAATAATACAGGTAGAATTTTCTTTCGTGGGGGTGATTGGAGTAGTAATATTAGTGCTGGTGTTTTTACGATGAATCTTAGTATTGGTGCTGATAGTGCTGGTATTGGTCTCGGCTTCCGTTGTGCTTTCTAGTGTAATTTATATTGGCAACTTGATAAATCTTGTCTAGGAGCGATAGCGACAAGACAAGATTGGTTACTAACTACTTGTTTAATTTAAAACTTTTCAAAACTTTTTTACTTTCGATAATTTTTCATATAATATCAAAAATTATTTTTTAAACTTGAAAAACATGAAAGTAGGAATTGTAGGACTTCCCAATGTTGGAAAATCAACTTTATTTAACGCGCTCACTAAAAACTATGCAGCAGAAGCAGCAAATTTTCCATTTTGTACTATTGAACCAAACGTCGGAATGGTAAATGTAAATGACCCAAGACTTGAAAAAATCAGAGCAGCAGTTAATGGACAAAAAGTCATTCCTGCAACTTGTGAATTTATCGATATTGCCGGGATTGTTGAGTGAGCTTCTAAATGAGAATGACTTGGGAATAAATTTTTAGCTAACATAAGAGAAGCTGATGCTATTTTACAAGTAGTAAGAGTATTTAGTGATGATGATATTATCCATGTTTCTGGAAGTGTGAATCCAAAAAGAGATATTGAGGTGATTAATTCAGAACTCATTTTAGCTGATATCGAAACACTCTCCAGAAGAGTCATAGACAATGCAAAAAAAGCAAGAGCAAATAAAGAAGCTGCAATTGCTCAAGAAGTTTATGAAAGAGTTTTAAAAGATTTAAATGAAGGAAAACTAGCTATTGATGTTATAAGTGAAGACGAACAAGAATATTTTGATGATTTACATTTACTTACCAATAAAAAATTTGTGTATGCAGTAAATGTTTCAGAAGATATGATGGATACTCCAGAGGAAAAATTGAGAGAAATTATCTGAGTACAAAAATCAAAAGTAGTTCCAATTTGCGCGAAACTCGAAGCAGATATGATCGAAATGACTTCTGAAGAGAGAGAACAATTTTTAACTGAAATGTGACTTATAACAACTGGACTTGATAATTTAATTAAAGCTTCTTATGATGCTCTAGATTTACAATATTATTTCACTGCCTGAGAAAAAGAAGTAAGAGCTTGGATGATTCCTGTTGGAGCCACTGCACCACAAGCCGCTTGAGTGATTCACACTGATTTTGAAAAATGATTTATTAAAGCTGATGTTGTTAATGCTAAAGATTTGATAGAATTTGGATGATGGGCTTGAGCAAGAGAAAAAGCTCGTGTTAGACTTGAAGGAAAAGATTATATCGTACAAGACGGAGATGTAATGTTATTTAAATTTAGTAGTTAATTTTTTATTTTATGTATATTAAATGTCCATATTATAAACAATCAACAAATTTTTCTTGCTGACCAACAAGTGTAAAAATGCTTTTGGATTTTTGGGAAAATGATCAGGAATATTCAGAAAAAGCTTTAATAAAATACTTAAATGCAAAACCAAAAATTTGAATTGAAAATGAAAATATTATTAAATTTTTTATAAATTATTGATATAAGATTTATTATTCAACAAGTGGAAATAAAGATATTGTAGAAAGATTTATTTATGACTTCCTATTTTAGTAAATTATAAAAATCTTATTTTTTCTTGAGGTCATTATTCACTCATTGTATGATATGATAAAAATAATTTTATACTTAATGATCCAAGTTATGGAGATGGATATAAAATAACAAAAAAAACTTTTTTAGAATCCTGGACCAATTCAACTTGAGATATTGAGTATTGGTTTTTAGTTCCGATAAAAGAACAATATTTTCATTTTTACGAACTTAGTGATTTAAAGAAATGATTTATAGGTATTTAAAAATAAAAAACTCAAATTAATTTGAGTTTTTTTTATATTTCATATACTAAAATTAATTAATTTTTAATTTATTTTATATGACTAGTTGAACTTTTGCTCCACTTCAAAATAAGAGAGAATACTCTGAAAATGAGAAAGTAGTTTTAGATTATTTTTTTACTAATACTAATAAAAATATTTATTGTGCTAAAAATGCTCTATCAAACCAACTTTGGGCTTTTTTAGTTTGACAATACTCTAGATCTACTCTGTCAATGAGAGATAGATTTTTGCAAATGTTTGATGATTCTGCGTCTGCTTTAGAAAAATGAGTTATAACTCCTGAAGAACATATTTCTTTAGATGATTTAGCAAATAGTATAAGAAATTCAAAATCAATGAATTTAGATTTCTTTGAAAATAAAGCTTCTGATTTTTTAAAAAAATGGTGAGTTGATTATGGTCATAATAGTTTAAAAGATGCTGATAGAATCAGATTTGCAGTAGAGTGAGTGAGTCAAGTATTTACCAAAGTGATAGAATCACCATTTCCAGCACTTTGAGATTTTCAAGAAAAATCTACTAGATATCTTCATTTCTGAAAAGAATCATTAATACTTCCTTCAGATTTACTTATCTCAAAATATTGAAATGAAATAAAAGGTATTACAAATGAATTAATTGATACTTATTTAGAATATTTACCAAAAGTAAAAGATGCACTAGAGGCAAATAAAATAGTTAAAAAAGAAGAATTTTCTTCAGATAGAGCTTATGAAAATACACTTAATGCTAAAACTTTTGATATAGTTAGATATTTACTTCCTGCAAATGTTTGTACATCACTTGGTGCGAGTTTTTCTACACGTACTTTAGAAAGTCATCTTTCATGGATGATGAGTCATCCTTTAGAAGAAGTTAGAACTGTCGCTTTATTAATGCATGAAGAAGCTTTAAAACTTTCACCATGACTTTTAAGACATGTTTCAGTTTCAGAATATGAAATAACTAGAAGAACAAAATTACAAGACTATGTTGAAGAATTACTTTGAAGTAATGATGTGAAAGAAGATGATGAAGTTGGATTATTTCAATGAATAGAAGATGCTGATAGAGTAAATATCATTTTTGAATGAGATTTAGATGATCATATATGTGCTTCTATACTTTTTGAAACATCAAGAAAAGACTGACTTTCGTATGATGAATGTATGGATATAGTCAATGAAATGGATAATTCTGATAAAGATGTTTTAATGAAATTAGCATTGTGAGATAGATGAGCTCATGATCGTATGCCAAGAGCTTTACAACATTCAACGGTTATGTTTGAGTATTTGGTAGATTTTTGAGCGTATAGAGATATACAAAGACATAGAGCTTCACAACAATTATGGCAATGAGCAACTGCAATTCACTGATATGATTATCCTGAATATATAGATTTACCTTGAATGGAAGATTTTAAAAATTCTTATGATGAAGTTATGACTAAAGCAACCTTACTTGCTAAAAAAGTAATAATTGAAGATTGTTATTTAAGTGAATATGCTTGCGCACTTTGACATCTTGTTAGAACAACTTTTGAAATGAATCCTGGACAAATTGCTTATGTTTTTGAAATGAGAACAACTCCTTGGTGACATCAAAGTTATAGAAGACTTTTTATTGAAAGTTTTAAACAATTTAAAAAACTATCTCCAATATTTTCTAAATATATTAAAGTTTGAACTTTAGAAGATGAGGCTTCAAGAAAAATTCAAGAAGAAAGAAGTGAAGCAAAAAGAAAGAAGCTTTGAATTTAATTAATAAAAAATTTTTATGGAACAAATTATACAAGATTTTTGGCATTTATTTACTATTGCGGGAGCTTTAGCTTTACTTAACATAATTATAATTGATATAGTTATGAGTTGAGATAACGCTATAGTTATCTGAATGGCTACAAGAAATTTACCAGAAAAACTTAGAAAAAAAGCTATTATGGTTTGAATAGTTTTAGCAACTCTTATGAGAATTGGTTTTGCACTTTTTGCAACTATTTTACTTAATATGACTTGACTTAGATTTGCTTGATGAATATTACTTTTATATGTTGTATGGAAATTTTATAAAGAGTTAAGAAATGGATGAGAACATCATGAAGAAAATTTAACTAAAAAAGTAAAGGAAGTTTGATTTGCTTCAGCTATATGGACTATAATTATAGCTGATGTTTCTATGAGTTTAGATAATGTTTTAGCAGTTGCTTGAGCAAGTCATGGAAATATTGTTACTCTTTGAATATGACTTGTGTTTTCAATTTTATTAATGGCTTTTGCATCAAACTATATAGCTAAAAAATTATGAGATTATCCTATTATTTCTTGGATTTGACTTATTGTAATACTTTTTGTTGCAATTGAAATGCTCATAAAATGAACTCCTGATATTGAAAAAACTATTAAAATAGATAATTTATTCCCATTTTTTATATTTGCAGCATCCATGGTTTTTGTATTTTTACATCAAAAATATGTTAAAGCTTTAGAAGAAGAAAAAATTAAGAAATTTATAGAAAAAAATTATTCAAAAATAATATTAAGTTTTTTGTTTGTAATATTTTTATTTGTAAATTTATGAGAAAGTATAAATAATTACATAAATTCACACAGTGTATTTTTATACTTTACTAACTTTATTTTATTGTTTGTATTTTTAGAATTTATTAATTTATTTAAAACAAAAAAGTAAAATTATATGATTAGTGATGTATTAAAAAGAATAGAGAAAGAATCTTTAGAAAAATTAAAAAGTTGATTTCCTATAGAAAAACAAGAAATTATTAAACAAATTAAACAAAGGTTTATTCATATATTATGAAATGAATTTTTATATTATGAAAACTCATCTATTAGAGTAAAAACCACATGTGTAACATCAAAATATTGATATTGAAATGAGTTTTGAAGTAATAAAACTCCAACTTGATTACACTTAATAAATGAAATGATAGGTGATTGATTAGATAAAAATCAAAGATTTGTAGCAAGAAATCCAACAACAATAACTACACTTCCAGAATTTTGAGAAGAAAAACCTTGAATGTATTGACGTATTTTAACATTAGATTGAATAGAAGAAAATAATTCTAATACTTTAAATAGAAATGTATATATTCACTGAAATATTCATGATTGGTATTGGAAAATTTGAGATTTAGAAAGAAGTAAATGATGTATTTGATTAAAATTAGATGAAATGGTTATTATATTTAATATGTTAAAATATTATAAAGAAAAAATACTTGTTTATATAGAAGAAAAAAATAATTTTTTGACAAATAAAAATTTTTAAATATAAAATAATAACTTTAATAATAATTAAAAAATTATGTTAAATAATAAAAAATATTCTTATTTTTTCTTTTTCTTTAGAAAGTTCTATCTGAAGGATTAGTTTTTTGTTGTTTTTATTTACAACTTACAAAGTTCTTCAGTATTTGAGGAACTTTTTTATTTTCTAATTTTTATAAATATGAATAGTTCAGAAACTTTAAAATCAAGTAATCTATGACAATCTTGATTAAAACCAGAAACTGAAAAAACTATATGAGAAACTTCTCTAGATATACATAATTTAATTTTAAATGAAGATTTAGAGTGAATTATAAATAAAGTTATAACTTGAGTTTATTCTTTATCAAAATTTTCAAATGAAGATGATAGAAGAAAAGAATTACATACTTGAATTTATATTTATCCAGTTTTAGTAAATAATAAATTTGTTATTGATATAGGATTTTTACCTTATGAAACTGAAAAGATATTAGTTATAAACTGATATAAAAAAATAGAAGTTTCAGGTGATAAAAAAGATCAAATAAAAACAAAAATATCAAAAGTTTATACTTTACCAATATATCATTCAAATCCAGATTGAACTCCTAGATGAGCATGGATATAAAAATAAATTTGACAATAGTTAAAAAGTTTATATAAATAATTTTATTATATTATAATTAATTTATTTTCATGAAAAAGAAAATTTTTTAAATCTAGTAAACTGACATTTTACAATTCCAAGTTATATTTCAGATTGAGATTTTTGATCTAAAATAGTTATGTAAAAAATCTTCTTTTTTAGAGGATTTTTTATTTAAAAACTTTTGACTTAAAATAATATATAATTATAACTATCTCTTAGTTTACTTTATAATTATAATTTTTATGAGTTTTCCATTATCTTTTAAAACAAACGAATGAAAAAGAGTAGATAGACTTTGATATAATCCTATAAGACAAGCTGAAATTATACAAAAATCGTGAGTTTATAGTTATGCACATAATGTAAATAGTTTTACCAATTCAACTATAGAGTTAAGTAAAGAATTATCTAAATTTTGACTTAAATATTCAGATATTAGTGAATATGTTAAAGGGAAAATTTTATGAAATATCAATACTGATGAATTATTATTATCTAAAGTTTCAAAAGAAGAAATTGAAATGTTAAGTGATTTAATTAATAAACATATTTCAATAATTTTAGATGTAAATGGTGATTTAAAAAAACTTGGAATTGATGAAAATGATTTTTCTCAAGATGTAAAAATAGCATTTTATAAAACTTTAGGTTTAGAGTTATCTATAATTCCAGATTATTGGAAATGAAGTCCTGAATTAACTCAAAGATATAATATTTTATCTGAAGTAATTCAATCAAATCCAGATTGGTGGAATGAATGGAAGTTTAAAATTGAATTACAAAATAATTGAATAAAATTTTTAGATAATAAATTCATATTAAATTTATGAAATTTTTGAGAGTTATCATTTAAAGATGTAGAAAAAATGTATGAAAGTAGATGAGTTAAATCATTGGAAGAATTCCTTCCTTCATCTGATGAATTAAGAAAAATATATGAATTTATAATCTCAGCTTGAGAAGAAAATAAACAAAAATTAGCAAAATTTTTATGATTAAAAATTTGAAATTATTGGACTAACTCAAAAGCAGGATATTTACTAAATGGTATGTCATATTATTTAAATTTAAATGATTGAATATTAAGTTATTCACCTCAAACTAATGTATATAATATTTGTTGAATAAAAAGATATTAAAAAATAAAAAAACTCAAGTTAATTTTGAGTTTTTTTATTTTTTCTTACAATAGAAGAAATATTTTTAAATCCCCCAAAATATGCAAAAAGAATTATTTGAAAGCGAGTACAAAAAACTAAATTCTTCTCAACAAAAAGCAGTAGATAGCATTTACTGACCAGTTATGGTTGTTGCTGGACCTGGAACAGGAAAGACTCAAATTATCTGACTCAGAACTGCTAATATATTACTTCAAACTTGAGTAAATCCTGAAAATATTTTAATCACAACTTTTACTGAAGCTTGAGTAATTGCTATCAAAAAAAGACTTTCAAAGTTTTTATGACCTGTTTGATACAAAGTAAAAGTAACTACTTTTCATAGTTTTGCATCAGAGGTTATTACTGATTTTCCAGAAAAATTTTTAGAAGAAAGAGCAAAACAAACTATTGATGATATTGAAAGCTATGAGATATTAAGCGAAATTCTAGATGGTTATATCAGTGATTGAATGGTAAAAGAATTATTTTCTACGATGGATAGATTTGCGTATTTAAAAGATATAAAAGATAGAATATCAAAACTAAAATCAGAATGAATCACTCCAGAAAAATTTACTCTTGTTATAAATGATCTAGAAAAAAATTATACTCAGAAACTAATTGAACTAGAAAATAATAAAAGAATCAGAGATCTTGAAAAAAGAAGACAAAAAGACAAAGAAACTTATGATAAACATATCGCAAAACTTCTTGAATTACAGCTTATTTATACGCAGTATAATAAGAAGATTAAAGAGCTTTGATATTATGATTTTGCTGATATGATTCAGTTTGTTACAAATAAATTTGAAACTGATCATGAAATACTTGCTTATTATGCTGAAAAATTTCAATTTATCATGATTGATGAATTTCAAGATACGAATAATTCACAAAATAAAATAATTGATTTAATTTTAGATTATAATAAAGAGCAGCAAAATGTACTCGTTGTATGAGATGATGACCAATCAATTTATCGTTTTCAATGAGCAAATATAGAGAATATGCTTGATTTTGTTTCAAAATACCCAACTACACAAATGGTAGTTTTGGATGATAACTATAGATCAAGCCAAGAAATCCTGAATTTATCTCAAAATGTAATAGAAAATAACACACAAAGGATTTCAAATCGTATATCTTCTATAAATAAAAATCTAAAAGCAGAAGGTGAGTTTAAAGATAAAAAAGAAAATCATTTTTACGTACTTGAAAATGATATTAAAGAAAAACTTTTTGTTTGTAATGAAATAAAAAGACTTTCTTCTCCTGAAAAAACTTTTGCAATAATAGTAAAGAAAAATAAACAAGTAAGCGAATGGTCAGAGTTTTTAAAACAAAAATGACTTCAAGTTACTTCAAAAAATAATACTAATATTCTCAATAATCATTTTGTAAAATTTTTACTGGATTTTTTGGCACTTGTAGATAATCCATATTTTAATGATGAAAAATTTTTAAATATTCTAAGGTCGGATTTAATTGATATAGAAAATATCGATGTCATTTATATGGCAAGAAATTTGTATCAAAGGAATTATTCTAGAAACAAATTTAAACTTGGAATTTGGGACATTATAAAAGATTGTGAGGATAATGAATATATCAAGGAAAATGCAAAAAATATTGAGAAAATAATTTCTTTTAGAGATTTTATGTTATCTCTTGAAACTGATTTTTGAAATGGATGAATTACAGCACTGATAAGAAAAGTTTTAAAAAAATTAAATATATTTGAATATATAGAAAAAAACTGAGATTTTAATGATTTGCAAGATATTTTTACTCTTGTGAATAAGATTAAATGATATATTGAAAATAATAAAGAAATTACTCTTAAAAATATTCTAGCAAAGTTTGAACTCCATAATAAATTCTTACTCCCTATAAATAGAGATGCAATTCATACTTTCAGTTCAAATATTGAAATATTGACAGCACATAATTCAAAATGACTTGAATATGATTATGTTTTTATTCCAGAAGTGTATGAATGAAACTGGAAACAAAAAGCTATTCCAGATAAACTCAAACTTCCTTTATGAATGATTTGAGAATGACTTCAATTTAGTGATGCTGATGAAAAAGATCAAAAGGAACTTGAAAAAGAAATTGCACTGGAAGAAGAAAGAAGACTTTTCTTTGTTGCTATGACAAGAGCGAAAGAGTGACTTATTTTTACACTTCCAGCTTCAAAAGAAAATAAACCACTGATTCAATCAAGTTTTATACTGGAAACTTTCATTACTCCAGAAGAAAAAGATATAGAAATAAGTGAGGAAGAAACAAAAGAATTGTTGATTTCATCAATGCTTGAAAATCCACTTACAAAAACTACTAGAGATGAGCTTGATTATATAGAAAAATTTCTACAAAATTATAAACTTTCCCCAACGGATTTGAATAAATTTCTTGAAGATCCAAAAAGGTTTTTAAGAGAAGTTGTTTTTCGCTATCCTTTCTTAAGTAACGAAAACTTAATGTTTTGAAGTGCATATCATAGAGTTTTAGAGATAGCTACCATAGAGAAATCAAAATGATTTATCTTGAGTTTATCTGAGATGAAAAAAATATTTTTAGATGAAATAAGAAAATATGATTTAACTCCGGAAGAATACGAAAGGGTTCAGGAAAGATGAATTTCAGGTTTAGAATGATATTATGAAATATTCACTTCAAACAAAAGACAACCTTTCGCTACAGAATACAATTTTTCTTCAAGACAAGTAGTTTTTGAGTGAGTTCCATTAACTGGAAAAATTGATAAAATTGAGATTATTTGAGAGAGTAACTCTCCAGCACTTTCTTTTGAAGGACAATGAAGTTTGTTTTCGCAGCAAATTGCTTTAGTTGACTATAAAACATGAAGTATAAAGTCACTTTGAATGATAAAATGAACGGATAAATTCTGAGAGAAAAAAGACTGAGAATGATGATATTTTAGACAACTGATGTTTTATAAACTGATGGTTGAAAACTGCACGGATTTAAAAAATAGATTTAGTGTGTGAGAACTAGCACTTGATTTTGTAGAAGGAAAGTCTTGAAAATATGAATATATTCCAGTTGGATATACTGGGGAAGAATTTGAAGAATTTAAAAATGAACTTATAGAAGCGCGGAAAAAAATAATTGATATAGAGTTTTGGAAAGAAATTTTAAAATAATTAAAATAATTTGACAAATATTAAAATAATAGTATAAAATAGATGTTATATTTTATTTTTTAAATTTTACTTTATGAGAGGTTATCAACTTAAAAAAGCTTGAGATGAGCTTTGACTTGTAGAAAATATAGATTATGGAATTAATGTTAATAATTGAACTACATGGTATAGAGATGAAGAAACTGCTGCTAAGATAGCAGAATTAATAAGATAATAATAGTAAAAACTATAAAAAATATAGTAATTTAAATAAAAGTCAAGATTTTATATTTTGACTTTTATTTTTTGTTTAATAAAATTAGTTAACTTTAAATTTTAATAAAATATTTATGAAAAAACTAGCTACTATTGCTGTATTACCTATTATTGCATTAGCTTCTTGTTCTAAAGAAGAACAAACTTTAGAAACTTCTCTAGAAACAAATAATACTCAAAATACTAATGAATTAAACACTAATTCAACTGAAGAAACTTTAAATCAAGATATTTCTTCAACTACAACTGATAGTGAAACTATTGGTAGCGAAAAAACTTTTGAATTTAATTATGAAAAAGATGGTTATATAATACCAGTAAGTGGAAAATTTATTTTAGAAAATTGAATAGTTAAAGAAATGATTGTAAATGGAGCTGATATAAACTGAGAAACTCCACTTGATTCATTTGCAAAAAACGCTCCTGAACAAGTAATTGGGAAAGCATTAAATGGATTACAAGTAGATACTATTTCGGGTGCTAGTTATGTAACAATTTGATTTAATCAATTTTTATCTACTTTACAATAAAATTTGAATTATTTTAAAATTGACTATATTAAATATAGTCTTTTTTATTAACTATTTTCTATTATGAATAAAATTATAAAAACTATAAAACTATTACTTATTATTTTATCTCTTTCCTTTATTGTAGTATTTTTTTTTCCAAGAGAAACATATAAAGATTTTTGAGAATATGCTTGGTATTTTTTAATACTTGTTATGTTTATAAGACCTATTTCAGATATTTTTCCAAAATGCAAAATTTTTTCCTTTTTATTAAAATTTAGAAGAGAATTTTGAATTTTAGTTTGAGTATTTTGACTTGCTCACGGAATAGGTTCTTTTATGGATCAGATGATTTTACTTAATTATTCAAAAACTTATATAGAATTATTTTTAGACCCCTATGTTTGGAAATACACATGATATATGTTTTGGGGAATTTTAGCTTCCATTGTATCTATTCCTCTTTTAATCACTTCAAATGGACTTTCAGTTTCTGTATTATGAAAACATTGGAAAACTTTACAAAGATTTTCTTATGTAATGTTTATTTTTGTTGGACTTCATATTTATTTTATAAAAAAAGAAATTTGACCTCTTATTATTATTTGAGTTTGGTTTATTTTATGGGTTATAGCTTTTATAAAAAATAAAAAGAAGTTAAAAAACACTTCTCCTGGACCAAAATGGCTTTGCGTACCTTGCTGATATATTTACGATGAAAATATTTGAGATCCAGATGGTTGAATCCCTCCTGGAACTCGTTTTGAAGATATTCCAGCAGATTGGAGATGTCCTGTTTGTGGAGTAGGGAAAAGTGATTTCATTTTACTTGATTCTGAAATAGAAAAAAATGAAGCAAAAATTCTTTGAATGCATTATCTCACTCCAGATGTAATTGAATTACAAATTGAAACCCAAAAAGATTTTTCTTTTGTAAGTTGACAATTTATGACTTTTGTTTTTCAAGATAAAGAAGGTGAATTTAATAGAAGTTATTCCATAGCAAATAAAGTTTGAAATATTGAACTGCCCCCTGAAAAGTAGAGTCGAAATAAAAAAGTAGATAATCTACTTTT
>JBLJBH010000023.1:0-57096 GCA_047637875.1 Patescibacteria group bacterium
ATAGTGACATTTCTATTTTTTACGATAGTGACATTTTAACTTTTAAAATTACAAGTTTCTTTTATTATATTTACATTTTTATAAAAATATTTATAATCACCAACTATTAATTATTAATACTAAAAAATGAAAAAAATAGTTGTAGTAGAATCATTAGATGATAAAAAACCAACAGAAAAAGAGCTTTTTGATGGTTCAGAAGCGCTGTCTATGATGACACATAATCAAGTATTAAGAATATTACAAAGCCAAAAATCTCCAGAGGAAAAGTTAAAAGAAATATTAAAAATCAAAAAAAAGTCAAAAGAAGTTATAAAAGAAATGGATGAAGATAATTTAATGAGTGAATTTTTTACACTTGATTGATGAATTAAATTATCAGAAAGTGATTTGGAATATATTTGAGCATCTTTATTTTTATTTGATGAAAATTGAGATAAACAAGGTTTAGAAGAAAATGCCTATGTAAAAATGCTTTATAGGGATTTTTGTAATATTAGATGAAATACTTTAAATTTTAGAAATAAAAATTATTATTTTTTGTTTGATAGTTTAAAGATTGATGAAGTTTGAATAACTACTTCTATAAATGATTATGAAATTCAAGAACTTGATTTAGACTCCTTTAGACAAGATGTTAGTACTCATTTAAATAGAATAGATCAACATTTAAAAATGTTTTTAGATTTTTTTGTATGAATGACAACTTATAAAATAATTGAAGAATTTGATAGTTTTAAAAATGATTTTCTAAAACTTACATCTGATTATGTAATTAAAAAACTTGAAATAGAAATAGAAAAAACAAAAACTTTATCAAAAGAAGAAAAGTTTAATCAAAAAATTTATGCTCAAAATGTAGAACTTTTATGACTAATAAAAAAATTAAGAAGTTTTATTTTACATTTAGAAAAGGCTAGAGATACATATAAAGATAATGTAGATTTTTTTCCTTTTGTAGAACATTTTATTATATTTTTAAATATAAATATTGTTTGATTTTCTTATATAAAAAATATTTTTTGAATTGATGTTGATAAGATATTTTGTAAGTATGTTTATTCTGATGTAGAAAAACCATTTAAAAAAATTATTTTATGATTACTTGATGCTAAAATAAATATTTATGCATTTATGCAAAATATAAATCAAATACTTATAAATCAAAATTTATTAAATCCTGAATTTGATTGAGATTTACTTATTAGAAAAGATCAACTTGATTTTATGTATAAAACTTCTCCAGAAGCTGTAAAAAGATTTAAACAAAAACAACAAGAAGTTATAAAAAATCATGATATAAATAGGGAATTAGCAATAGAATTGGATACAAATATTTGATATTTTTGTGATATTTTAATATGAGATAAACCTTCTTCGTATATTCATGCTATCTCTTTAAGTCACCCAAGTCTTAAAGAACTTCCAGAATGATATGATTTTACTAGACATGAATCTTTTGAAGTAGTTTTTGATTTATTTCAAGAATTATTAAATACTATACAAGATTTTTGAAAAAATTTAGATGCTCCAAAACAAGCAAAATATGAAAATGAACTAAAAAGAAATGAAAAAAGACTTTCAGTTTGAAAAACTCCAAAAGGGATAAAACCTTTTATTCCTGGAAAAGATGTAAAATTTTTGGATATAAAAAAACTAGTTTATAAAAAACTTATAAGATTACAAAGGGAAGAAAATCATCCTTTAGTTATAATAAAAGCTGCTCAAAATGCTTTTGTTGATATACAAGCAAAATGATTTGATGCGTCTAAAGAAATATTACATATATTAAGTGTGAATTATGGTTGAAGTATTGTTTGATATTACGCAAAACATATGTTTGAAAAAATGCAATATAACTGAAAAATACTTATAAATATTTGAAATATTGTTTATTCTATTTATGATTTAAAAAATGCTAATGATTTTTCAAAAATAGTTGATTATCCATTTATTGAAATAATTGATGAATTTAATACTCAAGAAATGAAAGATTTTTTCTCATCAAAAAATCGTTTGCTTATATTTGATGATAATACAAGTAGTTGAAGAACTTTGAATGATTTAAGAAAAATTTCACATGAAAGTTGATTTTATCAAAGTGTTAATATTTATCCTTGTAGAGCAAGTACTAGATCTGATTTATATGACGATTTAGTAAGTTATGAAACTATACTTGAATTTATAAAAAATTCAGCAATGGAAGTAAGAAAAACTCGTATTTGAAAAGTAAGAAAATGATACAAAGAATTAGTTTCAACATATATTTGAAACACTTTATATAAAAATTATTTTAATAATAAATAATTATTTGTTTTTCAAAGAAATTTTTATATAATCCCAAAATCTTTAAATACTATATAAAATATATGAAAAATAAATCACCTATTTCTTTACTTGATATGCCTATTTGAAAGGCTTTAGTAGTTTTATCTATTCCAATAGTTATTACAAATTTATTACAAGTAGCATATCAATTTACTGATAGTTTTTGGGTTGGGAGACTTTGAGAAGAAGCAATTGCAACTACTACTTTGGCATGAATGATTATTTTCTTGACTATTTCTATTTGAAGCTGATTTTCAGTAGCAGGTTCTATTTTAATTTCTCAATTTTTCTGAGCAAAAAAATTTAAACAAGTTGATCATATTGCAGCTCAGACTTTACTTATGATTATATTGACTTCTATTTTTTTGTGATGAATATGATATTTTTTTACTCCACATATATTACACCTAATGTGAGCTGATAGTAATATATTTAATCAAACTGTTTCTTATATTCGTTGGTCATTTGTAGGTTTGGTGTTTAACTTTGCTTTTTTTATGTTTCAGGCAATTATGAGATGAATCGGACAAGCAAATTTACCAATCTATATTGTTTTATTTACAGTATTATTAAATTTTTTACTTGATCCACTTTTTATTTATTGATATTGAAGCTTTGAATGAATGTGAGTTATTTGAGCAGCAATTGCGACTATTTTAACACAATCAATAGCTTCTATTATATGATTTATAGTTTTATTTTCTTGAAAATATAACATTCATTTGCACTGGAGGAATTTTATTCCAGATTTCTCAACTATTAAAAAAACTTTTTTTCTTTGACTTCCATCTTCTATAGAAATGACAGCAAGAAGTGGTTCTTTTGCTATTTTAACAGCAATAGTTGCTATATTTTGAACAACAGCATTGGCAAGTTTTTGAGTGGCTTGAAATACGATTCAATTTGTAGTTATTTTTGCTATGTGACTTTCTATGGCTACTTCAGTCCTTGTTTGACAAAGTGTTTGAGCATGATTTATAGAAAAAGCAAAAAGGATTAATAAAATTAGTAGTTTTGTGTCATTTACTTTCTTGACTTTATTGTGAATTATTTCTTTTATATTTGCTGAATATTTTATAAAATTTTTTATTCCAAATGATCCAGAAGTTATAAAAATGTGAACTGAAATTATTCGTATTTCGGCATTGTTTTTCTGACTAATTTGAGTACAAATGTCACTTAATGGTGTCTTAAGAGCTATTGGTAAAACTCAAATTCCTATGTATATAACTATTTTATGACAATGGATTATTAAAATTCCAATTGCGTATATTTTGCCAAAATATACTTATTTATGAATAAATGGAGTTTGGTGGTCAGAACCAATTACAAGTATAATTATTTGTATTATAATGTTTTTTGTTATGATAAAAGTTGATTGGTCAAAATCTAACCTAACTAAAGAACATAAACAAGAACAAAAAGTTATTGAAGAAACTATTATTGAAGAACCTATAAAAGATTTTTAGGTTCTTTTTATTTTACATTTTTTATAAATTCTTTATAATTACAAACTATTAATATTCTAAATAAATAAAATATGTTTATACCTCAAACTGGTAGAAAAAAAGCACTTTTTATAGTTGATGTGCAAGATGGATTTATTATAGAAAGAAATAAATATATTATTCCAAATATTATAAAACTTATTAAGGAGTGAAATTATGATTTAATAGTTTATTCTATTCAATACAATGATGAAAATAGTTTATGGTATAAACAAATATGATGGTGTGAACAGATTTTAGAAACTGATACGATACAAGAAATAAAAGATGCTTTACTTTGAAGAAAAAATTTAAAAGTTAATAAACTTTCAAGAAGTGTTTTTAAATGTGATGAAAATTTAAAAGAAGTTTTATGAGAAAATAAAATAGAAGAAATTCATATTTGTTGATATGAAAGTAATGATTGTGTTTTCGCTACTGCACAAGAAAGTTTTGATTTATGATATTTTACATTTGTTATAGAGGAAGCTACTGAAACAAGAACTACTCAAGTAAATCATACATATGCAATTAATATGTTAAATTATTTAAATTTAACAAATAATTCAAACTATTTAGGGAAAAATAATTGACATAAATAAATTAAATAAATATAATAAAAATAAGTTATTTTCAATATATAAAAATATGCATATATCAATAATTGATGATGAAAAAAATTTAACAAGTAAGATCTCTAAGAAATTAAAACTAAACTGATATACAGTTAGTGAATTTTATAGTTATAAAGATTTTATGACAGGTGGTTTTTTTGATGATATTACTGATTTGTATATTGTAGATTTATCACTTTGAGATGGGTCTTGATTTCAACTTATAAAGGATATTAGAAATCATAAAAAATCTCAAACTCCAATAATTATAATTTCTTGATATGGAGATATAAATAACAAAATTTATTGACTTGATATTTGAGCAGATGATTATTTAACAAAACCATTTTATCCAGAAGAACTTTTATCTAGAATTAAAGCTATACTAAGAAGACCAATAATTTTATCAAATAATACTAAAGATTTAGTTTATAAAAATATAGTTATAAAATCTCCAAATAATGATGTATTTTTAGACTGAGTTTTTATAGAATTAAATAATAAAGAAAAGTTTATAGTTAATTTTTTTATAAAAAATAGGTGAAGAATTATTTTAAAAGAAAATTTTATAAAAGCTATTTGGTGACATCAATCAATTTTTGAAGTTTCTGATAATACTATAAATGCAACTCTTTCAAAATTAAGAAAAAAATTATGAGACAATTTTCCAATAGAAACAAAAAGAAATTTATGATATATTTTACAATAAAAATACCTTTAATTTAAAGGTATTTTTATTGTAAATTTTGCTCATCATAGTTTTTCTGATACTCAAGCATTTATTTCTCAATTATGCATTCCAATAATTTTTTTACATAAATATAAACCCAATCAAAGTCATTTTGAATTTGAGTTTCATATTGAGTATTTTTCAAATAAATCATTTACTTTTATTCATCAAAATCCATTTCAATTATCTTCAATAGTTATATAACAATTATTATTTAAAAGTTTTGTTTCAATATAAATAATTCATTTTTCTTGATTTATAAATTTTATAGAATTATTTATTAAATTTTCAATAACTTGTCAAAATTGAATTTTATCTATTTTAATAAATTTTATTTCTTTATCTAAAGAATGTTTAAATGTTATGTTTTTATTTAAATGTTTATAAATTTCTATTTCATCTTTTATAAAACTATTTATACAAATATTTTCTTTATAAAGTTTCACATTTTGAGTTTCATAATATTGAACTGAAAAAAGTTTTTGAATCAAATCTGAAACTTTCAATAAAATATTATTTAAAATATTTATTTCTACTTTAAAATTTTCTTTTGAGAAACTCGAATTATCTAAGTCATCTAATATACTATCAGATTGAAATATTGCAGAAGAAATTGGAGATCTAATTTCATGAGAAATAACAGAAATAAATTCTTTTTGTTTATTTATTAGATTATTATATTCTATAGTTTTTTCATCTATTTTTTTATCAAGATTTATTGATAAATCCCTAATTTGTTCATAAGTTTTTATGTATTTTAGATGAATCTCTAAAAAAAGTATAAAATTTTTTAAAGCATTTATTTCTTCTGTACTATAAAAATCTCAAAATATTTTTTTTCAAACTGAAAATATTGCAATATTTTCAGTTTTATTATTAAAAATAGGAAAAATTAAAAAAGATTTTTTAGAAATTAATTTAAATATTTTTTCTTTTTTAAATTTAGTTTTTTTCTCTTCTAAAAAAACTATGTCATTTATAAATAAATTATTATTTATTTTGTTTTCAAAATATTTTTGTAGTTCATTTTTTTGTTTTTCTTTTTTAAAAATTTTTATTTCACAAAAATCAGTTTTAAATATTTTTTTAATTTCTATTTTTAAACTATTATTTAATTCTTCTAAACTTGTTGTGTATGAAATATTTTGTTTTAATGTTAATAAATTATTTTCAAGTTCTTTTTTCTGAGTAGTTCATAGAAAATATTTTGAAAATAATTTATATAAAATTATAAAAAATATTATATTTAAAATACTTGATGAAATTCAAGTTAAAGCAGTATTTCCCCAATATCAGTTATTTACTTCTATAAAAACAAATCAATTTAACAATCTTTCTATAAAAATAGAAGTAAATAAAGCTAAAGCTCAAACAATTATTTTTCAAATTCAATATCATAAATCATTAAAATAATATCTGTTTACGCTATAAACTACAGATAATATAAAAAATATAAAGAAAAATATTATTTCTCTTTCAAACATCCAAATTCAAAAAAGAGGTAGTATGACTTGTAAAACAAGTCCTGTTCATATAAAAACTAAAACTCAGTATAAAATATATTTTAACCTAAGTTTATTTATATAATTTTGTTTTTTAAATTGTTTTAGTATAGAAACTAAAACTAAAGGAATAAATAATAAATATCAAATAATATAAATAGGATAAAATAATCCATAATTTTCTCTATAAACTCAATCATTTCATAAATATAATGAATGTATAATATTTTCACTAAAAATTGAAAATAGAAAAAATACTAGATATAAAAACAAAATCAAAAATACTTTTTTAGTAAAAATACTTTTCTTTTTATAATCAAAAAATATTATAAATAATAAAAATGTATACATTCATAATAATGATACTGAAAAAGCTAATCTTGATAAAATTAAAGTTATATCATATCATAAATTTCATCATAAAAATAAAAAATATAACAAACACCAAACAGAACAAGATATAGTAAAAATCAAAAAGAAAAATCAAGAAGGATTTTTATATTTTTTAAACATCATAATTCATCATAAGATTGATAAAATTATAGATGATAAATAAATACTAAAATATAAATTCATATTTTGAAAATAAAAAATTAAACTTCAACACTTTGTTTTCTAGGGATACAATTAGGAAACATTTTTAAAAAACTTTTTATTAAATCCATAATTTTTTTCACTGTTTTATAATATATTTCTTTTTTTAAGTGTCAAAAAATATCTTTTTTTCACATCATTTTATTACAACATTTACATTTTACAAATTCTTGAATTGAGTGATCCCAAAGGTCTTGTCATACTTCTTTTAAACTTTGAAAATCTTTTTCTTTTAAATCTCTAGGATTTATGCCAGTTATAATACAACTTTCTTTCATAAATTAAAACAATGTAGAAATTGAAGTTGGATTTATATATCTAAAAATTGATGTCATGAGTGGTGTTAAAATATAAAATTTGCTTTTTTAAAAATTTTTATATAATTTCCACACATTAATTTATTTTATAAAAAACTAAAAAGATGGAAACAACTTTAGTATTATTAAAACCAGATACTATTCAAAGATGACTTATCTGACAAATCGTTTCTAGATTTGAAAATAAAGGTCTAAAAATAGTTGGTATGAAAATGATGACTTTAACTGACGCAATAGTTTCAGAACATTATGATTTTTTAGCTGATAAACCTTTTTTTCCTGGAATAAAAGCTTATATGACTTCATCTCCAGTAGTTGCTATGGCAATTTCAGGAACTGATGTAGTTAAAACTGTTAGAAATTTAACAGGTGCTACAAATCCAAGTGATGCACTACCATGATCAATTAGATGAGATTTTGCATTGACTATTGATGCAAATATTATTCATGCTTCTGATTCTAGAGAAACTGCAGCAATTGAATTAAAAAGATTTTTTAAAGATGAAGAAATTACATCTTATGAAAAAATTTCTGACAAAGTTGTTGGATAATTTAAAAAACTAATTAAAGCCTTAAAATAAAAAAACTTTCAAAAGATTTTGAAAGTTTTTTTATTTTGTTATTATAGTGCAAATATTTTATAAATTAATACCATTAGATGAAATTTTTAGCCATATTTTTATTAACATTTCTAACTATAAACTCAGCTTTTTCTTTTTCAAATCTTGAAAAAACAAAAATTAATGATTTTGTCTTTTCTTTAGAGTCGCAGGAAAAACAAATTTTTGTTTTAGAAAAATTATTATGAGTTTTTAAAAAACAAACTGAAATAAATTTTTTATTATCTTTAAAACAAAAAGTTATAATAAAAAATTTAAAAAATAATAAAATATTTCTTCAAAAAAATATAAATCAAAAACTTCAAGAAAAACCTCTTAGTTGTGAAGTAAATTCGGCAAGTTTATTTGCTAGTTATATTTTGGATAGAGAAATAAAAGAAGAAGAATTATTTAAGAAATTACCAAAATATGAAAAAGAATTAAAAAGAACTTCTTCAAAATTTATTTGGTGAAATCCTTACATAGAATTTGTTTGAAAGGTTAATTGAAAACAAACAAAAAACACTTCTAATTTTACCTGATACTGAGTTTATGCTTATCCGATAAGCAAAACTTTAAAACAGATTTGAGTTGATAATAAAATTAAAAAATTTAATAAATTTGATATTATAAATTCACTTTTAGAAAATAAACCAGTAGTTTTTTGGTATTTATGGAAAAATTGAAGTTGAAAATTAGATACAAAACCTTTCGTTTGGTATACGCAAAGTTGAGATAAAATAAATTGATATATTTGACAACATACATGACTAATAGTTTGAGTTTCTGTTTTTGATAACTGAAATATAAATGAAGTTTATTTTTATGAATGAAGAAATTCTGAAGTTCAAATAGTTAAATATGTTGATTTAGCTTATCAAGCCAGTTTTTTTGATATGATGATAGTAGGGGAATAATTTTTTCACACCAAATTAAAAAACCATTTCACATTTTTCAAAAAATCAATATTTTATTTTAAATTAATTTTTAAACGATACCAATGAATCTAAATCCAGAACAAGAAAAAGCAAAAAAACAAATTGAATGACCTTTATTAATCCTTGCTTGAGCTTGAAGTTGAAAAACTGCAACTCTTACAGCAAGAATTGAGCATATGATACAATCAGGAGTTCCTTCAAACTCTGTTTTAGCGGTAACTTTTACCAATAAAGCAGCTAAAGAAATGAAACATAGAGTTTCAAAAGTCTTGAATGTTGAATATCAAGTTTCACCATATAAAAATAGAAATCTTCCGATGATTGGAACTTTTCACTCTATTTGAGTATATATTTTAAAAGAAAAAATTGAAACAATTTGAATGAGTAAAGATTTTGTTATTTATGATGAATCAGATAAACTTTCAGTTATAAAATCAATTATCAAGGATGAAATGTGACTTGATGAGAAAAAATATCCTCCTCGTAGTATTGCTTCGTATATTTCAAATGCAAAAAATGCTTTAATTTCAGCACAAAAATATGAAAGATATGTTGACTCACATATAAAAGAAATAGTTAACAAGGTTTACCTAACTTATGACAAAAAATTAATTGAAAATAATGCCCTAGATTTTGATGACATACTAGTTAAAACTCTAGAAATACTTCAAATCCCTGAAAATTTAGAATATTATCAGGAAAGATGGAAATATATCATGATTGATGAGTATCAAGATACAAATGCTCCACAATACGAAATAGTAAAATTACTTGCTTCAAAGTATAGAAATTTAGCTGTTGTTTGAGATGATTGGCAATCAATCTATTCTTGGAGATGAGCTGATATGAAAAATATTATCAATTTTAAAAAAGATTATCCAGAAGCCGCAGTTATAAAATTAGAACAAAATTATCGTTCTACCAAACATATCATAAATGCTGCAAATGAAGTTATAAAAAACAATAAATCTTCTCTTGATAAAACTCTTTTTACAGATAATGAAACTTGAGAAAAAATAGTTTATATTGACGCTCCAACTGACAGACTTGAAGCAAATACTATTGCAAAAATTATAAAAGAAAAGGGAAGTGCTTATAATCAAAATCTTATTCTTTATCGTACTAACTCTCAATCAAGAGCAATTGAGGAAGCACTTATGATGGAAGCAATTCCTTATAAAGTTATATGAGGTTTAAAGTTCTATGATAGAATGGAAGTAAAAGATATGCTCGCGTATCTTAGAGTGATTCATAATCCAAATGATGTGGTTTGAATCAAAAGAATTATCAATACTCCAACTCGTAAAATTGGAGCAACAACTCTAGCGAAACTTGATGAGTATAGAAGTGCTTTTGGTGCAACTTATCTACAAATATTTGAAAATATTGACGAAGTAGATGAACTGAATTCATGAGCTAAAAAAGCAGTTTTTGCTTTTTATGAAATATTACTTAGTTTAATGGATGCTTCAAAAAAGATGGAAGTATCTAGTTTGATAGATTTTATTATCGAAAAAATCTGATACGAAGAATATTTGCGTGATGATGCAACAAAAGAAGAATATGAAGCAAGAATTGATAACTTAAGAGAATTAAAAAACGTAGCATCAACTTATAATTGAATGGAACCAAGAGATAGTTTAGCTCAATTTTTAGAAGAAGTTGCACTTTTAACTGATATGGATAACAAAGATGATGGAAGTAATTTTGTAACACTTATGACAATTCATACTTCAAAATGACTTGAATATGACAGAGTATTTATCACTGGACTTGAGGAAGGACTTTTCCCAAGTTCAAGAACTTTCTCAGAACCGCATGAACTCGAAGAGGAAAGAAGACTCATGTATGTAGCGATGACCAGAGCGAAAAAAGAACTCTACATATCTAAAGCATCCGAAAGATTCCAATACGGAAACTATGTTCAAAATCCAGCTTCTAGATTTATTAAAGAAATCAATCCTAACTATATCGAAAACTATAGTTTTAGTGAGAGTATGAGAGGGAATTTATTTGGGAACTCATTTGGTATTCCTGACCATAACGAACCCGTTTTCAGAGTGAAAAAAACTCTCGTTGAAAATGATGTTTCCAGTTTCTCGATAGGTGATAGGGTCAGTCATCCAAAGTTTGGATTTGGAAGTATTTTATCTATTGATGGAGACTTGGCAGAAATAAAATTTTGAGTTTCAGGGATTAAAAAAATGAACATAAAAATTGCACCAGTAAAAAAGATGTAGTTTAAAATATTTATTGATTTTATTTGAGAAAATATTTAATTTAAATATATTATTGACTTTTAAAATTAAAAATATAAAATTTTTTCTTATCTTGTAAAAATATTTTATGTCAGAAACGTATACTTTTACATTACGTGATTGAGAAACAACTTGTGAAATGAGTTTTTTGACATTGGAATATTTGGAGTGATATTTTAAAAATATAGATATAACTAAAGTTAGAGTTCATGATATTATTAATTGAAAGCTTTATTTTACTTATTGAAATAGATATGAATCGTGTGAATTTATGACAATAGAAGATTATTTAAGAGTATATCTCCCAGCCATATCTGAAGTAAAAGCTTTTATTGCTATTATGCTTTCAAATCAAATTTTATTAAAAATAATGCAAAAATAAAAACCTCACTTTCAAACTAAAGTGAGGTTTTTATTATTGATTTGGAAAAGCTTGTATTGGTGGAGTAAAGTTAGATGTATATCTTGCTACTCATTTTGTGATACGGTATTCATCAAAATTTCAATTTGGAGATAAACCTGTAGAGTCACAAAAAGTTCAGATATTTTTTGCTCAAATACTATCATTATAATATTTCGTACTTGTTCAAACAACATTTCCGTTCAGAAATAATTTTGTTGTTCCAGATGATCTTGCTATTGCAACATGAATCCATTCTCATATATATGAATTTAAAGATGCGTTAAATACCTCATCACTTCACATACTAAACAAGTGAAATTGATCTCAATTATACCGAAAAATAAATGAACCTTGCCTTGATCATAATCATCAAATATTTGTTGATTCAAAAAATGAAGCTTGATTAGTTGTATTTAATTTTATCCATAACTCTACTGTATAATCTCAGTCTCAAAACGCATCAGTTGAGTTTGTGGTTCCATTAATATAGTCACCATTTCCATCAAAAGCAACTGATCAGTTTCAAAATTTATAAGAATTTGATACTATAGAAGAATTCCCATTATGAGAAAAAGTAGATCACTTTTCATCATTCAAATTTCCATCAAAATGATTGAGAGTTATTACGTTATTCCAATATGGATCTCTACAAACTCATGTTGTACCATCTTCTCCATAATTACAAGTTGGAATCACTATTTCGCAATTATTTCATCAAAATCAACTTTTACAAGTGTAATAACAACTATTTGAAATATTAGTATTTTGATAATTAGTATTTACTTGTAATCAAGTATTGTTGATTATATCAGCATGTGCAGTCACAAGACTTCAAATACAATTATAAACCTCAGGAGTATTAATAGTTGAATCTCAAGTTACTTTTATATCAGAAATATATTTTTTTTCGCCATAATAAGCAATTCAAACTTCATCAATATCATATCCTAGCGTCTGAGATAAACTTCAGCTATTTGAATCCCAATCAGATATAAGTACACCAGTTATAGTTAAATTATCTTTACTTGTTATACTTTTTAATATTTGAGTTGAATTTAAATTACCGCTATCATTTCATGAAACTTTATAAGGCAAATTTTCACCTTTATCTATGACAAAATATGTTTGATTAGATGTTAAATCACCACTTCATGTAAAAATTATACTCGGTATATTATAAACCTTAGAAGATTTTTTAAGTAGTCAAGTATAATTTCATACTACCTTTGCTTTATATCAGTATGCGTAAGTAGTCGGAATGATAATATTAGCATTATAATTTTCTAGTATGGTTGAAATCTGATATGTTAAATAATTTGTATCAGTACCATAAATATAATTATCATTTAATAAAGGATCAACTGGCGTTTTACTTAAACTAAGTTGTCTTGATATAGTATCTCAAATACTTCCAACATAAATCAAATCTAGTCAATCAACTTGTCATGTTGAGGTAATATTTTCAGGAACTGGATATATTCAAACTTTTGTTTTATATATCTCTAATGACTTCTGAAAATTATTAATATTTGCTAATCTATTACTATCTCTTGAATCTTTTGTATATCATTGAAAACTTACAAACGCAATAGTCGCAAGTATTCCTAATATGGTAATTACAATAATAAGTTCTACCAATGTAAAAGCATTTTTCTTTTTTTGTATATTCATAAATTTTAGTTATATTTTAAGCACGGGAAGTATAATACATTAAAAAAAAATTGCAAATAAAAAAAATCACTTTCAAACGAAAGTGATTTTTTTATTATTTTCTTAATTCTAATTTTGCTAAAATTTCTTCGTATTTTTCAATACTTGTTTTTTTCAAGTAATTTAACATTTTTCTTCTTTTTGCAACCATAAGCATAATACCTCTTCTTGAGTGATTATCTTTTTTATGTAATTCTAAGTGTTCTTTTAAAGCTTCAATTCTTGAAGTTAAAATAGCAATTTGAACTTCTGGAGATCCAGTGTCTTTTTTGTCTCTAGCAAAATCTGCTATAACTTGTTTTTTTTCTGCTCTTTGCATATACAGTATTTTTAAAAAATAAAATTTTCTAAATATGAAATAATTTCAATATTTACTTTCAAAATTGCGTTACTCGCTCATCATAGATAACTATGTTTCGCTCCGTTACTCATTTTTCAAGCAAATCTTTTTATTCTTTCATATTTATGTTTTTGTATTCTAACCGGAAAATACACCAGTAAAAATGACTTTGTAATTATATGAAATTTTTTTATATTGCTAATGATTTTTTATTAAATCATTAGTTCTAAAATTTGAACTCAATTTTTTGTAAATTCTTCATCATTTCAAACTATTTTTATAATACAAGATTTATCAATTAACTGATTTTTTTCAAGTTCTTCTAATATAAAAAAAGATTCTTTATCAAATATTTCTGCTGAATAATTTTGAATAATTTCTTCTAATTCATCTTCATCTTTTATATCATTTTCTAAAGTTAAACAAATTCAATTTAATAAAAGTCAGAAATTTTTTAAATCATAATTTTTATCAACTAAATATTCTAAAAATAAAGCTTCATTATCTTTGTTTATGAAAGTATTTGGAATCATAACATCTCAAAATAAAGTGTCTAGATCATCCAGTGAAAGCGCTGTTCAAAGATGAAAAAATTGAATAACTTCAAAATTTTTCATAGCATAAGAAATAATATTTTTTATATTTTCTCCAAAAATAAGAACAATATTAGCTTCATCAATAAGTTTTGAGTAAATTTCTAAATCATCTATTTTTTCTTTTAAATCAAGATTAAAAGTTTTAATAATTTCATTTTTAATATTGTTATTGTTTGTTTGTATAATTTTTGCAAAAATATTCATAAGTTCTTAGTTAATTTGTAATTTAATATTTTTTATTATAATGCAAAGTATAGTTAAAACATAATAAAATCAAAATGAAAAAAATTTATTTAATTGACTGAAACTCTTTTATTTATCGTATGTTTTTTGCAATTCCAGAATTTAAAACAAAAGACTGATTTTATGTAAATGCTCTTTTTTGAATGGCAAAATTTTTTACATGACAACTAACTCGTGAAAATCCTGATTATTTAGTTTTTATAAAAGATGCTAAGTGAGATAATTTTCGTCATCAAATTTATTCTGATTACAAAGCGACTCGTGATAGAATGCCTGATAATTTAAGAAGCCAGATTTCTTTGATTGAAGAGATGATTTGAAAAATGTGATTTGATATAATTGAAATACCAAATTGTGAAGCTGATGATGTTATTTGAACTTTGGCAACAAGTCTATGACAAGATAAAAATAATGAAGTTTTTATACTTTCTTGAGATAAAGATTTGTATAGTTTAGCTACGCAAAATGTCAAAATTTATGACACAATGAAAAATAAAATTTATGATTATGATTTAGCAAAAACAAAATTTGATGTAAATCCTGAACATATTATTGATTATTTAGCAATTGTTTGAGATACTTCTGATAATATTCCTTGAGTTGCTTGATTTTGACCTAAAAAAGCTGTTGATCTCATAAATAAATACTGAACAGTTGAAGAAATTTTTGAACATATTGATGATGAAGATTTTATTTTAAGTTGAAAAACTCTAGAAAAACTTCGTGAAAGCAGGGAAATAGCATTTTTATCAAAAAAGTTAGCTACAATCAAAAAAGATGTTGAACTTGATAATTTTTATTTAGAAAAATTTCTTTTTGATAAAGATAAGATTTTAAATGACGATATAAAAAAATTTTTCAAAAAATACGAATTTAATTCTCTTTATAAAGAGGAAAAAACTCTAAAAACTTGGAATGATTTATGATTAAAACCAAAAATTATTCAAAATGATAAAGATTTAGAAGATTTAAAAGAAATTATTAAAAAGTATCAAAAAGTATTTTTTGATACAGAAACTACATCTCTTGAAATCATGAAGGCAAATTTAGTTTGAGTGAGTATTTATCTTGATGATGAGCATTTGTATTACATAAATCATATGCACGAATGAGAAAAAGTTACAAGTGAAAAATTAAAAGAATTTATTAATTTTTTGTTTGATTTAGATATTGAAATAATCGGACACAATATAAAATATGATTTAGAAATAATCAAAAATTTTCTAAATTCTAAAAATACACAAAAAAGTCAAGTGAAAAAAGAGGAAACTCATTGACAAATGACTCTTGGAATATAAAATAAGATTTCAAATTTTATAATTAATTTTAAAAACATGATTAAAAGAATATTTTTATTTTTACTTACAAATATAGCAGTAATAGTTGTTATTGGAATTGTTATAGCAATTTTAGAAAATATTTTGTGAATCAATATTAGTTGATATTCAAGTAGTTATGTATCTATATTTATCTACGCAATTATTGTATGATTTTCTTGAGCTTTCATTTCATTATTTTTATCAAAATGGATGGCAAAAAGAGCTTACAATATAGCTTTGATGACAAGAGAGAATTTTTGAGATTTTAGTGAAAAAGAAAAATTTGTATACGAAGTAGTTTCAAGACTTGCTGAAAATAATCGTATTGAAATGCCAGAAGTTTGAGTATATGAATCAGCTGATCCAAATGCTTTTGCAACTTGAGCAACAAAAAATAGTTCTTTAGTTGCAGTTTCAACTGGACTTCTGGATTTAATGAATAAAGATGAAATAGAATGAGTAATAGGTCACGAAATGGCTCATATACTTAATTGAGATATGGTAACTATGACTTTATTACAATGAGTTGTTAATACATTTGTAGTTTTTTTATCAAGAGTTTTAGCAAATATTTTTGATAATGTGACTGATGGAAAATTTTGAACACTTTGATATATATTAGTAAGTATAGTTTTAGAAATTTGTTTTTGAATTTTAGCTTCATTAATAGTTATGGGATTTTCAAGACATAGAGAATTTAGAGCTGATGAGGGAAGTGCTATATTTGTATGAAAGCAAAAAATGATTGCTTGACTTAGAGCTTTACAAAAAATGCAAAATATAGCATCTGGAGATAATGAATCTCTTGCAACTATGAAAATTTCAACTCATAAAAGATGAGGAATTATGGCATTATTTTCTTCTCATCCTGATTTAGAAGATAGAATTAAAAATTTAGAAAGTAAAGTATTTTAAATAAAGAAAAAGCCGTAACTATTATTTACGGCTTTTTTTAATCGCTTTACCTATCAGACACGGAATTGAATCACCATGTCGGTAAGTTCAGCACTCATATCACCTAAATGTTCACCTTCTTTTTTGATCAAGTTAGCAATATCTAGGTTCTGTGTTTGTGTTTGGGTAATACTAGCAATACTTTGGCTAATTCCTCCGATCATTTGTATTTGGGAATTCATGGCATTTTGCACACCAAGTGCGAGGTCTTTCATCTCCTCTACATCCTTGCGGATATGCGATATTGACTCACCAATAATCCCAGATTGGTTATTGACTTCTTTCGCAGCAGTCGAACTTTGAGACATCTTGTCAAAGGCATTGTTGATGCCAGACTGCAAGTTGCATACCATTGCCTCGATTTCAGCAGATGAGTCTTTGGTTTTTTGAGCAAGTTTACGGACTTCATCCGCAACCACTGCAAAACCTCGTCCTGCATCGCCTGCACGAGCTGCTTCGATTGCTGCGTTGAGCGCTAGAAGGTTAGTTTGATCAGAAATCTCCCGAATTTGAGTAAGAATAGAAGAAATGTTGTCCGACAATTGTTTCACATCAGTAATCACATTTCCTGTGGTATTGATATGCTCGACCATTTCGGCAATTTGACCAAGAATAGCGTCAACTGCCTTATTGGAAGTATTTACATCATGTACCGCAGAAAGTGCTGTTTCAGCCGTTTTATTGGCATTTAGTGAAACTTCGCGTACGCTATCCACCATTGTAGTGATGGAGTCTTCCACATTACAAACTTCACGTTGTCCTTTCTCAATTTCTTGTTGAATACGAAAAATCAGTTCGTTGTTTGCATTAGTGTGCTCACTCAGATACTGGGAAGATTCTGCAAGTCGCCCGAGAGCCGTTCGATTACGAGCCCTGAGGAAACGATTTTCAAACTCCAATTGTCCGACTTCATCGTTGGTCCCGGTAAACATCTGGGCGATAATCGGGTTGTGAATAAATTTCCGTGAGGTAGCTGCAAAACGTCGAAGCTTGCTTGTAAACAGTGTTGCGATTACATAGCAAGCTACGAACCCTGAGCCAACAAATGGAAGTGTATACCACAGCGGCTCGTCAATATAGTGCAATATACCAAGCCATGCAAACCAAATAAAAATCAAAGCAGTCGAGAGAATGGCCATCGATTTGGTTCTCATCGACCACATATTTGGATTCCACGCCGGATAGAGCGATGCCTTTCCTTGGTTGACACGATGGTAGATTTTTTCAGCCCTTGCAATATCCTCAGCTTTCGGCTTGATACGTACTGACTGGTAGCCGATGAGCTTTTCATCCTTGTACAAAGGACTTACAAACGCTTCTACCCAATAGTGATCCCCATTTTTGGCACGATTTTTCACGATACCAATCCAGCTTTTTTCTTGCTTGAGGTCATCCCAAAGATTCTGGAATACTCCTGAGGGAACATCTTCAGACCGTACCACATTGTGTGACTTTCCGATGAGCTCCTCTTTGCTAAAACCTGAAATCTTCACAAACGCATCATTTGCGTAGGTAATAATTCCTTTAGGGTCCGTCATTGAAACCAAAACATCGTGTTCATTGAAGAACACCTCTTTGCCGCTATGTGGGCCGTTGTTTTTCATGATACACCTCGTAGAAGTCAAAATGTTGGAAAAAATAAAAGAACTATAACCTCCGTATTTATAGTCCTTTTTTATATTTTGTCAATTAAAATGCTTTAAATTTTATACTCTTTATACTCAACTTTATTTTCAATTATCTTATCTCTGATCATTTTTTCATTTATATTGAGTTTTGAGCTCCCAGACTTTACTTCTAGAAAAATTATTTTTCTAAGATTTCATTCATTTAAACCATCAAAAACGATGTAATCGACACCTTTTCCTACAAAAGTCATATCTCGAGGTTGATAGGGAAAATTTGGTAAAAACGGAAGTACTTTTTCATATACTTCTCATAATATTACAGATTTTGATTTTTTTATTGATAAAGCTCTTTCGTCTTTTAGTGTTTTATATTTAATAATTTTTCATATTAAAATTCATACAAAAAGTCAAAAAATAATTCAAATTATAAGTATAAAAATTTCTTTTAGTTCTAGAAACATATTATTTTTTATTTGTAAAATTCTCAACTACTGAACTTGTAATTATTTCATTTGGAACCATAATTTCATGTCATGTAGTATTTCTAAGTTTTAGATAAATTAATCAAATATCCTCAACAGTTCATTCAAAGTTTCAGATTTTTATTTGATCTCAGATTTCAAAAGGTCTATTTATTAAAACATTTACTGCTCAAAATATATTTGCAACAGTCTTTTGACTTGCTAGGGCTAAGGCTAGTCATCAGATACCGGCTCAAGTAAGTAAAGCTCAAACATTATAGCCAAGATTTGAAATAATTGTGATAATTCAAAATATCCAAACAACTATTTTTAAAATCTTTTTTAGTATTGGTAAAATATGTTTTGAAAGTGATTTTTTCCCATCTTTTTTTGATATTTTTGTAAATATTGTTTCGATAATATTTGTAAATAAGAAAACAATAGCAAAAATAAAAGAAATATAATAAATTTTATCAAGATTTATATAGTTGTTTATTAGGTTTGTTATATTTTTATTTAAAAATCATTCTTTTAGAATATAGAGTGATAAAAAATAAACGATTCCAAATATTATGTAGAAATATTTTTTCATAATAGAATTTAATTAGTAAATAGAAAAAATTGAAAAAAATAAAAATCACATAGAAATAATATGCGATTTTTATTTTTTTCAATTTTTTTTTAATATTATATTTTATATTCTTTGTATTCAATTTTTTTTTGACCATTTTTTATTTATTATGTAGTAGTTTTTAACATTTATTTCATAACAATATTGTATCAAAACTTTTCTCCTATTTCATCAGAAATATAGGTGATTTTATTTTTTATTTCTTTTAATTTTTGATGATGAAGTGTTATTTCTATCACTTTTAAATCAGCAAATATTGATATATGCATATCATTTTCTCATAAGCCTGAGAGATCTATAATATGCGCAATATCAGCGAGTATGTAATTGAGAATATTTATATGAATTTTAGATATTTTTCATTCAATAGTAAATTGCTCAATAATATGTTCGTAGTTCAAACTTGATTTTTGAACTTCACTCACAATATAGTAAGAATCTTTTCATTTAATAGCTACTAATCATGCATCTTTTAGAGCTTTCAATCATAAAGCTACTCTATTATATAAATCTTCACCGTAAGTATTTATAAAATTTCTTGATTTAAAAAAAATAGATTGGCTATTTTTTGATAAAATTTCTTTTTTGAGTAGTGAGGCAAAATCTTTATTTTTGTAATTTTGAAATACTATATCAAACTTTTCTTCAAACTCTCTTGTATCAGTTGGAAAATATTGCTTTACAAAGTTTCAAAACACGAGTGATTTGAAATCAAATAAATAGTTTAGTTGTCCATTTTTTCCATTTTTAATCATGATTCAAACTCAAGGACCTCTGATTTTGAGTTTTTTTAGAAAAGTTAAAATAATAGTTTCACTTTCTGGATATCCATTTTTTTCGAAATACTCTTGTATTTCCTGAATACTAAAAATGCTTTTTAACTTTTTTACTACTATATGAGTTATAAACTCATAAAATAAATGAGTTTTTTTGTCATATATTTCTTGAGAATCAGAATTTACTATACATAGAGCTTTTTTAAAATTTTCACTTTGAAATTCAGCTTTTTCATTAAATTCATTTGGTTTAAAATCTAAAACAAATCAAAATCCATGTATAAATGTAAAAATTATTGCTTGCTCGCTTGCTAGGAGTGAAAAAACTTTCATCATGGATGTATTATTTTCTGTATGAAACTTTTTTCATTCTTTGAGTGCATTAATTATTTCTTCCATTTTAGCATCTAAAAACTCTTTATTTCTAAAACGAGCTGTATAAATTTGTGATTTTTCCCTCAAAATAGTTTCCCAATTTCTTGGAAAACCTTTTAACATTATAGTTCTATCTATTTTTTTTCATAAAATTTTTCTAATTTTCTTTGAATTTTTTTGTACTTCTTTTTTTAATTCATCAGTATTTATATCCTGTTCAGAGATAATTATTTGTACCATTTTTTCAAATTTACCTAAAGTTATATCCATTTCTTTGGAAATGTGTTTTTTAACTCAAAGCGAATTTTGTATGAGTTTTGATTGTAGTGGTGTCAGCATACACAATAGTATATAAATAAATATTTTTAAATTTATTATACAATAAAAAACTAAAAGTCAATTAATGTTTTATAATAAAAAGAGATAGATTTACTCTATCTAAAAAAATTTAAAAATCAGTTTATTTTCGATACTATAGAGAGTCTGAAAAGTTGATTTTCTATTCCGATAATATTTTGTTTTGGTGGATTACTTTGAAGTGATAACTCGTAATGCTCCTTTGCTTTTTGATAGTTTTTTGTCATATGATAACAATATCATAAATCATAATGAAGATTCCATACTAGATCTTCAGTTGGATTTTCTAAGGCATGTTTTAAAGTTTCTATAGCTATTTGATACATTTCTTTTTTCGTATATATATGTCAAAGTAAGCCACTAAGCATAGTATAGACAATAGGATTAAAATTTTCTTTTTTCATATCTCATAATAAAGAAATAACTTCATTTTCGTTATTTCTTTCTGATAATGTTTTTCATATATGGCAGTATAATAGTCAAAGGTCATCAATAGTTAGAATTCATAACTCTTTACACTCTTTTGCAATATTAACTACTACACTCATTTTATTTTCTAGCATCAATTTATTACATTCTTCTAAAATAGTATTATAATTTTCTCTTTTTTCCTCAAGAGAAAATATTTTTATTTCTCATATTTTGGATATATTAGGAGTGTTCATAAGACTTAAATTTTAAATAATAAGAATTTATTATATAAGAAAAATCTCAAAGTCAAAAAAAACTCTTCAAGAAACACGACTTTTTTTATTTTTCGAATTTCAAAAAAATATTAATTCATTTCTTTTCAGAAATTTCATCACAAATGAAAAAAATAGAATCTTTGTATTTTTTAAATTTATCATTTAAAAAATACAAAAATATTTTATCTTTTTCTATTTCTATTATAAAATCTTCTTCTTTTATTTTTTTTATATTTATTCAAAAATTTTCAATATCTTTAAAAATATAATACAATATTTTATTTATTTTATGAGTATATATTCATTTTTTTATAAATTTTTCTAAACTAAATGCAGTTTGAATAACTTCAGATTTATTTTCTGAACTTTCTAATTTTAGGTTTTTTATATAATATCTCTCTCTTCATTTTCTTCATATAATTCAAAGATGAATTAGTTTAATAAGTATTCTATTATAATATAGTTTTTTATCTTGAGAAAAATTATTTTTTTCTAAAAATTTAGCTAATACAAAAAACTCTCATTTTTCATTTAGTTTTAAAAATTCTTGTTTTAAATATATTAGATAAGTTTTATTTTTTAAAGCAGTTTTTTTTATTAAATTATCAAATATAGTATGAAAATTTTTTTCTATAGCAGAATCATTTTTTAGTTTTGGAAAAAAAGTCTGATTATAAAAGTTATTTATTACACTATTGAATTTTATCTCATAGTTAATTTTAGATTTTTTCTTTATAATAATTCATTGTTCTAAAATATCTCTAAATATTTTTTTTGTAAAAGTTCTTATAAGTCAAATTTCACATTTAGGATGTTTTTCTAAACAATACATAACAAATTCATGTTGAGTAAATTCTCATAAATTTCTTTTAATAATAATTTCTTTTATAAAGTTTAAAAATTCAAAGTATACTATATTTAAGGTTACAGCATTATAATCATAACTTCTTTCAATACATTTTTCTATTTCTCAAATATTTTTTATAATATCATCTTTTTTTTCTATTTCTCAAAATTTTATAATTGATCCACTTCATCATACAGAAATAAAATCAATATTGTATTTTTCTTTTAATGTAGCTAATATTTTAGCAATTTCATATTTGTATGTTGTTTTTGAAGGATTTTTTTTATAAATTTCAGTGAAATTAATTTTATTTCATAATTTTATATCTTCAATAACGTGAGTAAAAATATTCCATAAGAAATTTTTATTTTTCATTGAGCAAAGTATTTCATCTAAAGCACTTTTTAAATAATTTTCCCATTCATTTGGTAAATCCTTATAAAAAAGTTCATTTCTACGAGCTATTTGTCTAATAATATCTTCAATTTTCCAAAGATATGATATAACACAATCATCAACTCATCAATTTCAATCATATTTTATAATTTGATTTATACGAATATTTACTTCTTTTTGAGTTGTTCATATTTTTCATCTTTTTAATAACTCTATACTAAGTTCTCTTTTAAAATAAGGAAAATTTTCTATAAGATTTTTATGAAGTGGAATAAGTCATTTATGATAATCTCATTTTTCTATATCAACTCATTTTACTTTTTTTAACATTTTTACTTTTTAAATATTTAAGTTTTATTTACTATAACTAAAAAATATCTTTTGTAAATAAAATTTTTGTTTTGATTTTTAAAAGTTAGTTACAATGATTAAAAAATAACTAAAAAATTATGTATTACATTTATATTTTAGAATGTTCAGATAATTCTCTTTATACTGGAATAACAACTGATTTGGAACGTAGAATTTCAGAACATAATACTTCTGATTTGTGAGCAAAATACACACGTGTTCGTCGTCCAGTGAAACTGGTATATTTTGAAGAAATGGAAAACAGAAGTCTAGCATCAAAGAGGGAAATAGAGATAAAGAAAATGACAAAAAAACAAAAACTTGAGCTTATAAAAAAGAAGTAGAAATTTCTACTTCTTTTTTCTATACATCTTTTCTAATAATCGCAAATTCTCAAAAATCTTTTTCCATATTAATCCATACTTCATATCCTCATCCATGAGCTGACTGAGCATCTTCTGATAATCTTTCATCGTACTCATCTGGTCTAAGACCAGCTCTTCCAGTTGAATTATTGGCAGTCATTATCTTTTTAATCGTTTCCACTTTTGCTTTATAAGTTCCTTCTGGTGTTACTATTTCAATAGCGTCTCATACATCAAATCTATTTTTTACTTCGATTCTTGCAAGTTTATTTTTCTCATCAAAATTTCTAATAATTCCAAGAAAAACTTTTGTTTGAAATCAACCATTTCTTTCATAGTACTGAGCATTAACTCCTGGATTTCCAGCTAAAAATCCAGGAATATATCCTCTGTTAGCTATTGAGAAAAGCTCGTCAGCAAGTTTTTGAGTATCGTATTTTTCTCATTTTTCTACAGCAGTGAGAGCTTCTTTATAAGCTAGTCCAGTTGACGCGATATAATTTACAGTTTTATTTCTTCCTTCTACTTTAAAAGAGATAATTCCAGCGTCTGCGAGTTCCTCGATATAATCAATAGCACAAAGGTCTCTTGAGTTCATAAGGTAGGTTCCGTATTGGTCTTCATCGATTTCCATCAGTTCTCATGGTCTTTCTCTTTCATCTAAATAGAAATTTCCAGTTAGTTCTTCATAATCTTCAGGTCTTCCTGTTGCTGTTTCGAGTTCAGCTTCAGTTCTTTCGTCTTTAAATACTTTAAATTCCCATCTACAAGAGTGACTACAAGTTCCTTGGTTTGGGTCTCTATTTGAAAGATAGTTTGATATCAGACATCTTCAAGAATAAGCCATACAAATAGCTCCGTGTACAAATGCTTCAAGTTCCATATCTGGTACAGCTTCATGGATTTCCTTCATTTCTCTAATTGAGATTTCACGAGAGAGGATAATTCTTTTTATTCCCATTTCTTTCCAAAATTGAGCTTGTGCCCAGTTGGTATTATTTGCTTGAACCGATAAATGAATTTCAGCATCTGGAAATTCTTTTCTTACGATATAAATAAGTCCAGGATCTGCCATGATAAATGCATCTGGTTTCATATCATACATTTTTTTAAATTGTGCCATAAATGGTTTGATTTTTACGTTGTGAGCGTAAATATTGGCAGTGAAATAAATTTTTTTCCCTCTTATGTGAGCATAATCTACTGCTTCTTGCAATGTTTCCATCGTAAAAGCATTCGTTCTAGCTCTGAGTGAAAACATAGGAGCTCAGACATAACAGGCATCTGCTCCATACGCGTAAGCAAACTTCAATTTCTCCATATCACCAGCAGGCATAAGGAGTTCTAATTTTTTTGTCATAAAAAAATAATAAATAATAAACTATTTCCAAGATAGCCTTGAAGTCCTTTTTAAAGACTTGGAAAGTATATAAATAAAAGAGTTTTTTACAAATTTTTTAAAAAAGTTTTGACTTAATTAAAAATATTATTATAAGAAATAAGCTTCGTTAGAAAACATCGAACGCAAGTTATCCGCATGCTCTTTAGTCTTGGTGGCTCGGAAGGTTTTGAATTTTTTGAGTCGATAACCACCTGATTTGCGGCGGCGCTGTCTTGCACGCTTGTTCTTTTCGTAAGCTGATGATTGGAAATGTAGTTGTTGTAGGTTTTTCCTTATCGACCGCTCTTTGTACAATTCGTAAAAAAGTGGGTATCACGGCTGGTATCATGCTGGCGATATCGTGAGTGAGGTTTGTGAATTCAGACCTTTTACCGACATCTCGGGTAGTTTGAACGCTACACTGATGATGAAACCTTCTGATGTAGTGTTTTCCACTTCATTGCATCAAACAAAAAACTCCTTTATTGGAGCAATAAGCCCCGCTTTGTGCGGGGCTTTTCCTTTGAGTATAAATCAAATAAAAAAGTTAAAATTATTCTTCATTTCAACTTTTTTTTATCGTTTGTAATATTTTCCCAGAAAACCAATTTACAAATGTTTGTACTTTTTCTTTTGATTTTAGTATTTGTATTTGAACTAAAATAGCTTCATTTATAAAAGTTTTCACATTATTTATTATAGGATCTGTTATAGAAATATTTTCTTCTAGTATTTTTCTTCTTCAAGATTTTATTTTTGTATATTTTATTTCTCCATAAATTACTTCACTTTTTTGCTTTTCTATTAGATTTTCTATAAAATAATATCAAACTATTTTATGTGAATAACTTCTTGTTATATAAAATCTAAGAGTAAAATTAAAGGATTTTTCTTTTCCATATTTTTCAAATTTTAAACAAACCACATCTCATCTTTCTAAATTATTCCATTTATTAATATTTCCATTTAATTCTTCAACTTCAAATAGGGTATAATTTTCTATATTTTCAAAATCTATAGATAAAATAGACTCTTTTGCTTGATTTTCTTCTACTGAGTTTCCTCATTCTTCTGCTATGTGAGAAATGTCATCATATACTCTTCTTAATCAATTCATTTTTTGTTTTTAAAAAAGTTAAGAAGGTATTATATGAATTTATAAATCAATTTCAAATCTTTTTTCTTCTCAGGTTATGATTTTATTTACGGTATCTAAGATATCTTCTATTTTTGTTTCTTGGAATTTTCCAACTATTTCAATAGATGAGTTTTTATGAAAATTTGTTTTTACTATTTTCGGATTAATCAGATGAATAGATTTGCCTTTTAATTCATTTTTGAGATTCATCGCGAAACCTCTCAGTCCAAATTTGCTTGCTGAATAGCTAGCTCCAAATTTTCCTGATTTTTTGCTTGAAATGCTTCCAATAAAAATAATTCAGGATTTTATTTTATCTAAAAAAATATTTGTTAAAATTATAGGTGAAAGTAGATTTGTGTTTATGATTTCTGTGTGTTCTTGCAGGGAAATATTTTTAAATTCATCAAAATATCAAACTCAAGCATTTAATATAAGATAATCAATTTCTGGAATTTTTTTGTAAATTTCTTGTAAAAAAAAATCATCATTTATATCTCATAAAAATTCTTGTATTTCAAGTCAGCTATTTTTTCTAGATAATCAATAAATTTTATTTTTTATAGCTAATTTTTCAGCTAAAAAATTTCATATTCAAGAGCTAGTTCATGTTATAAGTATTTCTTTCATAAATATTTTTAATTTTTAATACTTTGTAGTCTATAATTATTTTATTTTTTTTCAAATAAAAATTTGCTTTTTTTTGGCTTTCTATATACTATTTCACGTTAGCACTACCACTTGATTGTGTGATTCTAGTATGGGGTAGGGCATTTTTTTGTGTATTTTAACATATAACTACATTTCTAATGCAAAAAGAAACTACTAAAAAATGTATGGAAGTTGGTAGTTTGTATGAAATAGCAGGTAGACACTATTTTACAAACGATACTTCAGTTGCTGGAATTCCAGATTTACTTGAAGTACAACTAGATTCTTATAAAACATTTTTAGAAAAATGAATTGATGAAGCTTTTAGAGAAATATTTCCAATTAGTGATTTTTCTTGAGAAAGAATTGATATTTACTATAAAGGTTATTTTTTAGAAGAACCAAAATACGATGCTGAAACTTGTAAAAAGAAAAATTTAAACTATGAAGCTCCACTAAAAGTGAGACTTGAAATGTTAAATAAAGAAACTGGGGAAATTAAAGAACAGGATGTTTATCTTGGTTGAGTACCTCTTATGACAAACACAGCTTCTTTTATAATAAACTGAATTGAAAGAGTTATTGTTTCTCAAATTATTAGATCAACTGGTATTTTCTTTACTTCAGGTGAAGATGGTTTTGCTTTAAAAATCATACCAGCAAAATGATCTTGGTTTGAAATTGATATAGAAAAAAAATGAATTATCAATGTAAAAATTGATAAAAAAAGAAAATTACCAATTTCTATATTACTTAGAGCTTATGGACTTGAATCAAATGCTGAAATACTTGATACTTTTAAAGATTTAGGTGATGAAATTATATGAGCAAATTTTGCTACAACTCTAGAAAAAGATAAAACTAAAACTAGAATTGAGGCACTCCATGCTATTTATAAAGTTTTAAGACCTGGAGACTTGGCAACTGACGAAAGAGTTGAAGAGTTATTTAAAAATACATTCTTAGATGAAAAAAGATTTGATCTAGGAGAAATTGCTAGAATGAAAATAGAAAAAAAACTTGGTATAAAAACTAAATATACTGATGAAAATTGAAAATTTTTATCAATTGAAGAACTTGTTAAATCTTTAAAATATTTCTTAAATCTAAGAGCTTGAGTTGAAGGTTATGTAGTTGATGATATTGATCATTTAGAAAATAGAAGAGTTAGATCAGTTTGAGAATTAGTTCAAGATAAAATTAAAGTTGGTTTAACAAGAATGGAAAGAATTGCAAAAGATAGAATGACTATTGTTGAACTTGAAGATGCTACACCAGGTACTTTTATCAATTCTAGACCTTTTGTTGCTATTTTAAAAGAATTTTTCTCTTCTTCACAATTATCACAATTTATGGATCAAACAAATCCATTATCTGAAATGGCTCATAAAAGAAGAATTTCAGCACTAGGACCTGGATGATTAACAAGAGAAAGAGCTTCATTTGAAGTTCGTGATGTTCATCCAACTCAATACTGAAGAATCTGTCCAATTGCTACTCCAGAATGACCAAATATCGGGCTTGTATTACACTTAGCATCTTATTCTAAAGTTGATAAATATGGTTTTATATTAACTCCATTTAGAAAAGTAGCACATACTGTAAAAAATGATGGAAAAGAACCTATAAATAAAATTGCTTTAAATGATATAGTAGGTGATAATGGAAAAGTAATAGTTGAAGATAAAGCATATATTACAAAAGAATTAGCTGAAAAACTTAAAAAAGAATTATCTCTTAAAGAAATTGAAGTTAGAGGTTATTTAACTTGAGAATTTGATTATTTTGATGCTCATCAAGAAAGAGCTTTAGTTATTGCTGAAGCAAATTCTGAAATTGACGAATTTTGAAACTTTAAGAAAACAAGACTTGGGGCGCGTTCAAATTCTGAACCAACTCTATCTTACGTTAGACAAATTACTCATATAGATATTTCTCCAAAACAAATAATGTCTATTGATACATCACTTCTTCCTTTTCTAGAACATGATGATGCTACAAGAGCGGAAATGGGTACAAACATGATGAGACAAGCTGTTCCTTTAGTTAGACCAGAATCTCCATATGTTTGAACATGAATGGAAAGAATAGTTTGAGAAGGTACTTGATATGTTATAAAAGCAAGAGAATCTTGAGAAGTTATTTGAGTTGATGCAAAACATATTACTGTAATGTATGATAATGGGGAAAAAGTAATTTATGAACTTAGAACTTATAAAAGATCAAATCATGATGAATTAATTCACCAAAGACCAAAAGTTTATCATGGTCAAAAATTTGAAAAAGATACTATATTAGCAGACTGACAATCAATTGATAATTGAGAATTAGCTATTTGAAAAAACTTGACAGTAGCTTATATGCCATGGAATGGTTATAACTATGAAGATGCGATTATTATTTCTGAAAAACTTATGCAAGATGATGTTTTTACATCAATTCATATTAAAGAATATTCGCTAGATGTTAGAGAAACTAAACTTGGACCTGAACAAACAACAGATGATATTCCAAATGTTTCAATTTCTAAATTAAAAGATTTAGATGTTGACTGAATTATTAGAGTTTGAGCATATGTTGAATGAGGTGATATATTAGTTTGAAAAATTACTCCAAAATGAGAACAAGAACTTTCTCCAGAAGAAAGATTATTAAGAGCAATTTTTGGTGATAAATCAAAAGATGTAAAAGATAGTTCTTTAAGACTTCCTTCAGGACAAGGTTGAAAAGTTATTGATGTTCAAATATTAAAAAGAGAACTTTGAGACAATCTTCCAACTTGAGTATTTAAACAAGTTAAAGTATTCATAGCACAAACTAGAAAAATAGAAGTATGAGATAAAATGGCCGGAAGACACTGAAATAAATGAATCGTTTCAAGAATTGTTCCAGTTGAAGATATGCCATTTATGGAAGATGGAACTCCTGTTGATATTATCCTAAATCCACTATGAGTTGTTTCTCGTATGAATATCGGACAAATATTAGAAACTCACCTATGAGCAGCTTGAAAAAAATTATGAATTAAAATAGCAACTCCAGTACTTAATGGTATAAGAATTGAAAAAATTAATGAATTAATGAAAAAAGCTTGATTAAGTGAAGATGGTAAAGTACAACTTTTTGATGGTACAACTTGAGAAGCTTTCAAAGAAAGAACAACAGTTTGAGTTAAATATATGTTAAAACTTCATCATTTAGTAGAAGATAAAATTCATGCTAGAAGCGTTGGTCCTTACTCTATGGTAACACAACAACCACTTTGAGGTAAAGCTCAAAACGGATGACAAAGATTCTGAGAAATGGAAGTTTGGGCTCTTGAAGCTTATGCTGCATCAAATATCTTACAAGAAATGATTACTATCAAATCTGATGATGTTGCAGGTAGAACACAAGCATATGAAGCAATTGTAAAATGAGTATCAATTAAAAAACCTAATATTCCAGAATCATTTAATGTATTAATAAAAGAATTACAAGCTATTGCATTAAATATAGAATTACTTGATAAAGAAGAATTAAAAAATAAAGAAGAAAAAATTAGAAGTAGATATGAAGAAGTATTAAAACTTGAATGAACTGCAGATTTAGATTTTTCTAAAGAAGAAGCTGAATAAAAAATATATTAACTCATAACTTAAAAAAATTATGTTTGATAAAAATCTTGATAATTTCTTAAATGACAAAATTACAGATTTTTCTGAGATTTCAAAAAATATCTGAAAAACAGATATTACAAAATGAAAAAATCTTGATAATCTAGCTTGAATTTCTCTTTCTATTGCTAGTCCAGAACAAATTAGAGCTTTATCTTATGGTAAAGTTTTAATCTCAGAAACTATAAATTACAGAACTCAAAGACCAGAAAGAGGTTGACTATTTTGTGAACAAATATTTGGGCCAAGAAAAAACTATGAATGTGCGTGTGGAAAATACAAAAGAATTAGATATAAATGAATTGTTTGTGAAAGATGTTGAGTTGAAGTAACTAAATCTTCAGTTAGAAGAGAAAGAATGGCTCATATTGACCTTTACACTCCAGTAGCTCATATTTGGTTTTTAAAATCTGTTCCATCAAGAGTAGGTTTACTTTTAGATTTACCTGTAAAAAAATTAGAACAAGTAGTTTACTTTGCTTCATATATTGTTACTGATGTCTATGAAGATAAATTAAAAGAAACTTTAAAAAACTTAGAAGATACTTATAAAGTTTCAAAAATTGAAATGCAAAAAGATCTTCAAAAAGAATTAAATGATTTAAGAATTAAAAAAGAATCATGAGAAATTAAAGAAAAAGATTTTAAGGTACAAGAATCTTTATTAATGAAAAAAGTAGATGATTTAACGGCTGAATTTGAAGATTTAAGAAATAAATTAAAAATGTTAGTAGTTTGAGAAGTTATCTGAGAACTTGATTATAGAGTTCTAAAAGATAAATTTCCACATGTATTTGCTTGATGAACTTGAGCTGAATATTTAAAAAAATTACTTGAAAGAATTGATTTAGAGGCTTTTATTCAAAGAGAACAAGATGAATTAAAAAGAGCTAGTCAAATGAAGAAAAAGAAAATTTTACAAAAAATTAAACTTGCTTCAAACCTTCTAAAATCAGGTCAAAGACCAGAATGGTTTATTTTGGAAGCTCTTCCAATTATTCCACCAGATTTAAGACCTATGATTCAATTAGATGGTTGAAGATTTGCAAGTTCTGACTTAAATGACCTTTATAGAAGAGTTATTAACAGAAATAACAGACTTAAAAAATTAATGGAACTTGGAGCTCCTGATGTTATTCTAAAAAATGAAAAAAGAATGCTTCAAGAATCAGTTGATATGTTAATTTCTGGTGAAACTAGAACTAATAGATCAGGATTTGTTTCAGCTAATAAAAAAGCTTTAAAATCATTAACTGAAGTATTAAAATGAAAACAAGGACGTTTCAGACAAAATCTTTTAGGTAAACGTGTGGATTATTCTTGAAGATCTGTAATCGTTGTTTGACCAAAATTAAAAATCGATGAATGTGGATTACCAAAAACTATGGCTTTAACATTATTTAAACCGTTTGTTATAGGAAAACTTATTGAAGATGGAGTTGTTTATAATATTAAACATGCTGAAAAAATAATTGAAGAATGAGGAAAAATAGTTTGGGATGCGTTAGATGAAGTAATTGAAGGAAAATATGTTTTATTAAACAGAGCTCCTACACTTCATAGACTTTCAATCCAAGCATTTAGACCTGTATTAATTGACTGAAAAGCTATTCAATTACATCCGTTAACGTGTACTGCGTTTAATGCGGATTTCGACTGAGACCAAATGGCAGTTCATCTTCCAATTACTCAGGCTGCTCAAAATGAAGCCCGTGAATTAATGGTAACTTCTAAAAATCTATTATCACCAGCTTCTGGAGAACCAATTGTTGCTCCTTCTCAAGATATGATTTTATGATGTTATTATCTTACTCAAGTAGCTGATAATGCTAAAGGTACTGGACAAGTATTTTCTTCAAAAATTGATTTAGAACAAGCTTATGATGCGAAAGCAGTTGATTTAAGAGCTTTAGTAAAAGTAAGATTAAATGGGGAAATTATAGAAACAACTCACGGAAGAATTTTATTTAACGAAATCGTTCCTGCAGAACTTGGTTTTGTAAATGAAGTATTAAAAAAGTGAGTAATTAAAAAACTTTTAGCTCAATCTTTTGAACAATTAGGTTCTGAGACTACAGCAAAGCTTGTAGATAATATAAAAAATTTCTGATATAAATATGCTACAATTTCAGGTCTTTCAATTTCAGCTTTTGATATGATTTCACCAGAAAATAAAAAAGATTTATTAAAAGAGGCTGATGATAAAGTAAAATATATTCAAAAGAAATATTGGCTTGGATTCTTAACTGAAAATGAAAAATATTCTCAATCAATTTCTATTTGGGCAGATGTTAAAAAAGTTATAGAATGAGAAATGAAATGATTATTTACAAAAGAAAATCATATTTTCAACTTTATTGATTCATGAGCTAGATGAAACCGGTGAAATGTTACGCAATTATGTTGAATGAAATGACTTGTTGCTTCTACTTCTGGTAAAACTATCGAGCTTCCAATTAAATCTACTCTAAAAGAATGATTTTCTACTCTAGAATACTTTATTGCAACTCATGGTTGAAGAAAAGGTAAATCAGATACTGCCTTAAAAACAGCTCAATCTGGTTACTTAACAAGAAGACTTGTAGATGCTGCACAAAATATTATCGTTAAAGAAGATGACTGTCATACAGTTCATTATAAAGAAGTTTTAAGAAATGATAAAAAAACATCATTTGCTGAAAGTTTTGAAGATAGAATTTATGGTAAAACTTTAGCTTTTGATATTTTAGGAGATAATAAAAAAGTATTAGTTGCTTCATGAACTACTATTGATAAATCAGTTATTGAAATAATTAATTCTAATAATGTAGAAAAAGTAAATATTAGATCAGTTTTAACTTGTGATACAGAAGGTTGAGTATGTAAAAAATGTTACGGACTTGATTTATGATTAAATAAAATAGTTGAAGATGGAACTCCTGTTTGAGTAATTGCTGCACAATCTATTTGAGAACCATGAACTCAATTAACAATGCGTACTTTCCACTCAGGTTGAGTTGCACAAGCTGGATGAGACATGACTCAATGATTGGCTAGAGTTGAAGAATTATTTGAAGCTAGAACTCCAAAAAATTCTGCTATTATTTCTGATTTGGATTGAATTGTTGAAATAACTCAAAATGAAAAAAATAACATTGTTAAGATTACAGCTTTAGAATTACATGAAAATGAATATTTCTTTGCTTGAGACTATGAAATAATGGTTAAAGAATGAGCAAATGTTAAAGAAAAACAAGTACTTGCGAAATCTAAAAAAGATAAATCAAAAGTAGTTGCAACAGTTGCTTGAGTAGTTAAAAAAATTGAAGAATGAATGATTATTGTAAAAGATGAAATTTACAGATATTCAACTTTTGATGTAGAACATGGAACTAATATTTTAGTTACAAATGGAACTAAAGTAACAAAATGACAAAAAATTACTGAAGGACATGTAAATCTTGCAAGACTTATGGAAGTAGCCTGAATATTAAAAACTCAAGAATATATTGTAGAAGAAATTAAATCAATATATGCTTCTCAATGACAAACAGTAAAATCAAAACATATTGAATTAATTGTTAGACAAATGTTCTCTAGAGTTAGAATTTTAGATAAATGAGATTCAGAGTTTTTCCCATGAGATATAGTTGATGTTATTAGATTTAAATCTGAAAATGATAGACTTATATCTGAAAGTAAAAAAACAGCTATTGCTGAAAGATTACTTTTATGAATAACAAAAATTTCTTTATATACTGAAAGTTGGTTATCAGCTGCATCATTCCAAGAAACAGTAAGAGTACTAGTTGAAGGATGAGTAAGTGGAAAAATTGATAAATTAAAAGAATTAAAAGAAAATGTAATTATTTGAAGATTAATTCCAGCTTGAAAACAATATAGAAAAATTAATGGAATTGAAATAGCATGAGATTATGAAGAAGATGAATATTTTGATAGAAATGATGATTGAGTGGATGTTTGAGAATTCCACTTAGAAGAAGTTACTATGGAAATGGAACATGAAAGTGATTTTTAATCATAAAAAAACAGTTTTAGAAATAAAACTGTTTTTTTTATTGAAAAAACTAAAAAATTATATAAAATAAAACAAGTTTTTATTATTAACTACTAAATTCATGGAAGAAATAAAAAATGAAATAGAAAATTTAAAACCAAGTATTGATAATTTATTTTTAGAAATTTGAAAAAAAGTTATATGACAAAAAACTTTAGTTAGAGATTTACTAATTGTACTTTTTTCAAAATGACATATTTTAATTGAATGAGCGCCTGGACTTGCTAAAACTTTAACTGTTGATACTCTTTCTAAAACTCTTGATTTGGATTTTAAAAGAATACAATTTACTCCAGATTTACTTCCAAGTGATCTAATATGAAGTAATGTTTTTAGTCCTGTAAAAAATGAGTTTTATATAAAACACGGACCTATTTTTTCAAATTTTGTATTAGCTGATGAAATAAACAGAGCTCCTTCAAAAGTTCAATCAGCACTTTTAGAAGCTATGGCTGAAAAACAAGTTAGTATTTGAGATAAAACTTTTAAATTAGATGAACCTTTTATAGTTTTAGCTACTCAAAATCCTATTGAACAAGAATGAACTTTTAATCTTCCAGAAGCACAGCTTGATAGATTTCTATTAAAAACAGTAGTTTTTTATCCTACTGAAGATGAAGAGTTAGAAATATTAAAAAATATAAAAAACATTGAAACTCAGGAAATTAATAAAATTTTTACTAAGCAGGATATTTTTAAAATTCAAGATATAGTTGAAGATATTCATGTTTCAGAAAATATTTTAGATTATATAAAAGATATAGTTTTTTACACAAGAAAAAACGAAAGTAAAATTTCAAAATATATTTCTTATCCAGTTTCTCCAAGAGCTTCACTAGCAATGTTAAAAACAGCTAAAACACTAGCATTTTTAAATTCAAGAGATTTTGTTATACCAGAAGATATAAAAGAAATGGCTTATGGAGTCTTAAGACATAGAATTATTTTAAATTATGAAGCTTTAGCTGATTGAGTACAAGTTGATGAGGTGATAAAAGTTATTTTAGATAATGTTGAAGTAAAATAAAATTGTGAAAAATTTAATTTTTAATTATTATATTATGAAAAAACATCAAACAAAACCTAAAAAAGCTTTCACCTTAGTAGAATTAATAATAGTAATTACTATCCTAACAATCCTAGCAACAATAGCATTCGTAAGCTTTCAAGATTATACAAAATCAGCAAGAGATGGAAACAGAATATCAACACTAAAAAATATAGAAAAGTGATTATCAGTATATAATATAAAAACTTGAAATTACCCAGAACCAGAAGAATACGTAGAAATATTAAGTTGAAGTATAATACTATCAAAACAATGAATAGTATGAAAAACAATCACAAAACAAATAAACCTAAATAAAGAAACTTTTGACCCAAAAGATAATACAAACTACATATACTCTATAACATGAAACTCAAAAAAATATCAACTAGCAACATACCTAGAAGAAAATAAATTAACTTCATATATTCCAGAAATATTAAAAACATACGCAGAAAATATAGATTATACAAAAAGATATTTCTATACTATATGAGATAAAGTATGAATACTACTAGAAGAACAAACAAATACTCCAATAACAAAAACAAACTATTCAACATGATTAAACCTAGAAACAAACACAAATAATTATAAAGTATACTTTTCAAATGATACAAATAGTGGAAGTATAACAAGTAGTTGAACTACACTAATAACAACAATAATAGAAAAACAAAATACAACACAAATAGAGCAAACTCCACCAGAAACACCAATGTATACTTGTACAGGAAATTTAATAACTACTAATGCAGATATAACAAATACTACTAACCTTACATCAAATACAAACTATCAAACAACAGATTCAAATGCAAAATGTTATTATACATGTAAATCAACATACTCTTGACCTAATTGTGAAAATAGAGAAGTATACTGAGATGAAGATATAGAAGCAATTACTGCTTGTAATAAATGGGTAGAACTAGCAATATGAACTAATGCATGATGATACCAAAACTGGATATGGGTACCATCTAATCCTGCAAAAAACTGAAATTTTACAACAGATGGAACAGGAACACCACTTACAGATGATTTTTACAAAAGAACAGTTACTCATAATGGAATAAACTATACTTGTAAATGATTTGCAGTTATGAAATATGAAGCTAAGTTTAATTCCACAAGCTGAAAAACACAACCAGAAAATTCATGGAAAACTTGGGCAGTGTCAGACTACGCAACAGACAATGATACTTTCCCAGAAAATCTTACAAATGGAATAGTTTCAAAAGCTACTGATCATCCAATAGCTTATATAAGGCAATGAGAGAGTATAGCAGCTTGTGGTTGAATTACGTATAACTTAAAAACATCACATTTAATAACAAATAATGAATGGATGGCTATAGCTAGAAATGTAGAATTAAATTGACAAAACTGGACTAATTGAATAGTATGAAATTGATGAATATACAGATGAAATGTAAACCTAAATGATAATATGTCATATAGTAGTTATTCAAAAATTTCTAAATATACTGAACCAGCATGAAGTGATAGTGATGTTAGATGAACAAATGTTATATGAAATAGAAGACTTATACTTTCAAATAATTCTAATATATGGGATTTATCATGAAATGTTCGGGAACATGTAAATAAATCAAATATCCCAACTACATCAAATCTAAGATCAACAAATAGTTGGAATAATTCTACTATAAGAATATCGAATTCATGTAATTGAGTGAATAACTGGAATTCATTTTATTGAAATGACTGATTTGCTGAATGTACTTTTACAAATTCTTACACATATCCTAATATATGACCTAAAACTTTAAACTTAAATTCAAGTAATTGAATATGAAGAATTCATTCATATAATACCACTAATAATATTTTTGTTCGTTGAGGTAATGGTGATCATGTTGCTTATACATGATTATATACTATAATTTTATCTTGGGGATCTTCAACTCAGAATGGTTATGGAGGGTTTCGTTGTTCTTTCTAGTTTTAGAATTAAAACTTAAAAATTATGTTAGACATAAAAAAATTAAATTTAAAAATAAATCGTTTAGTTGATAGCCTTTTTGTTGGAAATTACAAAACGGCTTTTAAATGAAGATGACTTGAATTTAGTGATTATAGGCTTTATGATGAAAATGATGATGCAAAATATATTGATTTTTTAGCTTCGGCACGTGAAGGAAAACTTTTAATAAAAAGATTTGAAGAGGAAAGGGAATTAACAGTATTTTTTTTATTAGATTTGAGTGAAACTATGAATTTTTGAGAAGATAAAAGAAAAATAGAAACACTTATAGAAACTTTTTATATCTTAGCATTTTCAGCAAATAAAAATAATGATAAAATTTGAAGTATAATTTTCAATGATAATTGATATGAGTTAATAAAACCAGGAAAATGAATTAAAAATATACATAAAATCTTAGAAATTATAGAAAAAAATAATATAAAAAAAATTCCAGATTTTTGAGTAAATAAACTAATAACTATTTTTAATAACTTACCAATTAAAAATTCACTTGTTTTTTTACTTACTGATAAAATATGAGAAATAGAAGATAAAAATTTAAAAATTTCATCACTAAAAAATGATTTTGTTTACATAAATATTTTTGATTTTATAGAAAATAATTTACTAGAAGATGGTTGAATTTTTAGATTTAAAGATAAGTTTAAAACTTTTTTTATAAATTTAAGGGATAAGCAAAAAATCTCAAAATATAGAGAATTAAGAAAAAATAAAATTAAAGATTTTGCAAAAAAATTAAATAATCTCAAAATAAGTTATTTGTTTCTAGATAATAAAACAAATATTTTTTCTAAACTACTTGTATTTTTTAAAACTAGATAATTTATGACCGATATATATGATATAAAAACATTTTTATTTTCATTTTTATTATCAATTGATTATGTTTTGATAATTTTTATTGTTGTTTTTTTTGTTTTGTTTTATATATTATTAAATTATTTTTTTGATTTTAAAGGTGATATAAAAATAGAAACTAAACATATAACTGATAATAAAATTAAATTAAGACTTGAATATTTAATAAAAAATTCAGAAATTTTTTCAAGAAATATTTTTTATAGGGAAGTTTCACTTTTTATAAAAACTCTTATTTATAATAAATTTCAAGATAAAAGTGTATTTTTTATGACACTTGCGGAAATAGAAAATAATTTTAAAAATGAATACAATACTATTTTAAAGGAAGTTTATTATTTAGAATTTGATAAAAATTTAGAAGATAGTTTAATTTTAAGAAAAAAAATTTTACAAAAAATAAAAGTTTAGCGAGGCTAAACTTTTATTTTTTAAAACTTTCTACAAAACTAAATATTCATTTCTCTATTTCAAATTTATTTTTTGGCATAACAATAAAAAGAATTTTTATAAATAATCCATCTTTTTCGTATGAAAATGACATTTTGTATTTATGTCATATAAAAGTTTTAAAATTTCATACATTATTAATCGTTCTTTTTGGAAGTTTTTCTTCTAAATATTCAGTAAGTTTTTCTATAAAAGCATCAAAATCTATACTAAAATCACTTTTTTTATAAATCAAAATTAATTCATCTTTTTTATATTTATGAAGTGAAATATCTTCTTTTTTTATAATATCATTTAAAAATTTATAATTAGGAACTTTGTATAATTGCCCATTATTTTCTCCATTTTCATCTCTTCCAACTACTCAAATATTTAAAATATTTATATAAATTATTTCTCATCTGATTTCATTTTTTCCATCATTGATAATAATATCATCTCAAATTTTATATTGAGTTGAAATATAAAAAAATCATATAAAACATTGAATAATTTCCTTAAAAGTGATAATAATAGCTCAAACAGCAATTGCAAAAAAACTAAAAAAATTTGGAAGTTTATGAAGAATATAAAAAGTAATAAAAAAGAATGCAATTCAAAATCTTAAAAAAGATATAAAATTTTTGGTTTTATAATATTTTAATTGATCTTCTTCATTTATATTTTCAATATCAGCTACATTTTTTTCATCTGCATCGATAAGATTATATTTTTCATAGAGTGATTTTTTGAGTTTTTTGTTTTTTCTTCTTAAAATAAAGTCAACTATGAGATAAATAATTATCGTGGTGGTGATAATTATGAATTCGCTATATTCTTTAAATATTTCAATTATGAGATTCATATTTTTTAAATTTAGTTATAAAAAATCATTCAGTTTCAATACTAGGAAGTATTCTGATGCTTTTTTCAGTTTCTTTAGAATAAATATATTTTTCAAAAGATTTCATACCTTTTCTTACATATTTTTTTATATTTTCATCTTCAAAAACATTTTCAATACCTTCAGTTTTTAAATTTTTAAAATTTGAAACTAAAAAATGAACGATTCCTTCATTTTCTCTTGGATCTAATGTACAAGTTGAATAGATTAAAATCCCAGAATCTTTTAATAAATCTATAGTTTCTTTGAGTATATCTTTTTGAATAGTATAGTTTTTATTATTTATTCAATCTTTCTTTAAAAAACCATAACTTTTCTCATTATGAAAATTGACTCTTCATTCAGCACTACAAGGAAGATCAGCAATGATGATATCAAAATATCATTTTTCAAAAGAGTTTTTGAGGTTTCTTGCATCTCATTTTATAGTTTTTATATTCTGGCATCCTTGTCTTTTTATGGTAAATTCTAATTTTTCCATTCTGATTGCATTGATTTCATTGGCAATTATCTCTCAATTATTTTCTAAAATTGCTGAAATATGACTAGTTTTCCCTCCAGGAGCAGCAGTTAGATCAAGTATTTTTATGTCTTGATTTTTTATATCATTTTTAATTACTTCTCAAATAAATTGACTTGTAATTCATTGCAAGTATATTTTTCAGCCAGTAAAAATATCTAAATTCCATAAATCTTTTTCTTTTCACTCTAAAAGTTTATATCCATTTGATAAATAATGGATTTTTTCAAATTTAATATTTTTCTCTTGTAAAATCTTTTCTATTTCTTCATTTGATGACTTTAAGGTATTTACTCTAAAAGTTGTTGGTCTTTTTTCTACTAAAAATCATTTTTCTATAATTTTTAAATCTTGCAAAGAATATATTTTTTCTAATTTTTCTCTAAAATTTTTTGGTAATTTTGTAAGCATTTTAATTTATTAATAATTATTTTTTTCTTGATAATTCTTCCATTTCAGCATTTTTTTCTTGCCAATAAGTTGTAAATTCTTTTTTCTTAAATTTATAAATATAACCTCATATTAATCAAAAAACTACTAAAGAAATTGTTCCAGAATATTCAAGTAATATTTTATAATACTCTACAAAAACTACTCAAAGTAAGATGATAGTAGTTGCCCGAATTATTGATCCAATTGCGTTATATAACATAAATTTTCAAGATTTCATCCCCATACTTCAAGCTATAAATGGCAAAAATGCTCTAGTCATTGGGTGAAATTTTCAAATAGTAATTCACCAAGGTCACCATTTATTAATTCATTTTTTGAGATACTTTACTTCAGTTTTTCATATTCAAAACCAAATTCAGTACTTAGAAAAAAAACTATCTCAATAATATCTTCACAAAATAAATCAAATATAATTTCAAACAATAGCTCAGATAGAAGCTACTAATATAACATAAACTAAGTTGTTTTGGCTTATATGTCCAAAAAATCACCCTACAATTAAAAGTATATTTTGTCCAGGTAATACAACTCAAATTACAGGAAAAGCTTCTATTAATGAACTGAAAAAAACTATTGCATAATTCCAAAATCAAAGTCAATTTATTATAACCTTTATCCACTCTATAAAAAGTTCAAACCATTCTTTTTTAAAAATAGCTATAAAAACTAATGCTAGACTTAAAATTATAAATAAGATATTTAGTATATTTATTAAAATTTTTATTATTTTTTTTATCACGACAAAAAAGTTATTATTAAAATTGACTTTATTGTATTTAACTTATAATAATTGCAACTTTTTATTTATTAAACTTTTTATTTTATGATTAACGTTATAAAAAATAGATATTTACTTGTTTGAAGTTCATTTTTAGTAGTTTTGTTTTCTTTAATTGTAATGATTTTTTGAGAAAAAAATTTATGAATTGATATGACAGGTTGAACTCAAAGTGAATTTGAATTTAGCGGAGAAATTAATTTAGAAGAAGTTACTAAAAGCCTAGAAGAACAAAAAGAAATTTTTAATAGCGAAAATCAAAATATTATAAATTGAATGTCAGTTTATAGTGTTTCTTGAGAAAATAAAATAGTTATTGAAACTTGATTTAATAAAATGGATGAAAAAACTTTAGAAAAATATAAAATAAGTTTTAATGAATTAGTTATCAATACATTAAATAAAGATGAGGAGAAATTCAGTTTACACAAATATGTAAATATAGGTCAGAGTTTTTGAGATTATATTAAAAAAACAGCTTGGATAACATTATGAATTTCTTTATTTTGAATTTGAATATATATAGCATTTGCATTTTTTTGAGTTGCTGTTTGAGTTTCTGCGTCTAGTTTTGCATTTGTAGCTATTTTAACACAATTTCATGATATAGTTGTCGCTACTTGATTATATATTTTTACTTCTATGTTTTATCCTGAATTTAAAATAGATACATTTTTTATAACTGCACTTTTAACAATTTTATGATATTCTATAAATGATACAATAGTTGTTTTTGATAGAATTAGAGAAAATATTACAAAATATATTAAAACTAAAAAATTAGATGAAATAATAAATATTTCAATTGAAGAAACTATAGAAAGAAGTATTTATACAAGTTTAACTTTAATGTTTGTTTTAATTACTATTTTATTTTTTGGTCCTGAAAGTTTAAAATGATTTATGCTTGTTATGATTTACTGAGTTGCTTTTTGAACTTATTCATCAATATTTGTAGCTGCACCATTACTTTATGAAGTAAATAAAAATAAAACTTTAAAAGTTTATGAAAAAAAAGTAGTAAGTGATGATGATAAAATAGTTGTTTAATTTTAAAAGAAAAATGCATCTTTGAATAATAATGGATTGAAATCGTAGATGGGCAAAATCTAAAATGCTTCCCACTCTTATGTGACATAAAGCTTGATTTGAAAATGCTGTAAAAATCATAAGATATGCGTGAAAAATTCCAGAGATTTCTCATCTTACTCTTTGGGCTTTAAGTAAAGAAAATCTTGTAAAAAGAGACGCTTTAGAACTCGCTTGAATTATAAAATTAATTGAAAAACTACAATATTTACTTCCAGAACTTCAAGAAAATAATATAAAGTTTGAAACTATATGAGATATAGAAAAACTTCCAGAAACATCACAAAAAGTTTTACAAAATGTAAAAAATGAAACAAAAAATAATACTGGAATGATTTTAATCGCAGCATTTGTTTATTCTGGACAAGATGAAATAATTAGAGCAATAAAAAAGATTTTTTCTTCTTGAATAGATATAAACTCTTTAGATGAAAAATGATTTAAAAAATTTCTTGATACTAGAGATTTTCCTGCTCCAGATTTAATTATTAGAACTGGTTGAGATATTAGACATTCAGGTTTTATGCTTTATGATAGTGATTATTCTGAGTATTATTTCACTCAAAAACTTTGGCCAGATTTTGATGAACAAGAACTTGAAAAAGCAATTGATTTTTTACAATGAAGCAAAAGAAATTTTGGGAAATAAAAAAGAAACTTAATAGTAAGTTTCTTTTTTAATCTCAAAATATATTTCTTTTAAATGAATTCCAAGCCATTCCAAATCTACCTACTTTTACATCATATTTTTCTCTAATTCTTTTTTGATCTTTAAAGTCAGTTATTCTTAATTTTTCTTCTCAAAAATATATTCCATATTTATCATAACTTTCTAATTTACTTAATACCACAAAACTATTAAAATCATAATTTCTCGTAATTCATAAATCATAAATTCTATTTGTTTTATCAGTTGCATAAACTGATTCTTCTCAATTTTTTGCTTGAATGAAATGAAAAGTTTTTGGGTCAGCTCAAGTTATTTTTCTTCATTTAAAATAAACATGATTTTCATCTCTTGTGTATCACATATCAGAAAAAGGAGATTCAAAAGTTTTTGGATCAGCTCACCAAATAAGCTTTTCTCTAAAAAATACTTGATTTCCAATAATAGAATAATTTTCATTTAGTTGTTTTTTTTGAACAACTGGTTCTTCTACAAGCTCAATTAATTTTTGAGTATTTTCTACTTGAGTTGAATCTGATTTTTTTTCTAACACTTTCATAAGCGTGCTTCTGAAAAAATTAAGAGGCGCTTCAAAAACCTTTCTTGCTAATGAAGGATTATTTTCTATTGAATTTCTTGTTTGATGATTATAGTTTCACCAAAATTTATTTTGAGCATCATGAATTTCTCAATAAGTAATAGATCAGTTTGCCATAATTTATTTTTAATTTATAATATATTATTATTTATATTTATTTATATGAAATATGCAAATGTTTTTGATTTTTCTTAACAATCAAATATTATAAAAAAAATAACTATAAAAATATGCTTCCAAATTGGTATGAAAATTATAAAAATTTTATAGAAAAATCTTTAAAAAATTATTTAGAAAATTATTTTAATAAAAAAGAATATTCTAGTGTTTTATCAGATATTAAAGATGCTTCTTTGTATGCAGTTTCTGGTTGAAAAAGAATCAGAGCTATTTTTGCGTTAGAATTTTATTTGATTTTAACTTGAAAAAAAATTGAAGACATTAGTCAAAATGATGATATTATGAAGTTTTGTATAGCTTTGGAAATAATTCATGCTTATAGTTTGGTTCATGATGATTTACCTGCAATGGATAATGACTCATTTAGAAGATGAGAGTTAACTGTTTGGAAAAAGTTTTGAGAAGCAAATGGGATATTAGTTTGAGATTTATTAAATACTTTATCTTTTGAAGTTTTAAGTGAGATAGATGATGAAAAAAATTGATTAAAATTAGTTAAATTACTTTCAAATTCTACTTGATTTTTTGGGATGATAGGATGACAAGTTGAGGATATTTTTTATGAGAAAAATTTTGAAAAACTTGATTTAGAGAAACTTATTTCACTCCATAATAAAAAAACTTGAGCATTAATAATTACTTCAGTTTTAGGGTGAATATTATTATCGTGAAAAGAGTTAGATAAAAAATATGAAGTATATGCTAAAAATATAGGTTTAGCTTTTCAAATAAAAGATGATATTCTGGATGTTGAGTGAACCATAGAAGAAACAGGAAAGTCTGTAGGTTGAGAAAAAAAATGATTTGTTTATTTTCTAGGACTAAAAAAATCAAAAGAATATTTACAAAAATTAACAAAAGAAAATTTAGAAATTATCTGGGATTTACAATCAGAAAAATTGGAGTTTTTAACAAAATATATTTCTAACAGAAAAAAATAAAATTGCAAAATAATAAGAATGTTTATAATGAAAATAATAGTTTTTTATTTTATAAAATGCTTTCTACTCCACTCACAAAAACCATTTTACACACAACAGATAATTATATTAAATCATTACATAAATGAGGTATTTTAACCATTTGAGACTTGATACATTTTCTTCCAAAATCACTCGAAGACAGAAGTAATGTTTTAGAGAGTTTTTCTTATATCAATATCAAAGATAAAAATACTATTTTAGTAAAACTTCTTTCGGTAGAAAATTCTCGTACCTCTAGCTGAAAAATTCTTACAAAAACCATCTTTGAAGATAAAAACTGATTTATGTCAGAATGAGTTTGGTTTAATAGAAATTATCTCGGGAAGCAACTGGAAAAAATTATCTGAAAAAAAGTTATTCTTTCTGGAAAGGTAAAGTATGAATTTTGAAAACTTACTTTTGTTTCACCAGATATAGAAACCGATTTATCAAAAGTTTCTGGTGAAGTGATACCAGTTTATAGTGATTGTAACTATATTCCAGGAACTTGGTTTGCATTAAAAATGCAACATATTAAAAAATATATTTCTCTTATTTCAGAAACACTTCCAGAAAGTATTATTAAAAAATATAATTTTATTTCTCGTGCAGAAGCTTTGGAAAAACTTCATTTTCCATCAAATAAACATGATTTTGAAATTGCCAGAGAAAGACTCGCTTATGATGAACTTTATGAGATAAATTACATATCTATTTCTAAAAAAATTGAAAAACAAAATATTTCCGAGTGAAAAAGTGTATCAATTCCGTTTGATGCAGAGCTGGTAAAAGAAATTATTTCAAAACTTCCATTTGAACTTACTGGACATCAAAAAATCTCTCTTTTTCAAGTTTTAAAAGATATGGAAAAAACTCACTCGATGCAAAGACTTTTACAATGAGATGTAGGAACTGGGAAAACTGTTATTGCTGCGATTGCGATAATTCATAGTATTTTACAAAGTGAGAAAAAATGAGAAAAAATCCAAGCATCTATTCTTGCTCCAACTGAAATTTTAGCCAGACAGCATTTTGAGTGACTCGAAAAATTTTTTGTATCGTATGGATTAAATTCAGTACTACTAGTTGGAAGCACAACCAAAAAACAAAAGGATATTTTGAAAGAACAACTCAAATCTGGAAATATTGATATCATTATTGGAACTCATGCACTACTTGAAGAAGATGTAATTTTTCATAAATTGTGACTTGTTATTATCGATGAACAACATAGGTTTTGAGTAAAACAAAGAGAAATATTAGAGAAATATTCTACTAGCTGATTTTTTCCACATTCTCTTAATATGACAGCAACTCCTATTCCAAGAACTTTAGCCCTTACTTTATATTGAGATCAAGATCTTTCTATTATTAATGAATATCCAGCAGGAAGAAAAACTATTTTTACCAAAGTGGCGAAAAATGATGAGGAAAGACATGGGGTAGAACTTTTTGTAAGAAATCAAATAGAATCATGAAGACAAGTATTTTGGATTTCTCCTTTAGTAGAAGAATCAGAAAAAATAGATTTAGCAAATGCTATTTCAACTTTTGAATCTTTGACTGAAATATTTTCTCCATTTAAAGTGGGATTATTGCATGGGAAAATGAAGGCAAGTGAAAAACAAGAAATTATGAAAGCTTTTGAAAATAATGAAATTCAGATACTTTCATCTACTTCTGTAGTTGAAGTTTGAGTGAATGTTCCGAATGCAACTATTATGTGTATCGAGTGAGCTGAAAGATTTTGACTCTCACAACTTCATCAATTCAGAGGAAGAGTAGGGAGGGGGGGATTTCAATCCTATTGTTATCTTTTCCCAACTTCTGGAAAACCAACCGATAGACTCAGAGCGATGGAAAAAACAAATAATGGATTTGAATTAGCTGAAATAGATTTAGAACTCAGATGACCTGGGGAAGTTTACTGAGTCAGACAATCAGGAGTCCCAGATTTTAAAATAGCCGATATAAAAGACTTAGAAATTGTATCGCAAATCAGAGAAGATATAGAAGAATTGTTTAAAAGTAACTTGATAAAATAGACATTTTTCATATTATACAAAAAATAATCACTAAAATATATTCATGGCAAATTTAGGAATCAGAGAATTTGATGCAAAAAGAATGTTTTTTTCATCTATTTGACAATCATATAATGGAAAAAAAATTACTTCTTTAGATGATTTTTCTTCTTTAGATGCAAGGAAAAAATATGTAATTAAACCTGATCAGCTTTTTTGAAAAAGAGGAAAACTCGGACTTATCTGAGTAAATTTTACTTTAGATGAAGTAAAAAAATGGTTTTTAGAAAAAAATAATACAGAAATTTGCATAAAAGAAACTAAAGGTATTTTAGATACTTTTTTGGTAGAAGAATTTATTCCGCATACTGATGAATACTACGTTGCCATCAAACAAGAAAGAGATTATGACGAGATTTTCTTTTCCAACTTTGGATGAATTGATGTTGAAGAAAATTGGGAAAAAGTTATTTCTTTACAAGTTTGAGTTTGAGAAGAAATAGATGATAAAAAAATAAGTGATGCTTTTCATATTACTGATGAAAAAATTCTTAGAGTTATCTTGCAATTATTTTCGTTTTATAGAAATGAGGATTTTACGTATCTTGAGGTTAATCCATTTTGTTTTGATGAGAGAAATGGAAATCTCATTTTACTTGATATGGTAGCAAAAATTGATAATACTGCATTTTTCTTACATCCTGATTCTTGGCAAGATTTAGAATTTCCAAATACATTTGGTTTTGAAGAAAATACTCGTGAAAGATATATTTCAGATCTCGATCAAAAAACGGGAGCAAGTTTAAAACTCAAATTTTTAAATACAAACTGAAAAATTTGGACACTACTTTCTTGAGGTGGGGGGTCACTCGTGATGACTGATACTTTATGATATTTGTGATTTGCAAAAGAAATTGCAAATTATTGAGAATTATCAGGAGACCCAGATAGATTTTATACTAGAGAATATACTAGAGTTTTATTTGAGCAAATGTTAGAATCTCCAAAACCAAAATATCTTATCATCGCTGGAGCTATTGCAAATTTTACACAAATTGATAAAACTTTTACTGGAATTATAGATGTTTTAGAAGAAAAATCTGAAGAAATAAAGAAGAAATGAATAAAAATTTTAGTTAGAAGATGAGGATTGAATGATAAAATTTGACTCAAACTTCTCTCTGATGCTTGTGAAAAATTATGAATTCCATGTAAAGTTGCTGATAGTAATATTTATATGACTGATATTTTAAAAGAAATTAAATTATAATTTATGTTTTCAAAAAACTCCTTTGCCATTATCTATGGTTTACATCTTTCTACCGCACAAAAAATGCTTGATTTTGACTTTATTTGTGAGAGAGAACCTTCTGTGGTTGCTTTTGTAGACCCAGGAAAAGATATTTCAAATTATAAACTTTTTTTTGGAGGAAAAGAGATGTTTATAACTTCATATCCTGATTATGAAAGTATTCCTGATAGTATTTTAAAGAAAGCTGATACCGTTTTAAATTATGCTTCTTTTAGAAGTGCTTATGATGCAACACTAAAATCTATGGAAATAGAAAGTATCAAAAATATTATTATAATAGCTGAATGAATCCCAGAAAGTTGCGTGAGAAAAATTATAGCACTCAATAAAGAAAAAAAGAAAAATATTATCGGACCTTCTACTGTTTGAGCTATGGTAAATGGAGAGTTTAGAGTAGGGAATACAGGAGGAAGTTTAGAAAATATTATTAATTCAAAACTATATAAAAAGTGAAGTATTTGATTTGTTTCAAAATCAGGATGAATGAGTAATGAACTTCGTAAAATCATTGCTGATAACACGAACTGAACTCATACTTCTGTCGCTATAGGATGAGATAAATACTCTATTGCAACTTTCAAAGATATTATACTACAATATGAAAAAATAGATGAAATCAAAATGATTGTGTTACTTGGAGAGGTGGGGTGAAATGAAGAAAATGAAATAGCTCTAATGATTAAAAATAAAATTATCAAAAAACCAGTGGTAGCTTTTTGTATTGGAACAATTTCTGATTTACTTCCTTCTGGAGTACAATTTGGTCATGCTGGAGCAAAAGCTGATTCAAATACTGAAAGTTCAAATTATAAAAATTTAAATCTCAAAAATGCTTGAGCAGTAGTTCCAGAGAGTTTTATGGATTTATGAGAAAAAATAAAAGAAACTTTTCAAAAATTATATATTAAAAATGATTCAGATATTGAAATGTCTGAATTACAAAAAAAAGTTGAAATAATAAACTCAAGAAAATCAACAAAAATGACCTCTACTATTTCTGATGAGAGATGAGAAGAACTTACTTATAATAAAAAACCGATTTCAGAATATATACAAAAAGGAAGTATTGCTAATGTTATATGAAATCTGTGGCTCAAAAGAGATTTACCGGAATATGCTCTCAAGTTTATAAATACTATAATTATACTTTTGGCTGATCACGGACCAGCAGTTTCTGGAGCTACTAATACTATTATCACATCTCGCGCGGGGAATGATTTAAAATCTGGACTTATTTCATGACTAGCAACAGTTGGACCAAGATTTGGTGGAGCAATTGACTGAGCTGGAAAATATTTTTTTGAAGCAGTAAAAAATGGAGTTTCTCCAAAAGAATATGTTGATATGATGAAGAAAAAATGAGAATTTATTCCATGAATTGGACATAAAGTAAAATCAAAATTCAATCCTGATAAAAGATGTGAATTACTTTTGGAACTTTCAAAAGAATTTCCATCAACAAAACATCTTGAGTTTGCTTTAGAAGTAGAAAAAATTACTCTTGATAAAAAACCAAATCTTATTCTCAATGTTGATGGAATGACAGCAGTTTTACTTTTAGATATGATGAAAGATATTGGTATGAGTAATACTGAAATACAAAAATATATTGAAGCTTGAATTTTTAATGGATTCTTTATACTATCAAGAAATATAGGATTTATATGACATTTTATAGATCAAAAATTGCTAAATGAACCGCTTTATAGAAGCGATTGGGATGATATTTTATATATTTAGAAAAAAATATGAATTTACTACAAGTCTTTTTTATTATATCTTGAATTATTTTGTTTATTATATCAATAGATGTAGCAAAAAAACAAAAATTTAATGCACTACATTTTCTGGTATTTATTTGAGTTGGAGCTTGACTTGTAGCATTTACTTTTTTACCTAACTTATTAAATACTATCTGATGATTTTTTTGACTTCAAAGATGAGCTGATTTACTTGTTTACTCTTCTATAATTTTTTTAATGTATTTTTCAATTTTACTTTTAAATAAAGTTGAACAATCTCGTGAAGATTTTACAAAATTAGTTAGAGAAATAGCTATAGCAAATTCAAAGAAAGAAATTGTTTTTTGAGAACTTTGTTTTGTAGTTGCTGCTTATAATGAAGAAAAAGTAATATCAGAAACTATTGAAAATCTAATAAAAAATAATTATAAAAATATAATAGTTGTAAATGATGGTTCAAAAGATAGAACTTTAGAGATTTTAAGAAAATATGAAGATAAAATAATTATTTTAACTCATTATAAAAATAGAGGTCAATGAGCAGCACTAGAAACTTGATTTGAGTATCTTAGAAGATATTGAAAAGTTGAATATATTTGTACTTACGATGCAGATTGACAACATAGATTATCAGATTTACCAAAATTTTTAGAGGCATTTAAAAAAGATAATAATTTACAAATAGTTTTATGATCTAGATTTATTACAAAAACAAATACAAATGTTTCATTATCAAGAAAAATTATTTTAAAACTTTGAATTCTTTTTACTTTTTTTATAAGCAATATTAAATTAACTGATTCTCATAATTGATACAGAGTTATGAAATTGGAAACTCTAAAAAATATTTCAATAACTATTGATTGAATGTGACACGCTTCCGAAATAGTTGATATAATTGCTACAAATCATTTGAAATTTAAAGAAATTCCAGTTGATATTCTCTATACTGATTATTCTATGTCAAAATGACAAAGCTCTTGAAATGCAATTAATATTGCATTAAAAACGATTTGGTATAAGTTTTTTAAATAAAAGAAGTTTTTAAAACTTCTTTTATTTTTTAAGTATTTTAACTTCCCAATTTCCTTCAGGTAAAAAATCTTTTTTTATCCACATATTAAGTGTTTTTATTGTTTGATAATTTTGTCAATTTTCCAAAGCCCATTTTTTTAAATCATCTACTTTTCAAAGTTTTACAATATCAGTTTTAGGTTCTTTATAAACTCATCAAATAATTTTATCAATATATGATTTTTTTGACTCATAATCTTTTATAACATATTTTATCGCAAGTATTCTAAAAACATAGCGAGAAGTTTCTTCATTTAAATATAAATCATAATAATTATCTACTTTTTGATCTTCTAAAGCTCTTTTTATACCATTTTGTCATCTATTATAACTAGCAGCAACTAAAGTCCGATTTCAAAAAATATTATGTAAATAATCCAAATACTTTATAGCTGCAAGGCTTGCTTTTTCAAAATTATACCTTTCGTCAATATTTTCATTAACAATTAGTCAATATTCTAAAGCAGTTAATGGCATAAATTGCCAAATTCAAGCAGCTCCAGCTGAAGAAACCACATCATTTCTTAGAGCACTTTCAGCTATTGGTAAATATTTAAAATCTTCTGGAATATTATATTCATCTAGCTTTTCTTCAATATATCACATATATAAAGGTAATCTTTTTACATATAAAAAGAATTGATATAAATTGTAAGATGTATTTAAAAATTCTTTATCAAACCTTTCTTTTATAAAATAATTTTCTTCTAAATCAGGTAATTTTTCTCAAGCAAAATTTAAATTATTTTCAGGATAAGAAAAAATAATTGAATTATTTTGAGTATTATTTTTTTTTCAAAAAATGTTAAAAACTATTAAAAATATAGTAATTAAAATGATAAAAATTATCATTAAGTTTTTTGTTAAATTAGACATTTTTAGTATTTTTTAGATAAATAAAAGTAAAACTCAATATTTTGTATAATAATTTTATACAATAAAGTTTGTCAATAAAAAATAAACAATTGACTTAAATTTTTTTTTCTATAAGTTATCATTAATCTTCAATAAATCAAATTATATTTTATTAAAAATTAATTTAGATAAACACATATGGAAAATTACAACAGTTTGAAAAATATATTAAATGGAATTTTAAAAGACATTAAAAAACAAGATTTTCTAGTATATTTTAGAAAAATATCAATAATTGAAATTAGTAAAAATAAAGTTACTTTTTGAGTTGTTTCGGGTTTTATGAAAGAAAATTTAGAAGCAAAATTTTATGATTTAATTTTTAAAGCTACTAGAGAAGAATTACCAGAAATTACAAAAATAGAATTTCTAGTTGATATGAATATAGAAAATCCTTCTAATAAAGAAGTTGTTGACTGTAGTAATTATTTTAAGGAATTTTCAAAAAAATCTAAAAAAACTGTTTGAGAAATTTCATCAAAAAATCAAGAAAATACAAAATCAAATGAAAATGAATATAAAACTTGATCTACAAATGATAGATATACTTTAGATAATTTTATAGTTTGACCATCAAATCAACTTCCATATTCAGCTTGCGAAGCTGTTGTAAGAAATCCTGGGAAATCTTATAATCCACTTTATATTTACTGAGAAGTTTGACTTTGAAAAACTCACTTACTTCAATGAACTTGAAATGCAATTTTAAAAAAGTATAAAGATAAAGTTGTTAGATATATGACAGCTGATAAATTTATAACTGAATATGTTAGTGCTGTAAAGAAAAAATGAGTTGAAAGACTTAGACAAAAATATGCTGAGGTTGATGTAATTATTATAGATGACGTTCAATTTTTATCAAAAAAAGAACAAACTCAAAATGAATTATATAATATTTTCAACATATTATATGATTCTCAAAAACAAATTATTATTTCTTGAGATAGATCTCCAAAAGAATTAACAGAAATTGAGCCAAGATTAAAATCAAGATTTGAGTGGGGAATAATAGTTGATATTTCAAAACCAGATTTTGAAACTCGTTTAGCTATTTTGCAAGAAAAAGCTCGTGCTAGAGAATTTTTAATTCCTCAAGAAGTAGCTGAATTCATAGCTGCAAATGTTACAGATAGTGTTAGAGAATTAGAATGAATTTTAAATCAACTTGTTGCTGAATATGAACTTGATCATTCAACTCCATCTTTGGAAAAAGTTGCTAAAAAATTAAAAAAACTTAGTTTCACAACTGATATGCTTGGAGAAACTAAAATTCAAAGAACTACTACTATTAAAAGTTATGAAGATATTATAACAGCTGTTTCAAATCATTTTGGTATAGAAAAAGAATGAATACTATGAGAAAATAGAAGAAAAGAATTTATGATTCCTCGTCAAGTTGCAATGTATCTTTTAAAAACAAAACTACATTATACTTACGAAAGAATAGGGAATATTTTTTCTGGTAGAAATCACGCAGCTGTACTTTATAGTTGTAATAAACTTGAAGCTATAATCAAAAAAGATAAAAATTTATTATATGAAATTAATATTTTAAGAGATTGAATAGGAATATAATTTTAAACATAAACTTGCATAAAAGTTCTAATTTATATAATGAGAGGGAAAAATGAAAATTTTTCTCTTTTTATTATTTAATTTTTTAAAAATGACAACATTTTCTAAAAAATATGAACCTGAAATCTTTGAAAAAGAGATTTATAAGGATTGGGAACAAAACGGATGTTTTATACCAAAAGCTTCAAAAACTTGAAAAACATTTTATATCCCTATGCCACCTCCAAACGTCACATGACAACTTCATTTATGACATTCAGTTTTTTTAACTCTTCAAGATATAATGACTAGATATCATCGTATGATTTGAGATGAAACTTTATGGCTTCCTTGAGTAGATCATGCATGAATTTCAACTCAAGCTGTTGTAGAAAAAAACTTAGCAAAAGAGGGAATTACTAAAAAAGATTTATGAAGAGAAAAATTTTTAGAAAAAGTATGGGAATGGAAAGAAAAATATTGAAATACTATCACTCATCAAATGAGACAAATGTGATCTTCAACAGATTGGTCTAAAGAAAGATTTACACTTGATGCTGGACTTTCAAAACAAGTTACAAAAGCATTTTTGGATTTATATAATAAATGAATGATTTATAAATGAGAATATATGGTAAATTATTCTCCAGTTTTAAATACTGTTTTATCAGATCAAGAAGTTATTTATAAAGAAGAAAAAGGGAAACTTTATCATATAACTTATTTTGTTTCAGGAAGTGATAATGAAGTTATTGTTGCTACAACTCGTCCTGAAACTTTACTTTGAGATGAGGCAGTTGCTGTGCATCCAAAAGATAAAAGATATAAAGCTTTATTAAAAGCTTGAAAAAAATTAATTTTACCAATTTTAAATAGAGAAATTCCAATTATTTGAGACGAAATGGTTGATATGGAATTTTGAACTTGAGCTGTAAAAATTACTCCAGCTCATGATCCAAACGATTTTGAAGTTGCTAGACGTCATAATTTACCTATGGATAATATTGTTCTAGGTAAAGATGGAAAAATGACTTCAAAAGCTTGAATATTTGCTGGTCAAGATTTTATGACAGCTAGAGAAAATATTGTAGAACTTTTAAAAGCAAAATGAAATTTAGTAAAAGTTGAGGATTATACTCATAAAGTTTGATATTGTGAAAGAAGTTGATGTAAAGTAGAAACTATTATTTCAACTCAATGGTTTGTTTCTGTTGGGAAAATGGCAGAGAAAGTTATTGCTGGTTATAAGAAAAAAGAATTTGAAATAATTCCTGAAAGATTTAATAAAATTTTTGAGGATTGGATATTTAATTTAAGAGATTGGTGTATATCAAGACAACTTTGGTGGGGACATAGAATTCCTGCTTATTATCATAAAGAAACATGAGAAATGGTTGTTTCAGATGAAGACTTAACTTTAACTTGAAATTATACTCAAGATGAAGATGTTTTGGATACTTGGTTTTCATCAGGTTTGTGGCCATTTTCAGTTTTAGATTTTGATTTTGATAAATCATTAAAAGACCAAAGTGAATTATTTCAAAAATTTTATTCAGCACAAGTTTTAGAAACAGGACATGATATAATTTTCTTTTGGGTTATCAGAATGTTATTGTTTTGATATGAATTTACTGGACAAACTCCATTTGAAAAAATTTATCTTCATGGGCTTATTAAAGATAAAAATGGTAAAAAAATGTCTAAATCTCTTGGAAACTGAATTGATCCACTTGATATGATTGAAAAATATTCTGCTGACGCGCTAAGACTGACTTGTTCTATCTGAAATACTCCTTGAAATGACCTAAAATTTGATGAAGACAATGTCATGGAAAACAAAGTATTTATCAATAAAATATGGAATGCAACTCGTTTTGTTTACACAAATTTATTTGAAAAATCTGAGTATAAAATTGATGATTATGATACTTTAGAAAAAAGAATTTTGAAAAATTATGACAATTTAATGTTTCATGAAAAATGGATTTTATCTCGTTTAAAATCAGTTTCTGATAGACTAAATTCTTGAATGGAAAATTTTAATTTTTCTGAAGCTTGAATTGAATTACAAAATTTTACTAGAAATGATTTTTGTGATTATTATATTGAAGAATTTAAAATTACACGCGCGACTTCAAAACATGGAAATGATGTAATCATGTATGCGATTAATAATATTTTAAAATTATGGCATCCATTTATCCCATTTGTTACAGAAGAATTATGGAATAAAATGTGATTTGAATGAAAATTAATTGAAACTTCTTATTCAAAAGTTGCAATTATGGAAAATAAAGAAATCGAAAAAGACAAACAAATTATTATTGAAGTTATTACTGAAATTAGAAGATTAAGAGCAGAAAATAATATCGTTCCTTCAAATACTATTAAATTATTATTGAAAGTTAAAAAATCAAAACAAGATTTATTTAATGATGAGATTTTAGCTTTAATATCTTGAATAGTTAGATCTGAAGAAACTCAATGTGTTTCAAAAGTGGATAATGAAGAACTCGTATATGCAGTTACTAAATCATGAGTAGAAATATTCCTTGATAACTCAAATGCAAAAGATATGACGGCTGAAGTAGAAAGACTCAAAGCTTCTATTGCTGATAGCAAAGAATATATTGCACTTCTTGATAGAAAACTCTTAAATGAAAGCTTTGTAAGAAATGCTCCACCAGCTCTTGTGAGAGCCGAAATGGAGAAAAAAGCTGACGCGCAAGATAAACTCAAGAAATTAGAAGAGAAATTAGAGAAGATAAAATAAAAATTCCTAAGAATTTTATCCTTAGGAATTTTTTAAAACTTAAAACAAAAAAAATACTTTTTCAATTGAAAAAGTATTTTTTGATATTATTTTCTTAATTCTAATTTTGTTAAAATTTCTTCGTATTTTTCAATATTAGTTTTTTTCAAGTAATTTAACATTTTTCTTCTTTTAGCAACCATAAGCATAATACCTCTTCTTGAGTGATTATCTTTTTTGTGAATAAGTAAATGTTCTTTTAATGCTTCAATTCTTGAAGTTAAAATAGCAACTTGAACTTCTGGAGATCAAGTATCTCATTTAGTTCTAGCAAAATCTGCTATAACTTGTTTTTTCTCTGCTCTTTCCATATGCGAGTATTTTTAAAAAATAAATGTATTAGTAACCGGAAAATACACCAGTAAAGCTAACAAGCCGAATTATATAAAAAAACTTTTTAAAAGCAAAAGTTTTTTTATTTATTGTAATTTTAAAAGTTAAAATGTCACTATCGTAAAAAATAGAAATGTCACTA
>JBLJBH010000024.1:0-55550 GCA_047637875.1 Patescibacteria group bacterium
CAAGGGTAAAAAAATAAAGTTGTTTTTAACAACTTTATTTTAGTATATGTTAGGGGATTTGCAAGTTTTTTTTAAAAGTTATATTTTCCAAACCAAGTGAGTTGTCTTTTTGCATAATTTCTATTTCACTGTTTAACCAAAGAAATACAATCTTCTAAAGAAATTTTTCACTCAAAATATTCTATAACTTCTTTATATCAGATAGTTTTAAGTCAGAAATCAGATGTTTTATATCACATATTTAAAATATTTTTTACTTCTCAAACTAATCAATTATCAAACATAGATTGTACTCTATTATTTATTTTATTGTATAATTCTTCCCTATATCAATTATATGGAGTTAAAAATAAAGTATCAAATTTTAATTTTTTTTCTTTTCTAAAATCTTTTTTTGATTTTCATGTTAAAGTTTTAACTTCAATAGCTCTAATTACATAATTTAGATTATTAGGATGAAGCTCTTTAGCATATTCTGGATCTAATTTAACCAATTTATTATATACATAATCATTTCAAAAATTTTCAGCTTCTTTTTCTAATTTTTTTCTTAAAAATTCATCAGCTGGAACTTTTGGTATATCAAAATCATAAATTAAACTATCTATATAAAGACCTGTTCATCATACTAAAATAGGAATTTTTCAATTTGTATGTAAGTTTGAAATAATTTTCTCAGACTCATTTTTAAATTCTGCAACAGAATAATTAATATCTGGAGTAATAATATCAATCATATGATGTTTTATTCATTGCATTTCATCTTGAGTTACCTTTCAAGTTCAAATGTCTAAATATTTAAAAATTTGTCTTGAATCGGTTGAAATAATTTCAGAATTTATGTTTTTTGCAATTTCTATACCAAGACCAGTTTTACCGCAAGCAGTTGGTCCATAAACAACAATTATTTTTTGTAAATTAGTTTTTTGCTGCAAAAACGTTTGTAATTTTTCTTGATAATACATAATTTAAATAGTTATTTTTTTGATAATATACACAAAAAAAAATAAAATACAAAAAAAGTTAAAAAAAATTTTGACATAATAAATATTTTTCATAATATATGTCTCGCTTATGAAAAAGCAACACTATACAAAGTGCCAATATAGCTCAGTTGGTAGAGCATTCGCCTTGTAAGCGAACGGTCATCGGTTCAATTCCGATTATTGGCTCCATTTAACATAAAAATGCTAAAGTAGAAAGTTAAAAGTAATGAGAATTCAAAACACCTTCTTTTTACTAAAAAGCTTTCTGCTTTTTGCTATAAGGGTCGATACCAGAGTGGACAAATGGGGCGGACTGTAAATCCGCTGGCTACGCCTTCGATAGTTCGAATCTATCTCGGCCCACCATTTTATGTTTTATGCCGGGATGATGGAATTGGTAGACATGCTGGTCTTAGAAGCCAGTGCTTCATCGCGTGAGAGTTCGAGTCTCTCTCTCGGCACCAATCCAAATATTTTATATTTTGTTACCGTATTTAGCGGGCAATTAAGAAAAATTATTATTATGAAACAAGGAATACACCCAGCTTCACAAAAAGTAAAATACATTTGTTCATGTGGAAATGTAGTAGAAGCTATGTCAACTTTAAAAGATGCTGAATTAAGAGTGGAAATCTGTGCAAAATGTCATCCATTTTATACAGGAGAACAAAGAATTCTTAAAACTGGTGCGGTTGATAAATTCTATGCTAGAATGAAAAAAACTGAAACTCTTAAAAAATAGTCTGAGAAATCAGATTATTTTTTTTGCAAAAAAAAATTTGACTTAATATTTTTTTATATATAATACCACTACTTTCTATATCAAAGACAGTTGGCAATACATAAGTCCAACCGAGATAAAAAAGACGTTTTTGTAAAATTATATAACAAAACAATATCTTTTTATCTTAATGGTAAAAAGATTTTTTTATTCATAGAAAGAAAGTTAATATATCGTAATTATACCTCTATGGCAGTAACAAGAGCTAAAAAAGAAGAGATTTTATCTCAATTAATAGAAAATATTAAAAATGCAAAATCAGTTGGTTTTGCCCAAACAAATGCTATGACTGTATCTGAATTTTCTGATTTAAGAAAAGAATTAAGAACAGTAAATACTACTTATAACTTAGCAAAAAAAACATTAGTAAGAATTGCTGTAAAAGAAGCATTAGGTTTAGATTTAGATTTAAATTTATTACCTGGACAAGTATGAGTAGTTTGTTCAAATGATGATTCTATCGCTTGATTAAGTAAAACAAATGCTTTTATAACAAAAGTTTACAATAAAAAAGCTGAAGTTCAAAAAATGGTTTGGGTTGCATCTATATTTGATGGGAAAATCAATGGACTTGAAGAAACAAAAGTGATTGCTTCTATGCCTTCAAGAGAAACTCTACTTTCAAGATTGGTTGGATCTATGATGTCTCCACTTTCTGGAATGGCAAGATTCCTTGATGCTGCTGCTAAAGAACTTGAAACTCAAGGAAAAACTAAAGCTTGAGAATTAGAAGGGAAAAAAGAAGTAAAAGTAGAAACTCCAAAAGCAGTAGAAACTCCAGCAGAAACTACTAACGAAGAAGTAAAAGCTTAATTGATATTTAGTATACTGATTAGGGATTTCCCTAGTCAGCAACTAGCTATTAACTAGTTAGAATCAAATACATTATTTATTTTTTAATATTATTATTATGGCAGAATTAAGTGCTAATGCTACTAAAATTTTAGATTTAGTAAAAGAATTAACTATCGTTGAATTAAATGATTTAGTTAAAGCTATGGAAGAAGAATTCGGTGTATCTGCTGCTGCTCCAGTTATGGTTGCTGCTGCTGGTGCTGCTTGAGCTGGTGAAGCTGAAGAAAAAACTTCATTCAATGTTGAATTAAAATCAGCAGGTGGAAGTAAAATCGCAGTTATTAAAGTTATTAGAGAATTAACTGGTCTTGGATTAAAAGAAGCTAAAGATTTAGCTGATGCAGGATGAGTAGTTAAAGAAAATGTTTCTAAAGATGATGCTAACGACATGAAAGCTAAATTAGAAGCTGAAGGAGCTACTGTTGAAGTAAAATAATCTTTCTTAAATAAAATAAAAAAAATCGTAAAAATTTACGATTTTTTTTATTTTATTTTACTAGTGATACTAAAAATTCATTTATTTTTGTAGTTAACTCTTCTTGTGTAATTTCCTGGCTATTATCAAACACAACAACATTTTCAAAATAATTTCATAAAAATCATCATCTATAAAGTTCATTCATTTTTCAAACCTCATCTACAAAAGCACTATCAACCCGCTTCCCTCTTGCTTCTCTTCTTTTTATAATACTTTCATCATCTGCTCTTATTTCAATAACTAAATCTGGTTTTGGTAATCATCAAAATCATCATTCTCCACCACCATAAAAAATATTTTCAAACATTTTAGTAAAATTTTCTTTTTCAGCTCAAGTTAATTTTAAATCTCAAAAAGCTTTCGTTTGTGTAATTGCAAAATCAAATACTACTGGTCTTTTCATAGCATTTATAAATCCATCAACTACTATTGCTGAGTCAGTACTACAAAAAAATGTCTGATTAGGATACCATAAACTATCATTTATTTTATCTTTGGTTTTTCAAATTAAACCTAAAAATGGATTTAATTCTGGTAATTCTCTAAAAATTTCTGCTCAATAATATTTTGCAATAGCTTTAGTAAATGTTGATTTTCATGCTCAAGCTGGTCAACTCACAGCAAAAACTGGAAATCTTTTATATTTTTCCAAGAATTTGGCTAATACCAAGTTTGAATCTAAATCTCAAAAATCTACTCATTTATATTCATTTTGTAAATTTAAACCATTTTGCTCAAAATTTATTGAAAGAGGCATAATATTATAAAATAATTAATATTTAATTTGATTATACAATATTTTGTATAAAATAGCAAAAATTATATATTCGGGATTCGCCAAGCGGTAAGGCCAGAGACTCTGAATCTCTTATCATAGGTTCGAATCCTATATCCCGAACCATAAACCAAATTCAACATTTTTGAATAAATTGAAAGGTGCTTTTAGTTGATAACTAAGCACTTTTTTACTACCCAAAAAACAGTTCTCAACTATATGGAAAAGCATTGAAAAAGATTGAGAACTTTTTTTAGTTGATTCTTCTTTTTTAAGCATATCTAAGACAAAAACTACATATTTAAAAAGTTCTACAAGTCTTTTATTGATTTCTAATCATTTTTCGTGATTTTTTAATAATTTATTTTCGTTTCAAATATTTTTTATCTCATCTTCAATTTGAAAATTCATTTTTTCTAATAAATCTTGAGAAATTTTATTGTTTATATAACTTTGCATTAAAGTTTCTTGTTTTTCATTTAAATCTTTTAGTTTATTTATATTAGAAATTAATTTATTATTTCTTTCATCTTCATTATTAATCATTTCTTTTTCTAAATAATCAATAATTTCATAAGCAACTTCTTTTTTTGGGAAGTTTTCAAATATAATTTTTTCTATATTTTCTTCTAATACATTTAAATTAAAGTATCACTCCTTGCATTTGATAGGAAAAGTATTATTTACTTGTTTAGGACACTTTAAATAACGATTTCATTTCTTATCATCCCTTAGCATTGTTCTACCACAAGAACACAAAAATATTTTTGGATCTCAAGTTTTTGAATATTTTTGTCATGTATGTTTATTTTTTTGATTTTTTATTTCTTCACACTTTTCATATAAATCTTTGGAAATAATAGGAATAATTCAATTAATAGGATATTCTTCTATATATGTTCATGCTTTTGGGACTCACCAAAAGAAATATTCATCTTTACTTAATTTCCATACCTTTTTTCTTACACCATAATAAATAGTATTATTCATAATACTTTCTATATGTTTATGATAAAATTTTGTATCATATTTTTGATTTATTTTCTTTGCAAGTGATTTATATCAAAAACCTCATGAAGAATATAAATCAAATAAGTCTTTTACAATAATTGATTTTTCATTATGAGGAACAAAACAACCTCAACTTCTTATATATCAAAAAGGTGTAGGTCATCAAATATCTCATCCATTTTGTAATTTTTTTCTAATTCATAATTTAACTCTAAAACTCAACTCCTCGCTATATAAAATACTTCTATTTTGCATATCACGAACTAGATATCTACCCATATACGAATTTAGGAGAGGTTCACTAAGAGAGATTATTTCTACATTTTTTTCTTTAGTTACCTTGTCTATAATAGCAAAATCATCAATATTTCTACTGATTCTATCCCACTTAAAAGTAATTAATCAATCTAAATCTTTTGAATCTTTCATAAATTCAATCATTTCTGCAAAAACTTGTCTAGTTCACTTAAATGCACTATTTTCTTCTCTAAAAATCTTTATAATTTCAATATCATTTAATTTACAATAATTTTCAATTTGTTCTATTTGATTTGGGATTGATAAATTTCTTTCCTTTTGTTCTTTGGTTCAAGAAATTCTAACATATCATATATATTTTAGTTTCATATTAATTCTTGGATAAATTTACTATAATGAACTCTTATAATTCTCCTACTTTCTTGAGATACTTCAATTCAATCAAAAATGACTTTTAAAATCTCATTTGCAAGTTTTGGATTTAAATTTAACAATTCTTTTGGTGTTTTTGAAAAAATACTAATAAATATTTTTAGTTTTTTTCTATATTTATCTTTTATTATATTAATTTTATCTTCTATTTCTTTTAATTTATTTTGATAATCTTCAATTTCAATTTCTAATTTTTCTAATTTTTTATTATCTTCAATCTTTGTAATTTTAAAATGTTTTTTTTCTAATTCTCTTTCATTTATTTCATCTTTATAACACATTTGTCTTATTTGATATTGCTTTTTATCTTGTATTTCTAATTTTTCTAAATCTTTAAGTATTATATCTTCAATATAGATTTTTTTCTCTTCCGTAATATTTTTTAATACCTCTAAATATCCTCAATCTAAAATCATATCGTTTATTTTATACTCTGATATACTTAGAGTTTTTTTCTCATCTTTACTTTCTTCATCAAGTTCTTTATTAGTCTTATATTGATAATATCATTTTTTTTCATCTGTTTTAAAAAATCTTTTTTCTCAATCTTTTCTTAATAGATAAATAATATTTGTATAATTTGAGATTTTTTCTATTATTTCATCTTTATTTTCATTTTTATTATATTTTCTCTCATCATCTCTCACTTTTGCATATAATTCATCATCAATAATTCTCAAATCATCAAAGAAAAATGTAAAATCTATTTTCTCTCCTATTTCATTAATTCAATCCATAATTATTTCATCTCATATTTCTTTTTGTTCGTTCTTTTTTTTAAGATTATTGATATGATTTATTATTAATTCATCATTTATTTTTATACTTGTTGTTAATATTCAATTATACTTAATTTTTGCCTTATTTAACAAAATGTTCTCAACAAAATTAGATTCTTTAACTAACACTTCTTCTCAACCCTCTTCATATACAATAACACTCTCTTCCTCATTATTTTCTTGTTTATTATCTTTTTCTTTTGATTTTTTGTTTTTATTTTTTTTACTTTCTTCTTTTAGTTTTAAAAGATAACTTCTAATATTTTTCTTTTCATCATCTCTCAAGAATTTCCAAATTTCTTCATATCTTTGTTCTTTTGTAGTTCTATCTTTTTTGGATTTTCAAATATTTTTATTTGAAAGTCTAAGGTATTCATCATAAATTTTAATTATTATTCATTTTTGTTTATTATCAACAACTAAATTATTTCAATTAAATTTATATCAAAAAATTAGTTTTAATCCTAATGATTTAAAATTTGATTGTATTATATTTGAAATTCTTGAAAATGTTTGTCTATTACTTAATTTCTCACTTTCATAAATTGCGAAAGAAGAAAGCATACGAAACAAAAGTCTTCAAGTCGGAGTATTCTCAATAGTTTCCGTAGCACTAATAATTCTATATCATAAATCTAATAATTTTTCTCACTTGTTAAAATCATCATAATTACGAGAAAATCTATCTAATTTAAAAACATAAACTCAAGCATATTTTCTATTTTGTATATCATTTTTTGAATCTTCAAATAATAACTCAATCATCCTATCAAACTCAATTCTATCTCAATTATGTCAACTTTTAATATCTTCAAAATATCTATCTATTTTATGTCAATTTTTCTCTGCTAAAGTCTTTAAAATATCTTTTTGGTCGTCTAAAGATTTGTCATAATCTCACTCTTTAGAAATTCTTGTATAAATAAAATATCCTTTTTCAATAGTTGTCATATTTATAAAAATTATGATTTATCTTTCTTTTTCTTTTTTAGACTTTCTCTAGGTTTGTCATAATCCTCATCATCATTTAAAAAACTAACATCCATATTTTTAAATTTATTTTGTAAGTCTCTTAATCAATCTTTTGATAATTCTTGAATCATTAACAAAATACAATCATTTTCTCATTCCCAATCAAGTCTATAAACATTATTGTTTTTTAATAGTTGAATTGTATCATTGTCTTGTAAGTTATTTCATAATTCACTTGTCCTAACAAGCATTATAAATGAATTTAACTTAATATCATATCATTTATAATGATTATCAATATTATTTTTATTTTGATTTAATTTTTCTTCTATATTTTGTAATGTTTTTGAAGAATCTCATTTTTTATTTCAAATTCTTGCTTTAGAGTTAAATTTTAAAGTAACTCTATCAATTATTCAATCTTGTCCTTTAGGATCAACAAGATTGATAAATATTTTCTTTTCTTCGTTATCAATTATCCAAAATATAAAATCGTGAAAAAATGGTGCTTCTTCATCTTCTAAGTATACTCATATACTTCTTAAACTTTCAACATTTCTCATTAAATAAAATTCATATCTATCTTTTTCATTTTCTTCTAAATTTGAATTCATTCAAATAATAGAATTATTCAATCTTTGAATAAATTCTATTTCTCAAACATTTAAAGTATCGGGACTTATATTTATATCATTTGTGCTATTTTCTTTAAATAGTGGGTGATAAATATGATTAAAAATATTAGTATAACTTAAGGTGTTTATAATATTTTGTTTTTCATTCTCAATATTTGATATATATGTATTTTTTTCTTCTTCATTATCAAAAACCTTAGTAATATTATAATATTCTAAGAAGTCTCATCATTTTCAATCTTTTCTTTGAGATAGTTTTTCTCAAAAAACTATATTCTTTGAATTGATTTGATGATTGATTTTATTTTTTAATTTTGATAAAAATTCACGAAGAAGTTTTATTAATAATTTTTCAATTTGTATTAAAGAAATATTATTAATTTCAAAATTTGAATCATATTTAATTTCATTTATGAAATTAAATAATAAGATATAATCAAAATCTTGTCTTCAAGTTGTTGAAGTTTCATCATAATTATAGATTTTAAGCATATTTTCAATGCTAAAATCATTTATTATTTTTTTAATTTTTAAAATATCAATATAGTCTCTATATTCTATAACTTTTTGCTTAAAAGACTCTTTTATGTCTATTCAAATATTGTCTCTATTTGTTCTATAATCTAGGTTAAAATTAAAATTGTTTAATTCTCATTCTAGTGTTTGATTTTCTTCATTATAAATATATCAAATAGATTCAAAACCTCTTTTTATATAAATAATTTTTTGTTCTACTTGTTTTTTTGATAACTTAAAAATAGGTAATCTTTTTGAATAATCATCAAATTGAATTTCTTTATCTCATAATTTTATAGCATTATTTATTTTTACTTCTAATTTAAATGTAAAAGTATGAGTTATTTCCTCTTTTATCTTGTTTGTAAAAGTCTCTAAATAAGACCTTTTTAAACTTAAAACATTTAGTGTTTCAAGTTTTTTTAATTTATGTTCGTTGTTTGAGTTAAGTAATGAGTAATAATTTTCATTATGTTCTTTATATTTTCTTTTTCAATCATTATTAAGTCATTTTAGTCTTACTCCTCTACCGAATATTTGAATAATTTTATTTCATTCACTTTTTCATATATTTATAAGTGCTATAACACTTACTCTAAACGAGTTCCACCCCTCACTAAATTTTCTACTTCAAATTAAAACATTAATAGGACTTTCTTTTTTATCTATATTTTTAAACAAGTATTTTGAATCAATTATATCAATACTTTTTTTAATAATATTTGGATTTTCAATACTACTAAAAAACGAGTCTCAACCTCAAACATTAACTATTCAAAAATATTTTCAAGTATCTCAAAAAGACAATAATAATTCATCTTCTATTCATCTAATTCTTGTAATATGAAGTTTTCAATCAATTTCAAAGTTAAAAATATTGTCATATTTTTTCTTTTCATCTTGTTTAAGAGAAGAAAAATATAATAAAATATCTTTAACATCGCTTTCCTCTCAAGAAACACTATTACCCATAAAAGTTATTAAAGGTTTATTTGGAAACATTTTTACATCCCCAAAAAGTGCCATTTGTTTTTGAGAGTTATAGTCTTTTAATTCTCTCCATATATGTAATTTATCTTGAGTAACATTTAAACATTCATCTATATTTTTTTTAATTTCTTCAAAATTTTCTCATGCTAAAACATCTTCTCAAATTTGTTTGAATGCATAATCTTTTCAATATCAATCTCAATAAAAAAGATTATAATTATAATCATAAACTATTTGGTTTTCATATTCCTTTTCAATAGATTTATGAAGATTATGAAAAGTCGCACTATACTCAAATAAAAACGAATTTTCTTTATTTAATTCATTTCTTAGAGTATAAAATTTTCATTCTTCTTGTGAAGAAACTCAAATATGTGCTTCATCTACAAGAATAATTCTTTTTATTTTTTTATTTCAATTAAGAGAGTAGTAATTTGCTCCTTTTTGTAATAACGATGAAGTTGTATCAATAATATATTCAATTTTATTTGAGTATTTTTTATTTAGATAATCTAAAAAAGGAACAATTTCATTTATGTGTTGGTCTATTAAATTTGTTCAAGGTGTCGTTAAAATTACTTGTAATTTAGAGAAACTTTCAAGTTTTTCTAAATATTGCAAGATATTTAAGTGCATAACAATTGTTTTTCCACTTCAAGTTGCCATCCAATAAGCAAGAGAGTTTTTTGAAAAACTCTCAAAGTCTTTTAAATCTTTATTTTCAAAATACACTTCACTATAATACAAAGCAAGTATTTGATAATATCTTAAACTTATTTCTTTTTCTCATTTCTCTCTTAAAAATTTATTATAAATATTTAGATATTTATAAATATTTTTAAGGTATTCTTCATTTAATTGTAATTTATTTTCTCATAGATTTTCTAGAAATTTTTGATTGTGTTCTAGTTTAAAATCCAAAGCATTATCAAAAAAATGAGTTTTTATATAGTTAAATAGTTTAGTTTCCATTTTTTTGAAGTTATTAAATATTGAAATCTTCTAAAGTAATTAAATTTACTTCTATTTTTCTATTATCTAGATTTATATAATTATGTTTATCTAGTCATAAATTATAAAACTCTACATTTACTTCTATTTCTTCAATATCTTCATAATTTTTTAATAATTTTAAGATATTATTAGAATCAATTTCTAATAATTCTAGATCTCATTCAATTAAATCTCTCCATATCACTAATTTAGTTCAAACTTTAACTATCGCATAATTTATATTATATTTAGTATAATTATAATTATGATAATCTATTTTGTCTACAAAATAACCTTTGATATAATTGTAAGTTTCTACAATATCAACAAAAGTTTCATTTTTTTGTCTTCAATAAATATATTTGTTATTGAAAGGTTTTCTTAAATCTAAACTAGATTTAAGTTTTAATTCGTTTGGTTTATATAAATATTTCAAATCTAATCAATTTGGTATTGTTTCATTTCAATTTTCTAATTTATCTAAAATATCTTCATATTGTTCCAATACTTGATATTTAAAAATTTGACTTACTCAATTATTATCAAGAGGTTTTCAATCTTTCCAATTACTAGAATAAATAACCTTCTCTATTCTAAGTTTTGTAACACTATCAAAATATTCTCACATTTCTACTCAAATATATTTTCTACTTCATCAGTCATCATTATTTAATTCAATTGTTGCTTGTTGTGTAGTTCCACTTCAAGAAAAAAAGTCTAAAATAATATCATCCTCTTTTGTAGATAATTTTAAAAACATATCTATTAATTCAACTGGTTTTGGATTACTAAAAATTCATTTATAAGTAAAATATTTATTTAATGTTAAAGTTCATTTTGTATTTAAAAAATTATCTAACCAATTTTTTTCTCTTTGATATTTATTCTGATCTTCTTCTTCATTATAATAATGTTTAATATAGACTTTTTCATTTTTTATATATAAATCTTGAAAATCAATTTTAAATTTTTTAGGACTCCACATCCAACATCACTCATCATTTTTATGTTTATTTGGAAGAAAAACTTTATCACTTTCATTATTTTTTTCTAATGAAAATTCTCATTTTTGATTTTGATAAATAGGATAATATAAATTTGGTCTTGCTGTTCTTGTTCAATGAGGTCAATTATCTTGTAATTGAATTATATAAAAATTTCATCTTTCATCTTCATAAGGATAAGTTTTTTCTCAAACATTTTTTAAATTAAATTTTCAAATATCTTTATTTTTCCAAAAACATAAAATATAATCATTTAATTTTTGCAATTCTGAATCTGATTTTGTTGTTGCTGAACCTCTTGTTTTTCTTAAAATATTTGCAATGAAATTACTATTTCAAAATATTTCATCCATTAACTTTTTTAAATTATCTTGTTCATCTTCTCAAATACTCACAAAAATAACTCAATCATCACTTAATAATTCTTTTGCTAAAATAAGTCTATCATTCATCATAGATAACCACGAAGAATGCTTAAAACTATCTTTATACATAAATCAATCTCCTCAAGTATTGTATGGAGGATCAATATAAATACATTTTACTTTTCATCTATATTTTTCTAGCATTAAATTAAGTGCTTGAAAATTTTCACTATTTATCAAAAGTCAATTAGTATTTTCCTCTAAATTATCAATACTTGATATAAGTTTTTGCTTGAAAGTTTTATCAAAAAACTTTGTATCAACCACAAGAGTTTGGTTTTGTTTTAAATAGTCAATTGTAATAACTTCAATATTTTCAATAAATCATAATTTTAACCATTCATTTTTTTGTTCTTTATTTTTACTTATCTCATCATAAAACTCCTCTTTTATATTATCAAGAGTTATACAATAATCCGAAACTAGAACTTTCTTTTTAGATTCAAAAATTCATTTTTGAAATTCTTCAATTGCACCTAAAAACTCTATAAGTTTTTTAGTTATTTCATTGAAAGTTTTTGCAATGATTATGCTAGTATTATCAATATTTTGGGATAAAATATTTTCTAAATCTCATAAAATATTATTTTTAATGAATTTATCTTTTTCTTTAGTTAAAAATTCTCATAAATTTTTATGAACAAAAAAGTCACTATCATTTCAAATATAAAAATCATTTAGTCTAGTATCTAGTTTATACAAAGAAAAAACTATATTTTCTAATTCAATTTCTAAATCTAGTTCATCAAACTTTTTATTAATTTTTTCATTTTTATCAAAATTATCATTTATTCTTTTAATCAATTCATCTTTAGATAACTTAATTTGAGAAAATCATTTTTTATTTCCTCATTCAACTTTATCGAAATCTTTTCATAAACTATTAAAAAGAGGTTTTCAATCTTTTTTAATAGTAAATTTATCATCTAAATCTTTATTAAATACTTCTTTAAAAATTGATTTATAAACTTCTTCTTTTGAAGTTGATTTTTTTGATAAAAAGAAAATTACTTTATAGTTATTTTCATCTATTTTTCTAACTTCTTTAAATTCATAATTTTTTGTTGATTCATCTTTATTATTATTTTGTGCTATATTATCTTCACTTTCTTCATTTGATTCTAAAATATATTCAATATTTTTTCAATTTAATTCAAATTTTACTCCATTAAATCAATTTCATGATTTAATATAATAACTTCATTTATGTTTCCAATGAAACATAATATCACTTCAATCATAATCCTCATCATATTCAACTTTATAAGATTCTATACTTCTGTTATTATATCCAAAGTCTCAATTTGAATAATATAAATCAAAAAAGTTTAAAATATAGTTATATATTTTTATTGCTAAATCCTCTTCTATACTTCAAGAACTTGATGAATTTAATATTTTTAATAATTTATCTTTATTTGTTCCTCATAAAGTGTTCACAAGTCATTTTATAGTTTCAAAGTTTAATATTTTATCATTTAATAAACTTTCTTGGTTTAGAGATTTTAAAAAAAGTCTTAATTCTAATTCTTCTTCTTTTTGAGATAAATTAGATATATTTTCAAGTTCTTTTTTTACTATTTCTTCAAGTTCATTATCAATAAAATTTTCAATAGTTGCTTGTTTTAATTTATAAATTTTAAAGATTCAAAAATTTAAATCATTATTATTAAATTGAAACATTTCTTTTAGTCTTTCTTGTAGTTTAGTCAGAGAATTTTCCATAAAAATTAAATTAAAAAATATTAAGTTATTCTTTAAAAGAATATACTTAAAAATACTTAATTTTCAATTAAGTATTTTTATTTCTATCAAGGTATGTTACTTGGGTCATTTCAATAAGAATTTTTTTCTCTTATTTTTCAATTTTCTCAATGTATAACTAATTCACTTTCTTGATTTTTAGCAATTTGTTTTCAATATTCAATTGCTTCTTTTTGAGTATCAAAAAGTTTAGTATATTTAGAGTTTTTTTCTCATTTTACTCACCAATCTCAATTTTGAGATTTTGTTATATGTTGTGCTTTTCACATAGAATTATTTATTATAGAATAAAAGTTATTTATATATAGACATCATAGCAAAGACATCTCATAATAATCTTAGAGAGAAATTATTTATTAAGAAATTTCATCAACATTGCTTAATTGATTTTTGAAATTCATCATTTTCATTTCTTTCAAAAGCATTAGCATCTCAATATGTATAAAATATTATTGGTAAATTTTTAGAGGTTATCTTTTTTATTAAATTATCAAATTCTTGTATTTCTACAACTCATTTTTTATATCAAATAATAATAAGTCATAAGTTGTCTTCTACTTTAAAATTATTATAACTTGTATAAATCTCTTTTTCTCAAAAAATATTATTATCTAACATTTTTAACTCATTTTCCATTTTTAACTCATCTCAATTATTAGGCATAATAATTGCTATCTTTCTTGAAAGATTTTTAAATAGGATTTTATATAATCTATATTTTTTAGAGAAAAAAACTATATATACTCAAATAAATCAAATAATTGTAAAAATAGCAACGATTATATCTAAGTAGGTTTTAATTATTTCTAGCATATTTTTTATAAGTTAAAAATTTAAAATTGGATTATCTAATATTTTTTTAATTTTTTTATATCATTCAATGGATTCTTTTGTATTTAATGTTTTTAATACTAAATTTTCATTCTTTTTAATATAATTTAAACTTCAAAAGTGAATTTCAATAATATTACATATTTTATTAATTTCTATCTCTTCATAAATCCTTTCAAAAATTCATTCTAATCAATGTGAATATTCTCAAAAAGGATATTTATTGAATTTTTTATAAAAAGATTGACTATAAAAATAAGAAAACATTCTATTATCAAATAATTCCATTATCGAAATATTTTCATTATCAAATATTCATAAACAACAAGTTCAATCACTAGATATATGATAATCTGGACTTCTTTTTATTTTACCTCAAATTTCTTCAACATAATATCTTCAATTTTTTTTAAAAATTTTAACTTTATATTTATCTTTTAAATAAGTTTTTACTTCTTTTTTTCAATGGTATAAAAGATTTTTATTATTATCATAGTATCACTCAAATTTATATTCTCACTCAATATATTTCGTTTCTATTTTTAAAAGTTTTTTTTTAAATAGTCTCTTTCATTATTATTTAAAAACAATATTTCATATCAAGAATTTAAATTTGTATTACTCCATAAAGCATTTCATTTAATTGGTTGTGGTTTATAATAATCATTTTTGTCAACATTTTCATTCTTTTTAATTTCTTCCTTTTTATCAAACATAGAATCCAAGAAATCCTCAATATCATTCTCATTTAAATTCTCTAACTTATTTATTTCTTGAAAAATATATCAAATTTCTTTTTTTATATTTAATAAGTCTTTTTTAAAATCATCCTCTAAAACATAATCATCAATATATTTATCAAAATTTGCTCTATCTTTTATTAATTCAAAATCTAAATTTAAAATTTGAATTAATTTTAATGAGTCAAATAATGAAATATTATTATTTTGCATAACATTATATTTTATAAACTCTTCTATATGAAAAGATTTAAGAAATTTGTTATATTTTTCTTTTCTAGTATCTTTCCATTTTTTTAAGAAGATAGAAGCATAAATAAAATTATCATTTATACTTTCGATTTCTTTTGCTTTATTAATATATCATTTAGGATCACTTTTTAACCATTCAACTTTTTGATGATTAATATATTTATTTTCATAGAATTTTTTTCTTAAGTTATGTCTTTTAAGGTAAATTTCAGGAACTTCATAAATATTATCTCAAAAATCTTTATTTTTTTCTTCTAGTTTAATTGCTGGAACAATATCAATTGAAAAATCATTTTTATCTTCTCAAAATAAAATTCATATTGAATGTGATTGAAGTTTTACATTATCAATTCAATATTTTCTTACAAGTATATTAAAAATTTCATCAAGATAAGATAAATATTCAATATGTTTTTCTTTATTAAATTTATACTCTTCTTTCTTTTTTGAATCAATTTCACAAATAATATCTATATCATTTATAGGTTTTATTGAAGTTCATCTTGCTAAACTTCAAGATATAAATATTTGATTATATCAATTGTGTTCTAATAAACTTTTAACTTCATTATATTTATCTCTAATATATCAAGTTTTATTAGATGATAATTTATCATCTATATATTTTTTTATAATATCTTCTCTATTACTCATTATTTTATAACATTATCAATTAAAATTTCCTTATCAATCATTTTACAACTCATACAATATTTATTGAATAATTTGCCTTAATGATTTCTCATTTATACTTATTCTCATTTTCATATTTAAGGTAAGCACTTCAAGATTTATCTTTCATATATCTTTTAAGTGTAAAATCATTATTTCAATCTACACTTGCAATAACAATATCTCAAGAAATAGGATTTTTATTTTTTGTATCTAATGAAACAATATCTCATTCTTGTATTCAAGCATCCAACATACTCTCTCATTTTACTTCCACTAAAATAACCCCATTTGGATTTAATCCTATAATATGTTTATCAATATTTATAGTCTTTATTGGTTCACAATCTATTTCACAAGCAACTCAACAACTAACACTAGAATATAAATCAAATGAAGTTAGTTTATTTGTAGGATTATATTTTTTAGGTGATTCTTTTTCTAAGTATCATTCTTCGATTAATTTACTAAAAAATCTTGTTACTCAATCTCATGAATTAATTCACATTAATTCTCTCATAGTATTAAAAGTTGGTAATACTCATTTATCCCAATAATATGCCTTCAACTTATTTAAATATAAATCAAAATTTTGTTTTCTCATATTTAAAATACTTATATAAATTAAAAGTCTATATAACCCGTATTTAAATACAACAAGGTTTATACAACCCTTATTATATTCTTTTTATTTCATTTGCAAATAATATTTTATTTTATTTTTTCTTTTCCTCCCTCGTTCTTCCTCTCCCTCTCTCCCCTTCCTCTTACCCTATTACCTAACTAATCACCCCATTATCAATTACTATTTTATACTTACTATCATTTTTTATTTTTCCTATTACTCAATTATATTCAACCTCTAATCTACTCACACCACCTTTGTCGTTAGAGCACCACATCTAGTGTGGAGGTCTTGTTTGAAAAAGAAGACCTCCACACTAGATGTGGTGCTACCTTTGGTATATTAAGGAGTGAAAAATATTGAATATAATAGAGTAATAGTTGGAGCATATTTATAAAAACATTAATATAATATATCTTTAGGTTAGATAATAATATTTAATCTATATTTTATTTTTTTATATTATATCTTTATGCTTAAAAATACCTTAGAAATTTACCCATGAAAGATAAATAATAATTATTTATCTTCATCAATTAATAATGATCTTAATTCAATTCTTAATCAAGAATGAATTATATACAATAATAGTTATGTTTTAGTTAATTATAACAATAAAACTACTATAAGAAACTTTATAAGTTCAAACAATGAAAAATGACTTATCTATATGAAAAAAGTTTATGATAGACTTTATAATTGAGATATTTCATATTCAAATAATTTTAATAAAAAAATTCTTGAAAAAAATTTAGATAATGTTTTTTATGTTAAGTTAGATAAATTGTTTTACTTTCAAATAAAAAAACCTTGAATTAATGAACTAGACACAAATAATAATTATAATAGTTCTTCTAGAATTTTTAAACAAATTTTTGAGGAAGCAAGTTATGTTTTAAACGATTGAGATGTTATAAAAATTGATTTTGAGTATAGAAAAACAAACTATTCAAAATTATGAAAAAATATTGCATTTTGACTAAAAATGTTATTTAAAAATCAAATGGAAAATGAAGAGTTGTTTTCTACTTTTACCGATAAATTAGAGTTTGTTGAATGTTATATAAAAATTTCAACAAATTCTAGCAAATTTGATGAAATTAAAGATATTACTAAAAAGAATTTTCAAGTTTACAAGAGTAAAAATAATTCTTTTAGGTTATCAAAAAAGAAATGAAGTTTTTTAAAACTTAAAAATAAACTTCAAATAGATTCTCTTATTAGTTTATCACTATTAATACCAATTCATAATGAATTTAGTATTAATAACAAATCTAAAATTATTCCTTATTGACTTGATATAACAAGCAATAATTTACTCAAAAAACAAAATGAAAATTATGAAGTAATTTTAGGAAAAATTTACAAAAATAACATTATTGAAAATAAAGATTATTTGATTTTAGATGATAACAAAACTAAAAACAAACATAGTATAGTAATTTGACAAAGTTGAAGTTGAAAATCTTATAGTTTATCTCCAATAATTGCTTGAAGAATTATTAAATCAATCAAAGAATTTGATTATAATAAAAAATATTGAAACAAGATACTTGTTTTAGATCCTCATTCAAGTTTTTGAAATAATATTACAAATATTATAAAAAAATATGAACAAAATAATAAAGTAAATAATTTTAAAAAAATAATTTATTCAAGGAGTTATGATGATTGATATTCTTGTAAAAAATTATTATTCAATCCTTTATTTGTAAAAGATTTATGAAATTATATAAATAATGAAGACACTTTTTTAGATATTCTTAATTATAATAGTGATACTATTTTAAGTGCTATAAAATGATTTTATGATGAAAATTCTTTTTGAGCAAGAAATCAAAATCTTTTAAAGATTTTTATAAATTTTCTCATAATTTTAAACCTTTTAAAATATGAAAATTATAAAAAATCAAAAGAAAAATATAATTTAAATGATAAAGAAAAACAAGAATTATTAAATAATTCAATGCTTTTTTCTATATGAGATATAATTGATATTCTTCTTGAATTATTACAAAATCAAAAACTTAAAGATGATATTTTTGATTGATTAAAAATATTATTAAATCATGAAAATATATTTTTACAAAAAATATGAGATAATTTCAAAAATAATGTTGATTATCTTATTGAGATAACAAAGAAAGATAAAACCTTTATAGAATCTACGATAAACAAATTAGAAATCTTCAAAAATAGTCTTTATAAAACTTTTTGATGATGTTCTTTCATAAATTATACATTAGACTTACAAGATTTATATTTAGAAAATTCAAACAAAGTTGAATTTATAAATTTTGATTTATGAGATTTTTCATCAAAAGAAAAATCAATTATTTCTAACTTTTTAATGTCTTATTCATACTATTCTTGAGTTAAAAGAGATTTATTTGATAAGAAATTATGAGAAATATTTATATATATAGATGAAGTAAATAGTGTTTTATCATCTCAAAACTCAATTGAAAATTTAAAAAATCTATTTTACGAAATTAGAAAGTATAAAATAAATTTAAATTTATTTTATCAAAATTCCAAACAAAAAGGATTTAATGATTTATATAGTAATACTTGATACATAATAACCTTTTCAAATTCAAAAGATGAGGTTGATTATTTAATTTGAGATTTTAATTCTTGAAGTATAAGCGAAATAAATCCAAATGATATTATAAATCTTAATAGATGAAGTTTTTATATTCTACTTAAAACTATAAATAAAAATATTACCTTAAGTTGCGATTGATTAGACTTCAATAATGAGGAAGATTTAAAAAATATTATTTTTTAATTTATATAAATATGGAAAAATTTAAAAATATAATAATCACTAAGAGAGATAGAGAAATTTTCTCTCTTCTAAATAAAATAAAAGTTATTAATTCAAATGTACTTACTTGATTAATTTCAAAAAATACAGATGTAAAAACTTTTGTAAAAAGATTAAAATTTCTAAAACAAAAGTGATATATTGTAGATATTAGAATTGAAAAAGTATGATTACAAGTATTTTCTTTATCTTACAAAAAAGAAAATTTAGAAAAAATAGAAAGTATTATTTGAGAAAAAATATATAAATGAAATATTCATATTACAAATTCACTTTTTGATCATGAATTTTATATATGAAAAGCATTACTTTATTTAAAAAATAAGATAGAAAATAAATCTTGAAAAGAAATAAATATTAAAAGTTCTTATATAAGTCAATATGAACTATATGAATTACAAAACACAAATAATAGTATATATAAAAAGAAACTTTTGGAAAAGTTGATGATTTGTGATTGACTTTTAAATGTTTGAAATTACTCTTTTCTTATAGAAGTAGAGTTAAATAATTCGTATGGAAAATTTATACAAAAGTTAAAATGATATAAAAATATGATGTTATATTTAGATTCAATTAATCAAAATTTCAAATTATTCAAAAAAGATTTAATTTTATATATCTTTGTTAATGAGTATAAATTAGATAAATATAAGGAAATTATAAAGAATGTTTGAATTAAAGATTTAAAAATTATTGTAGAGAAAATAGAGAATTTAAAAAAGGTTATCTAATATAAGAGATAACCTTTTTTCATTTATCTAAGTCAATATGATATCAATAATGATAATCTTCAAAAACTTCAATTGTTTTTATTATAAAATCAAGAATTTTAATAATAATTTTTTTCATAATTTTAAAAATTAAAAAATAAAGAAAAAGAAGAATATTTTTAGTATTCTTCCTTTGTCATTAAGCAAATTGAATCTCAATTATCAATGCACCAAACTTCAATATCATTAATAATGATAGTTTGTAAATAATCTAATTTTTGAGAATTAGTTTGATTTTTTAATATTTTAAAAATTTCTCAAATTATTAAACTTACTTGAATTTCATTAGTAAATTTTAATAAATCTTTTATTCAACTTGTTGCATAAGCACTTTTTTTAATATAATCAAAATTTTCACTAATATATCAAGTTTCCTCAATAGGAAGATTAAAATTAAATTTTATAGAATTTCAAAAAATATTTAAAGTTTTCATATAAATAAACTTAAAAAATAAAGTAATTTAAATGAAAAACTCAAAATAAAAAAAATGCAAAGTGGAGACTTGTTACTACCTTGCATTTTTTTTAAGAGTTTTAAAATAAAATTATTTATTTTTGTTTATATGAAAACTAATGTTTTTAGTAATTTTCTTCATTTTCATCATATAATTCCTCATCAAGAATATTTTTAAATATTTCTAAAGTATCACTTCAAATTCAATGAACTTCATTATTAGTTAATATAATATCATTTTCTTTATCATAATTGATATAATAAACATCTCCTCAACCATATTCAATATATTTTTTAATTTCTTTTATAAAATCTCAATCGTTTACTTTTTCAAAAAGTTCTTTTAGTCTATCAAGACTTATCATTTCATTTCAATACATAAATAAAAAAGTTAGAATATAAATATAATACTTTAAAAATATTATATTTATGATTATATTAAAATTTTTTATAATTTAGGAAAAAATTTTAATAAATGAGAAAAATAAAAGAATAGAGAAATTACTTTTTCCATTCTTGAAATAAATTATCAATTTCTTGATTATTAAACCATAAATGACTATCTAAGTAATTTGTATAAATTTCATATTCAATATTATGAATATTATATCATAATTCTTCTATTCTTTCTTGATATTCATTAATAAATTGATTTTTAATTTGCTCAAACGATTCATAAATAAAAATATTTATATTTAAATCTTGAATATTTGTATATCAATAATTCATAATGATATTTTGAATATCTAAATCAAGATTATATTTTTCTATCAAATCATTTAGAAATTTTACATCTAAATATCAACAATTAAGTAATTGATTTAATAAACTTATAACATTTTTCATAATTAATTAAATTAAACAAATAAAGTAATTTAAGAAGAAAAACTAATAAAAATAAAAAAAACAAGGTGGAGATTTTGCAAAAATACTACCTTGTTTTTTTATTGAGTTTTTAAAATAATTATCTTTTTTGTTTTATTAATTATTGAAAATTATTCATAATGATATTTACTAATAATTCTTAATGATAATCAATTCATTGAAAAATATTAATGTGATAATTACTAATGATTAAAATAATTCATAATGAAATAAATCCTTGAAAAGTATTGATATAATAATTACTAATAATTCATAATGAAACAATTCCTTGTCTTTTTAGAAGTATTAAAATTATGTATAAGTGATATTATTATACTATATATTATAGTTCTAATATTGTGTTCTTATATATAATAAGATAAAGTAATTATATTTGTATTGCTATTTTGCCTTTGATTTTTTATAAAATTCTTTTGGTTTTCATCTATATTCACTATAATATCAATAATCATCACTATATAGATTGGTAACTTGAAAATCTTTTTTTTCTTCTAAAAATGTTCTCAATCTTGCTATCAAGGCGAGCCATAAACTTTTTTGTGAAAAATCGATGTTTTTAAAGAAATTAAAAGGTGCTTTTAGCTGATAGCTAAGCACTTTTTTATTTCACAATATTAAGTTCGCAACTGTGTTAAATATCAAACTACTCTACAAAAATTATCTGATAAAGTAGAAAATTGAGAATTAGAAGCATATATTTTAGAATTAGTTGACCTATATTGAGAAACAAAAAAAGTAGAATTTCTTTTGGATTTATATTCTTTCAGTATTTTATATTTAGAAAATAGAAAAATTATTCTGTATAAAAATATATAATTTAAAGTTGTCAATAATAAATCTATAATAACTTTTTATATTTATTAAGCCATTTTCTAAAAATAATATAAAAAAGTGTATAAAATCTTTTGACTTTGTATATATTATGAATATAATAAGCATATGTAAATAAGATAAATTATTTACTAGTTTGAGAAAAAAATATAAACCAACTAAATTAGTTTTTGAATTATAATACTTGTAATTCGATTATTCTCAAACTTAACATAAATTAACTAAATTAGTTAATAACTAAACATCTTACTCTATAGTTTGTAAGTAGTATAAAAAAGAAGTTTTAAAAAACTTCTTTTTTGTTTTGTAAAAATTCTCTAAAATGAAAAGTTAGTTTCTTTGCTAGAAATAAAGAAGATTATATGTGAAATATTTGTAAAAAATAAACATATATGATACACTTAAGTAAATATAGAAAATTTGAAATTTAACTTTATGAAAGATGAATTAATAAAAATCCTTATATGACTTCATAATAATGATTCTTGGGATTTAGCACAGATGTTTGCAAAATGACTATATAATAATACCTTTAAAGAATCATACATTGACTCAATACTATGATTTTTAAACATTGCTTCAAGACTAACACAAGATAGTAAGAAACAAGAGAACCTAAAAAATGCAATAACAAAATTACAACAACTAAAAGCACAAGAACGACAAGAAAATGAAAATCCTGATGAAATACTAGAACAACTATTTTAAAACAATTTAAAAATTTAATTATTTCTCTAAAAACTATGTCAAATCTAGAAGTTTTATGATTAGAGCAGTTTGATACGAACAAAGATAAAGTTCTCTCTTTACAAGAAGTGGAGAATATTTTTGCGAGTTGACAATGAGAAACTTTTAAAAAAATGTTAAATAGAACTCCTGACAATCCTACAGATAAAGAAGTATTAGATAAAGCATTTTTTGCAATAGCAGATGGTTTTAAAAAAGGACTATTAGAAGATGGAGTCATAGACAAAACAGATATTTGAATGACTTATGTAGTTCAAATTATTTGAGTAGTTAGATGAATTTATTCAAAAGATAATTTTGATTGAGTATGGTGACCAGAAACAGAAAGAGTTTTTCAAACAAGTTTTTCTACTGAAGAAAAAAGTAAATTAAAAATAGTTTGAGAAATAACTGCTTGACCTCACAAACAACCAAAAGAAGTCTCACAATCTAAGGAAACAACTAAACCAAATCAAACTGAAAAAGTAATGGAATCAGAAAATAAAATAGCAGTAGTATTAAGAGAAAAATTAGAAAAATTATGAGTAAGTACAGAACTAATAAAACAAATAAGTGAAAATGCTGATAAATTCAAAAAAGTATTTCCTGAAATTGATTTATACATTTCTCAATGAAAGATTTGAGAAGCAAGAATATTTTTAGAAAAAAATTCTGATAGACTAAAAGAAATAAAAGATGAAAAATTATCTTGAGTATTCAAGGTTATAATAGATGCTTTAAAAATTGCAGAAATTGTAGATAATCCTGAAAAAATGGAATTATTAAAAGCAAAACAAAAAGCCCAAATAGTTCTTGATAACTTTGAAATTATAAATAGTGATGATAGCATTGTTTGGTTAAAAGATGAAAAAAGTTTATACTTTGATTTCCAAACAAAAATAGAAAAAATAATGCACAATTCTAATATAAATGCTAAAGAACTAGTATCACAAATAAAAGAGGAAACAAAGAAGTTTGAAGCAAATGTAAGAACTTTTGTTTACAAGCAAAATCCATTACCAAAATGAGATCCAAGACTTGATGTGCATTATAGAGATACTATAATGATAAACGATGACCATATAGCAAGAATAAATGCAAGATTTGTAAAATTCTGACAAGTGCTTGATAAAGTTATGAGTAATCCAAATCTGAAATCATCTGAACAAATAGCAACATTAAGTTTAAACTCTTTTGTAGATACTAAGCATGATAATCCTTTTACAAACAAAGATTTAAGATTAGCTGATAAAGAAATGACATCAACTCTAAGAGAAAAAATGAGAAATAATTTTAGAACTATTTATGATGTAGAATTTAATAAAGAAGTTTCTAGCAAATATACTCCTGAACAACTAAAGAAAAAAGTAGAAGAAGCAAAACAAGAAATCAAAAAAACAAAACCTAATATTAAATGAGATGAACTAGAATTAAGAGCATTATATTACACTCAAAAACAACTAGAACAAGAATTTGAAGAAAATATATTTACAAATCTATCTAAAAATTCAAGTATTAAATGAGAACAAAAACAAGAACTAGATAAATACATAGATTTATTTGACCCTAAAAATGAATTTTTTAATATTTGAATTGATTGAAAAAACAATATACTAGAAGAAACAATATCATTACCACTTACAGCATTTGCAATTTGAAGAATATCTAAACTATTATTTTGAGCAACACAAGCAACTTGGATTTGAGCACTTTGAGTAGACTTTGCAGAGTGAGCTTGATTTGAATTAATAACAAGAGCGAGACAAACAAGATGAACTTTTGAAAATTATACAGCAAAAGATTTTATGATTTGAAGTATAATATGAGCAGGTTTATTTTGAGCAATGAGACGGGACAAAATACCATTAAAATGATGATGAGAAATATCATTAAAATTTTCAGCAGATACATTAAAAAACAGATGAGCAAATCATTTAATTGAAGCAGGAATGTTTACTTGAATAGAATGGATATGAACTTATTTATGATACGATCAAAATATATTTGAAAATGAACAAGCAGAAAAAATATTAAACAATATTTGAATATTATACCTTGTAAAACTTTGATATTCTCCTCGTGAACTTTGATGAGTATTACCTCCAAAAACACAAGAGATGAAAGAAACAAGTCAAGTAATTAGATGAAAAGAATCACCAGCAAAGATGAAATGAGTTTGAGCAACTTCGGCAGACTGATGAGTAAGTATATGAATCAAAGATGCTTTATGAGGAAATATAGAAAATGTAATGAACTGATTTAGATGAACTCATACTCAGATAAATTCAGAATTTCAAAGATTATTACAAAGTGGAAAAGATAGTCAAACTTTGAGAGTTGAAGCAAGTGGACTTATAAAGAGTATGGTAGAAACAAGAGTTAGAGAATTAGAATTACAATGAATCAAAGTAAATACCCAAGCTGAACTTAATTATATAGCAACTTACAAACTTCAAAGAATTGCTGAATTTAATAGATTGATTCAAGAAAAAGAAAGCACTGGAAAAATACCAAAAGAAATTGATATGAAGTTAGAATGATTTGATAAATGAAAGGATTTAACTTGGAAATTTAGGTTAGAAAGTCCTGAGAGAATGGATAGAATTTTATGAGAAGCTATTGAAAGATTTAGAAAAAAAGAAGAAATAAACAGAGATAATAAAATATTAAATTAATAATAAAACTATGTGAGATTTACAAATATCTAAACCAGAAATAATACAACAAGTTTCTTGAGAACAAAAAAGTCCTCAAGAGGTTTTAAATAGTGTAGTAGAACAACAAAGACAAACTATTATTGAATGAATAAAAAGAGATATTTTAAGAGATTGAATTTCTCCAAAAAGAGTCGAAGAATTACAATATGATGTTATTTGAAATATTTGAGTAATAGTTTCTAGAGGAAAATTAGCATATTTATATAAATACTCAAAAGAAAATTGAGTTGAATTTTATACAACTTTTCCTTGATTACAAAAAGATGATGATTTACCATTTGCATTAAAAGAAACTTGATATGAATTAAAAGATTGAAAGCTGTTTATATGATGAAAAGAAATCCCTCAATTTTTATGAAATTCACAAATAAATCCTGTGTTTGTAAAATGAATAGATGATATTAATTTTTATGCTAATATTCAATGAATATTTTGAATGGTGAAAGTTATTCAAAAGTGAAAGAAACTAGAAGAATTCAGTATATCATATTTTGAAAAAACTATAATTTGATGACTTTCAAGAATAAAAGATGTTATGTATTTTGCATGAAAATGATATATACCTCAAAAAAAAGATGTGCTTAGATTATTAAAAAGAGCCATTCAAGAACTTCCAAATCAGTGTAGTGATATGAGATTTGTAAGAAATCCTAAATGACAAGATGTTTGAATGGAAGTAACTAAACAAGAACTTGATGAATATTTAAGACCTACACAATGAGCCCCACTCATAACTCAAAAAATGTATGATGATTGTTTAAAAAGAATTGAAGCAAGAGATAGAAAAATTCAAGAAGAGCAAAAATTAAAAGAATGAACTAAATGAGAGATTAAAATTGAAAAAGAAAGAAAGAGTTTTAGTGATAGAGCTATGGAAGTTATAAGGTGAATATTTTAAAAATACTCATGATAAGGTATTATTATAAAAAAGTATCATCAATTAATGTTAACTACAATTATTAATGATTAACTATAAAAAAATATCTCACTCACTTTTTCAATCTACTGAAATTATTATTAATGATATAACTAATATTAATGAAATTACTCATTATTAATGATTAGCTATGAAAAATAAATTCATGTAATTTTCAATCTATTGATTTTTATATAAGTGAAATTATTATACTATATACTATAGTTCGACTATTTTAGTCTTATAGATAATAATATAAAGTAATTATATTTGTATTACTATTATGACTTTCATTTTTTATAATATTCTTTTGGTTTTCACCTATATTCACTATAATACCCATAATCATCATTATAAAGATTGGCAACATTGAACTCTTTATGTTCTTCAAAAAAAGTTCTCGACTTTGTAATTGTGGTGAACCATAATCAAATAAACTCTTTACGGGCATCAGTATCATGCATATTGATGCTCTTATTATTTGGTTCTAACCTACCAATTCCTCATTTTTTATCTTTAAGATCTTCAGAGATTACTCTAAACCAAGGATTCAGTTCTATAGCCACTTTTCAATCAGAAATCACAAAGTTCCTCCCCAAAGTAGTAAGTATTAATTTTTTATCTGAGATACTTCCATTTACAAATCTTTCTTTCATTTTTGATATAAAATCAAAAATTTTAAATGTAACATCTCAAACATTATCTCATTTCTCTTCTAACTTAATTCTTTCTTGTTTTAATTTTCTTATAGAATCTCTATATTTATTTTTTTCAGATAGAAATTCTTCCTCATCAATTAATCATCTTATCACTAAACTGGTTAATTTAGAAAGCTCTCATTCTTCTTTTAAAATAGAGGAATTTAATGATTTTATCTGACTCGTAATAAACATACTATCTTTTTCAAAATCATTTTTTAGAATACTTAGTCCCCATTCTTTAAAAGAATCTATAATTTCAATTCTACTTATAAGATCAATAATCTGAACTTCTAAATCATATGCATTTAAATATTTCTGACTACATCTCAAATGGCGTCTTTTCTTAGTACAATGATAGTATATATATTCTCTTTCTTGATTGGTTTCCTTTATATATTTTTTCTTCATTTCAGCAGTTATACTACATCCACATTCTCAACATTTCATCATTCATGTAAAAGGAAATTCATATGTTTTTGCTCTTGGTTTTCCTCTCGCTCATAGTATATCTTGAACTCTATCATACTCAGTTAGTGTTATCATTGGAACATGAGTTCCTTTTATAAGCTCTCATTTATAGTAATAATGTCCCGAGTAAAATATATTGTGAAATAACGCAAAAGTTCCAGCAAGTGATAGAATATTATCTTTAGTACTTTTCTTTCCAGGTCTTGTTCTTAATCAATACTCTTCATTTACTATTTTGTTAATTTTTGGAACCGTTAAACTTCCAGTTAACATTAAATCCCATACCTTTCTAACTATTGGGAATCTTTCAGGATCAATTTCAATAGTTCTTTCCCCTTTATTATTTATATATCACAAAGGAACTCTAGTTGGTCTAATCCCTTTTTCATATTTACTATTCATTCCTCTCAAAACATTCTTTTTTAAATCAAGAATGTATTGATTAGCCATTCATGTTTCAACGCTCATTAAAAGTCCTGCATCTACTGGATTATATTCTCTATCATTGGTAATAATTCTATTTATTTTTCCTGTTTGTAGCATATATTGTACTGATCCAGTATCAATTGGATTTCTAGATAATCTATCAAGTTTCCAAGTAATAATACCTGTAGCTTTTCATTGATTGATTTGTAATATCATATTATTAAATTCTTCCCTTCAGGGAGCTTTCGCACTTTTACTCTCAATGAAAGTTCATACAATATCTAATCATAAATAATCAGCCTTTGATTTCATAACATTTATCTGATCTTCTAGTGATTGTACTTGTCTATCTTCACTTTCTTGCGATTTTCTTACATAGAGAAAGTATTTTATATTTTCACTCATATTCAATAATTAAAAAGTAAAAAAGTAGCTTTAAATAAAGCTACTTTTTGTGTTATTCTACAACAACTGAATCGTTTGTTATAGTAGGTTTTAAAACTAATCTCATTAGATTTAGTAAACTGATTTGAGAGCTTAGAGCTTCTTTATCATCCAAATCAATACCAAATTTTCGTTTGTATATTGATTTAAAACTTCGCAGATCTTCTGCAGTAAGTTGGTATGCATTCATAGGATTAATTTTGGTTAGGAAATTTTGGAGCAGAAGTAAATAGTTGCTCTAAATCTAAATTGTTATCAATAGCATTCAAGAAAAATGAGTTTAATATTACTTCTAAATCAGTTGAGTTAATTTTTTCCATACATTTTTCAATATATGCCTTGCGATTTTCAAAGTTTTCACTTCATTTTAAAGAATTTAAATATAAGATAACCTCGTTTTTAATATCTTGGATTGATTCCATATGATTATTAAGTTATGAAATATAAATTACTGGATTTTACAACGAGAAAGTCTTTGATAGTTTTTTCAAACATATAAAAATATATTAATACTAATATATTTTATTCATTTCTCTTTGTAAATTTCGAACTTTTCACTATTTCTTCTGATATACTGAGTCAGCATATTTTTAGAAATTCATGAAATCGATAAGACAAAAGATTCTCTTACAAAAAGCTTTCATAAATGAGTTACCTCAAGCATTTTTGATACTCCGTTTGTTTGAGTTTTAACGTAGATTTGTTCTACTTCTGAATATAACATATAATATTTATTATTAAAAATATAAACAGACCTCAGTGACAGGGTTTATATAAATATACAAGCCATTTCTATCACTTCAGTGCTACCCAAGGAGTATCCCCATTTTACGGGGGTATTCCTCAAATAGGCTTTTCTTGGTTCCATCTTTTCATATATAATAGGTTAATTATTACAAAAAAATGAAGTGGTTTATGGGAAATTTTTGACGCTATTTAAAGGTATAATTTTTCCCATCATTTTTCTCTATTTCTCATTTTGAAATTAATTCATGGATGAAAGTATTCCATTTATCTTTACTTAAGTTATATGGAGAACTCATAGCAGTTTTGAGTGAAATCATATTTGATTTCTTAGCATATTCATAGTACTTATTGATATTTTCATCTTCAAAATGAGGCTGATATACAAAATTCTCTCAAATCCATTTTTTTAATTCTACTTGAGTGAGGTTATATCATTTAAATTCTTGCACTATCTGAGAATCTTCGGTGTAAAAAGTATTGTATTTCTTCATGGAGCTAATTCTTTTATTCTCTTCGAAAGATAGTCACCTTGAGGCAATATCAACCTCGTCTTTATTATTCATCTTTAATATAAATTTTGCTTGGATATTAGCGAGCAGTTTTCAAACACTACTATCGGCATCTTTTCTTAAAGACTGCGAAATAAGAAAAAGTTTAATTCACACCGATGCTCATTTTGAAAGCAAATTATTCAAGATATTTCCGATTTGTATCACATCTTCTTTATCAAGTGAAGTGAAAAGTGAAAGCAATTCGTTTATCACAATAATCTTTTCTTTCATTGGATTGTGAGGATGTGCTTTATTGAAATTTACAATATTTGATGAAATTCAAACGAGTTGTTGTCTTTGAGTTATTTCATCTTCAAGTTTTTTCAAAATATCTACATATTCATTTAAGTCTGGATATCTAAAGATTCAGTATGGTTCAAGGTTTTTTAAGTATTCCGCGTCACTTTGTTTTGTATCATAGAAGTACAATTCAATATTATTGTAATGATGAATATTATAGAGGACTCAAAAAATGAAGTTCAACATGAATACATCTTTTCAGCTTCTGGAAGCTCATACCACGAAACTATGAACTAATTTTTGAGTTTCTAAAATATAGTTTTCATAGCAAATTCAGGAATCTTTTTTAACACTTGGATAAAATCACATAAGAATTTGATTTTTATCTAAGTGAATACTTTTAAAATCGAGTGTTTTATTAATCCATAAATTTCTTTTAATAAAAAAGAGTGTAATATAATCGAGTGATTCTGTATCAATAGATAAATCATATTCTTCTGGAAAAATCATGAGTATTTCTTCTTTGATATCAAGAATTTTATTTTTCAAATTTTCTGATGTAAAAGTTCATTTTGAAATTTGTAACCACATACATCCATCAAACGACTGAAAATTTTTTGAAAGAGTTACTCATTTACTCACATGTTTTGAAAGTATTTCTTGTAGTCAATTAAAAATACTTTTATATTCAAAAGGAGTTAACAAGTCATTGAGTTCTCATTGGGATACAACAAGATTATTTTTAAATATATGAGTGAAAAACATTCTGTGTGTTTTCCAGAGATATCAAAAATGGTTCATTTTTGTATATTTATAAATCCACTCCAGATATGTTTTGGTAATGAGTAGTTTTCTGTCATTACAAAAGAAAGTTTTAGATACTAAGTTTAATACCATCTTGAAATAAAGTTTGAGAAATTCAAATATGATATCTTTTATCAGATGAAACATATATGGAATTAATCTTATAGTTCACATTATAAAAACAATAAGAAGTATCCCAGCAATAAGTATTCAAAAAATAGGATTTAAACTTTCAAAATAGAGTTTTATAGGGACTCAAATATGCTGATAGAGATATGTTGCCGTATCAATAGTTATAGTCATATAGTTAATATTGAACGCATTTCCATTGAAAATATTAGCAAAAATGAAAGTTCCAATAACAATAATACTTCCAGTCAAAAAAGATATCGGTCAAAAGGCAAAAATAAACAACAGAAATCTTTTAAAATTTTTCATAAGAGAAAATTAGAAAATAGAATTAAACGTCATATCTTGATTGCTCAAAAAGATTTTGAATATCCTCATTTTTAAACCATAAATGACTATCAATGTAATTGGTAAATATTTCGTATAACTCATTATTATCTCTGTATTCGCTCAGGTTTTTTACATTCAATATATCTTCTATTTGTGACTGGTTCTCTCTGATAAATTCTTCAGCGATTTTATAGATAAGATCATAGTTGATAATATTAATATTGATATCTCAGTAGTTACTTTTTATCTCTTGTACATCTATCTCTATTTTGTTATTATGAGAAAGTTCCAGAGTAAATATAACATCTGAATATCCACACTCTAAAAGTTGTGACAAAAGTGATATGGCAGATTCCATAGGTGTAAAAATTAAAATATAGTGATACCAAAATTTGGTAACTTTGGTATAAAAGTAGCAAAGGTTTTATTAGTACTAATAAGTAAATTTTCAGGTTATGTTAAAGAACTCATTCAAGATATTTTGCTCAAGCAGGAGTATCATATATTTTTTAAAAATAATTTTTAGGGATGGAAATGTGACAAAAAACTCAACTATTGGTAAAAATAGTTGAGTTTTTTGTATTGGGATGCCGTCTCATTTCTGTCACGAATTATATCATTTTTGTCGAAATTTCTCATTTTGAATTGATTTCTACTTCAAATCAAAGGTATTTTGAAACTTTTTTATTTAATCATCTTATAGTATTGGTTCTTAAATCATCGATATTAAAAGAAAATGTTTTTTTCAGTGTAGTAAAAGTGTCTTTATGTTCATTGATATCAAATTTAGAATCTGGAGAAAGAATAAGTAATTGAAGAATTTTTGCATATACTCAATAGTTTCAAAGTACTATCGTTTCTCACTCAGAAATAAGAGTATCATCTTGTATATGAAGAAAATTCTTTTCATTGATATTGAGCGTGTTTATAAGACTCTTCGATGAAATATATTTCCCATTTTCATCCAGATGTACTGGAAATGAAATGAGTTTTTTATATCCATAAAGAACATCTTCATTAATATTGATAATTTTTTCTTTATTACATGAAATATAAATCCATTTTTCAGCTATAAATTCATCTATTTTTCCATTATCTTTTCTATGAAAATAATCCAAGTGTTTTTTGAAAGCTTTTTCAAAATTTTCTTTATCTTGGGTAATTCATTCAATTTCAAAGCTATCTCAATGATTTATAACTTTAAATTCTCCTACTGATTTGATTTCAGATACTTTTGAAATTTTGATATATGATAATTCATCACTAAATTCATATTTTTTTCACAATCATAAATAACAAGCCTTGTTTATTTCATCTAGTTTGAATTGATTATTTTCGCTAAAACCAAAAAAGTAATATCCATATGCGTCAAAGATATTGAGACTATTTTCTAGTGCAGGAGCTGTATAGAGGCTTAGGTATTGCATATGGGATATTATAATATATTAAAATTTTTTGCGATTTCTTTATGATTATCTTTTATCACTTCTTTCCACCAAGATGTTTCTCCACTTCATCAAATATTTGTTTTCATATAAAGAAGTAAGATATGTACTTCTTTTGTTAATTCATTTACATAGACTATAATTCTATTTCAAGAAGCATGAGCAGATATATTTGATCAGGCAATAGTAAATTCACATTTTGCTATATATTGATTATCACAAATAAATATCTTCTCCACTTTTGTAGTTGTTAAATATTTATCAATATTACAACACATTATATCTATAAACATCCAAGTTTCTTTCCATACTGATTTATACTTTTTTTCAAAACTCTTTATATAATGTTTATTAGCATACTCACATACTAATAAACTATATTTATTATTAGTAGACATTTTCTGGATCTTCTTGAGTTATGAGTACATATGGAATTATTTCTTTATCATCACACATACTCCAAGGAAGTTGTTGGTGAGTAAATTCAACTATTTCTTGAGTATTTTTATATTTCCACTTTTCAGCAATTTTATTTAACAAAGATTTTTCTTCTAGTGATAATTTTGAAGTATCAGGATATCATTTATTTGATATAAGATGTGAATTTCCATCAATTTCTATAGATATTGACTCTTCATTAAATAACTCTTCTATCATGGTAAAGAATGCGTCTGGCACAGGTCATTGTTGGATTCTTCTATATTCTAATGATGTTAGAGATTCTAAATTATTATAATACCAAGAAAAATCGGCTAAATAACAAAGTTTTGCTAATTTAGTTTTTGTAATTTTATATTTTGGTCATGTTCAATTCTCTATAAAGAATTTAATAATTTGTTTATATTTTTCCCAATCTGTTTTTTTAGTAACTCTTGTTCCAGTATCACTTGGTAAAAAATTATCAATATCTACTCATAATAATTCAGCTAATTTAACGGCTTGTCATAAAGTAGGTTCAATAAGTCACTTTTCAAGTTTTGAGAAAGTTTGGCGAGTAATTCCCAAATATTTAGCTACATCATCTTGAGACTTATTTTTATCTTTACGAAGAGCTTCTATATTTGCATTCATGTTTTTATAATTAGTTATATAAGAGAATATTATATTATTTTTATTCTTTTGTCAAAACATTTAACATTATTTGTTAATTTTATTAACATTTTAATTTGACATTATTTAAAAAATCATTATTTATCTATATTCAATAAAAATTTAATAAAATCAGCTTCAAATTTTGAGTTAGATTCTTTATAAATATTTTTATTTTTTAAAAACATATCCTTCTTAATATTTAATATACTTGAATTAGTTATTTCTAAAAATATCTTATTATCTAAATATTTTTCATAAAGAAATTGTAGATTATTTAAGTTATTATATCTTTTTTCAATATCATAAATATTATTTATTCAGTTATCTTTGCTTAATTTAATTAAATCTATCCCCAAAGATTTATCTAAAAATGAGAAATTATAATCTTTTAAATAACAATAAGGGTAATTTATTTTTTTATCATATTTATTATTACTTTTGGTGTTATTACAAGTTCTACAAACTAAAATTAAATTATATGGGTTTAGTGATAACCATGGGTAATCATATCTACTATAAAAATGGTCAATTTCAGTAGCTGTTGAAATTCAGTATTCATTAATTCATCAAAATAAATGATTAATTCAACATATAGGACATATTAAAATGCTTTCCTGTATTAGTATTCTTGAAGCAGCTTTTTTGTATAAATTTTTAAATATTCACGCATTTGTTGATAAACTTCAATTAATTTGAGTATATAATTCTGATTCTCAATTTAAATTATATTTAGTTATTATTTTTTTATAATTACTTTCTGTTAATCATAAATCAGTTTGCCAATTTATTCATTTAATATAAATATCTTTTATAATATTTAATATATCCTTTTTAGGAATATTATTTTTTAACTTTGCTAATTCTTTTGCAACATATAAATTAAAAATACATTCAATAAAATCAAAAACATTTTTTTCCTTTTGATATTTAGCTAATATAGATTTATTCCACACATTATTTTTTATTCTCATATTTTAATTTTTAATATTTCAAAATATTTTCATAGTAAAAATACTAAAATTGAAGTACTTTCAATTTTAGTAATATTTTTATCCCAATCCTCTTTTATATCAATATCAAATTTAGATTCATAATCCTCTTTTATTTTTGGTATATCATTTCAATTAAGTAACTCTCAATTATTAATATCAATTCTTTCTTTAAAAAAATCTATTCTATTTTTTAAAAAATCTGTACTATATTTTCATGATAAATCTTTTAAATCAAATAAATATTCTCATAGTTCATATTGGGTTTTTCAAAAAATATTATCCATTTCTTCAATACAACTACTACTATCTTTTTTTAATTTAAATATATTTTCTTTAATATCTGCTGGAATAAATGTTGATTGTGTAGATATATAAAATTCTATTTTATTATCTAATCCTAAACTTTTCGTTAATTCTCTTAAATTTGATATAAAAATTTGTTCTATTCAAGGGTGTAAATGGATTTCAGGTTCATCTATAAAAATATAATAATTTCATTTAAAGTTTTTATCAAATTTATCAATAATAATAAAAATAATATCTATTAAAGAATTTTCTCAAGCGCTTAGTTGAATATGCTTATCATCAGTAACCAATGAGAAATCTACATTACTAATAAATGCTGTTCTAAATCAATGTTTAAATAGTTTAGGAAAATCTTCAATGGATTTAATTAATCAATTGATTCAATTAAATTTAAAAATAGAATTTCAATAAGGATTAGTAAAACTATTTTTATAATATAAATCAATATAGTCTGATTTGTAATTTTTTAAATCAGTTGTATGATCAGCATCTTTATATAAGTTATAGAAGAAGTTTAATAAATCTTTATAATAACTAAATTCTTCCATTTCATCATCAATGTTTTCAAAAGTATCAAAGCGAACAAAATCATTATTATATTTTGTCATATTATATCAATATTCAAAAATTCATGCATTCTGAGAAAAAGTAACTATTTTGTCTTTATCGTTAGCTTTAGTAAAAATGTTATATATATCGTCTAATATTTTTACTTTATCATATATATATTCACTTCTTGAAGGATTTAAATCATCTAATTTCATAAAAACATCTTTTAAATCTGGAATGATTGATAATTCATCATCTTCGACTGAAAGAAAAGGAAAAGTAAGTCTATTAATAGACATATTCTTTTCATATATATTTGCAAAACTAATTAAATAAAATATTTTTATATAAATATTAACTAAATTAATGTTTCCTATTTCAGTAATTATTTGATTATTTAATATTTTGTTTAATAGTCATAAATATAACTCGTATCAGTTTCTAATATATTTATTAAATATAAGTTTTCAAAATAAATTTTCACCAGTTATATACTTTAAATTTAAACTTAAATTATATCATAATTGATTAATAATTTTTGATAAAAAATAGATTTTTTCTTTATCTAAGTTTTCAATGATGTTATTTATAGTATTATTTCTAGAATTACTTAAATCATATATATTTAATTTTTCTAAGTTTATTGTTTTTTCTTTTTGAATATCATAGTATGTACTAATAAATTCAGACTTTTTAGTTGATTTTATAAATTCATCCTTTTGATTCTTATATGAAATATATTTATTACCGAGATCTTCAAATATTTTAAAATCACATAAATTTTCATCAAATAAAATCGTACTTAATAATTTTCAAGTTTTATGAGAGATTATAAATGTTTCAATTTCTTCATATACAGAAAAGTCATCAAAAAATATATCTCATAATTTATATTTTCAATTTTCAAAGATAAAACATAAATTATTATCTCTTTCAAATATTTTTTGTATTGTCGTTAAATTATTTTCATATCAATTAATAGTTAAATTATTTTCATTAGATGTAAACACAAATTCAGCACCTGAGTTAAAAACTAGTTTTAGATATAAATTACTTGAAATTTCATAATAATTAAAAATTTTCTTTAATAATATAATATCTACTTTATCAAACTCAGCTTTATTTAGTTGATATTTATTTATTAAATTAATAAAATTTACAAATGTAAAAATCAGCTCTAAAAGAGTTGTCTTTCATGCTCAATTATTTCCACAAAACAACCTAAATGACTCATTATTATCAAAATTTAGATTTATATCTTTTCAATTATTTAAGTAATTGTAATTTTTTATTGTTATTTCCTTTATCATAATTTTTTATTGTTATTTCCTTTATCATAATTTTGTATTTTTTAATAAATTAATTATATCTATCCTTCAAGCATTAATTTTTCTAAAGAAAATTTTTTTTATGTAAAAGCACTTTATAAAAACTCTAAAATTTTCTAATCGCTAATTCAATAAAAATCTAATCTATTATCCTCAATAAAGGAATCATCTTCCCTATCAAGATTACTCTTTCTATATTTAAAATAGTTTCATAACATAAAATATTTTGATCATAAACTATATATCACTTAATTTCTTATCCTCTTTTAAATAAACATAATATGTATTTCTAATAAAAGACGGAGTTAAAAATATTTTATAAATAAAAAATAGTAAAATAACTCAAATAAATAATGTTATACTAAATGGAATATCTTTTTTAATTAAATCAATTATTTTTTCTGTATTTAAAGATATTTTTCAAATAATTAATTGAACAATAAAATAAAACCATCCCACTATAATTAAAGTTAGCTTAATAAAATTTTCAATTCTATTTCAATAAATTAAATATGGGTTAATCTCCTCTAATTCAGATTTATCTATTTTTAACAAAGAATTATAAATAACTCTTTTTTCTTTCCTTGATACTATTTTATATCAAATTTTAGGAGTTAATATAGTGATTTTAATCAGTAAAAATAAATCTAACAAATCATTTCTATATTTGTATACATATTCACATCACAATATAATGACAGAAATTCAAAACAGCCAAAAATATCCATAAATGGTGTATTTACTATATGTATGAGATAGTTCATTAAACAAAGTTAAATTTTTATCAAACTTTAAAAATATAAAAATAATAATAGTAATAACTATAGATATAACTCAAAAAATTTTTATTCATCAATAAAATATCTTATCTTTAATTATTTGAGTTTTATAATGTTTTATCAAATTATAAAAGTAGAATATATATCAAAAAGTTAATAAAGAGTAAAGTGATACTATAAATAAAAGTGATAAAATAGTTTTTATAATATTCAAAGTTAATTCATTTCAATCAAGCAAAGATATAAAATTTGATTTGTATAATAGATAAATAATAAAGAATAAGAAAAACACAATAAAAAATGTAATAGAAATTAAAACAATATTATTACTATTTAAAAGACTTATATTAATTTTCTTATCATTAAGTATAGTATCTAGGATTTTTCTTGTTAAAGAATCATGTAATTTTTTGTAATTATTCATAAATATTAAAAAATTATATAAAATATTATCTATCTAATTCTACATCTTCATCTAATCTTTTTGCATCTCAAATATAACTATCTCAAATATCTCTTAAAATTTTTGCCGTTTTAGGATATTGAGTCTCCATTTTTTTTGCATCATCATAGAAGTTATTTGCTAAAGCTCTTTCTTGTTCTCATCAATCATAAATCCCCCTACTTGTAACTCATCTTGCATTTCTTTTTCAAATTGAAAATCAAATAATAATATCATTATTAGATTCTTCTTCTATTATTTTTCTTACTTCTTCACATGGCCAGATTCAGTCAGTTCATATTGAACAATGAATTAGTAATTCTCATAACTTTTGTGATCAAACCTCATATCTATCTTTATCTTTTAATTGAGCTAAAACTTTTTGAATCCAATTTTTTAAAATATTATAATCTATTTTTCAGTTATTATCTCAAGGTATTGTATTAATTTTTCTAAGAATCTCATATGAATTAAGTGCAATACTTTTTTGTTGATCTGAAACTTCTTCTTTGACTCAATTATGAGCTTTATAAACATTACAAACTAAATCAACAAATAACTCAGGTAATTTTTCTATAAATCTATTAATTATTTTAGGATTTTCTATTACCTTTACATAAATAATTTCAATATTAAATATTTTATCTTCTGAAATTCTTCATTTATCTAATTCACTATACAAGTAATCTAAAATTCTTTCTAATTCATATTCTAAAGAGTGTATGTGTCCTATTTTTTTATTAATAAAATGAACTAATTTTTCTAATGTTTCAATTATTAAATCATTATCTAAATAATTTAACTTGTTATCATGCTCAAACATTCATATTTCATTAAATGCAATATAAGTCAATCAATATTTATTTAACTCTGAAATATAGTAATTTATTTCTGAATAGTCATCATCTTGAAAGTACCTATATGAGTTATTTTTTCAAAAATTTTCCCAAAATATTTTTTGATTATCCTCGCTCTCTCATTTTAATATCAAAAGAACTCTCGTATCTAGTCTTAATCATACTAGAAAGTTAATTTTCATCATGTTATTTTTAAATGATTTCAAACTAGATAATTTTAAAGAAATTAACTTATCATTTTGCAAATCAAGTATATTAATAAAAGTTTTTGCAAAACTGTTAAAATTAATATTATCACTTCCTAATAGTTGAAATATTTCTTCAAATAATTTAGTTTTTAATCATGAGTCAATTATGGTCTTTACAATAAACCTTTTTTCATTTAATTTATCAACTATATCTAATATTCATTCAAATCAATTTTCTTTATAGATCTTTTTTAATACCTCAATTCTTTTATCATATAAAATCTTTTCATCTCTTTTCCAACCTCTTTCTTCTTTTGAATATTTATCTAATTGAGATATTATAATTTTATTATAAGTTTCAAATAATGAGATATTATAATTAAAATCATTGTTTAAAATTATTCTATTATATAAAGATATTAGTTTTTCTTTAGCATCATTATGATTTGTTAATAATGAATCGTGTCAATATACTTGATTATGATGTAATCTTCTTTCTATGATTTCTTGTAATTTATTGATAACAAAATTATTATGAATTTGTGAAAAATCATAACTTAATAAAATATCTAATAATTTATTAAAGCTTTCGATAGAAAATTTTGTTGATAAATCTAATACTTCACAAATCTTCCCATCTATATCACTTTGAAAAATTTCTAATAAAATATTAATAATTCATTGCATATATTGAAAATAATCCTTGCGAATAACATCTAGCATCTCTGTATTCCAATTTTGATATATTGGTTTAGCTAATCAACTAGAAGAAGACTGATTAAATAATTTTATTAATAGTAAAAAAAGAACATCTTTATTTGGAATAGAATTCAGTAATTCTAATCTTTTATCTATATCCAAAAATGTATTATTTAACCAAGGTAAAAATATTTCTGATAATGTTCAAATAGGTCTATTAGCATAATTATCTCTAATATTTGCATCATATTTTTCTGCTAATTTAAATAAAATCTGAACTACTCTAGTAACATATTCAGGACTCCATGATAATTTTTCTAATGACCATAATAATTGTGTGAAAGCCCCATCTCATCACATTAAAATATCTCATTGCTCAAATATTCATCATAAATTATCGATATTTGCATCTATATAACCTAAAAAAATATTAGGTGAGGATTCAGCAATATTTTGAATATTTGGTCATAATGAATTAAGTAATTTTGAAACGTCTTTCTCAGAACTTAATACAGTATTAACAATGGATTCAACTACACTTGTAATTTTATGATTATTTAATGTTCATAATAATACTAAAGAATCGCCTAATCACTTCTTACTTCTTAATGAAAATTCTGGTCTCTTATCCGTAATAATATTTGCCATCCATCTTTCAGATGGTGGTAACTCTATTCTTGGATCCAAATCTGATAATGCTATTTCAGAAACAAACTTAAATCTAGTTAAAATAGATTCATTTATATTTTCCTCAATAAAAGGTCTTAAATCATTTTTTGAAATTAATTGCCAAACATCTGCTATTTTTCTTATAGGAGAATCATCTTTTTTCTCTAATTCATGCAAAATCTCTACAAATTCGTCATATTCTTTTTTTGATAAATATTTTACTAATTCTTTATCAGTATCTTCTTTCCACTCAGTAATTAGAAATATTGTCATTAAAACATTTTTATCTATTGACTCATACCATTCTGGAATTAAATTATCATTAAGTTTTAATCTAGAGTCCCTTAAAATAGGAAATAAATATCCTTTTGTATCTCTGTAAATATTTTCAGCTATTCCTTCATCTCATATCATATCCTTTAAAGCAGATATTCTTGAAAGTCTATCCATTACTCATAAATCAATATTTACATCAAAATGAATATTATATAATAATTCCTTTCATCTATATAAAACTATATTATGTCATTGTTCAATTAAAATTCAAATATTCGATGGGATAAATCATTTAACAGGAATTATAGTAAATATTTTTCATTCTTCTCAACCAATTATTTGATTTAATTCGTTCTGATTATTAATTATTATTGGAATAATATTATTATCCTCAAAACTAATAGATATTAAACTAGCAAATATAAATAAATAAGACTCTATCATAGAATCTGATTTTATTTCTATTTTTTGTCATCATTTTTTTAGTTCATCTAAAAACACTTCAACTTGCTTTTCTCTTCAATTTAACAATAAACTAGGTTGAATTTTCATTTTTGTTGTAGAAGAAACTTGATTCCAAATTAAATTAGGTGTTAATAATCATTTATATTTTTGAAGTGAAATTTCTTTCCATTTATTTAATAATTCAATAGGATAATCTCAAGGAGATTTATCAATTTTTGAATGACAGTTTGGGCATAAAACAATTAGATTTTCAAATGAATTGTCATGTTCATTATCTGGATTTCATCTTGGTCAATCAGAACTATGTCATACTATATGGGCAAGTTCTCAAATATTAGAAATACTAGAGTTTAAATCAATTATTTTTTCATTACACTCTGGATTTTGACATCTTCATCACGAAAGTGCATATAACTGATTTTGTATTTTTTGTGGAATAGTTCTAGTCATATAAATTAATTACTATATAAATTAAAATCAGAAGGTTTTTCTTTTGTGTTAGATAAAATAATTTTAGGTATTTTATCAATCTCAACATCAGTTTCAATTACTAATGTATTTCATTTATTTAAAAAATTCCAAATTTTATCAGAATAATTATTATTAGATAATAAAATTATTCATTCAAGTCAACTTGATATTATATCTTTTAATTCATTTCATCAATTTATGATAAATCATTTTCTTTTTTCTGTTTCAATATTACAAAATCATATTACAAATTTACGAACATAGTCTTTTTTTCATATGATTTGAAGCAAATAGCAATTATTATTATCAACAAATTCTTTAAATTGAATTGCTTGTATTTGATTATCATATAGTACAGTTTCTATTTCTCTACGATTATTTGTTATTACTTGTTCTTGATCATCAAGTTTAGTAAATTCTCCTTTTCAACTATCTAATAAGTTTCTATATTCATGTTCAAAATTTAGATATTCAGGTATTCTACCATATTTATTATTAAATTTAATTTTATCAAAAAAATACCAGATTAATCATATTAATATTAAATAAAATCATATATAATAAGGTGGATTATCAATTTTCACTCAGTATTTTCTTTCTAAAAATAATAAAATAAAATATCATATAATATTTCATCAAGAAATCATAAAAATACCTCACGAAACTAATTTTCAAGGTATTGTTCATATCAAAAATTTTATTATTACTTCTTTTGTGAAAATACTATAAAATAAATCCTTCAATTTTTTTCGTAATTAAAATAAATTACTATAAACTATAAGAACTTTATTTAAAAGCACAATATTAATATACAAAAAAGTCCCAAAAATTAATAAAAAATTAATATTTGGGACTTTTTCATGGGATGATTTTTGAATAATCTATATAAATCTTATAGTTTTAAAATATCTTTTTTTCATGTAATATTTCTTATAAAATATCTCAAATCTTTCATTCAATTTGTTTTACTTCATTTTCAACCTCAAAATATTTTCCAGGATTTATAATTACTCATTTATAAACTCCTTTCTCTGGATTTACTTCATCAGTAAGTTTATTGAGTCAGTTTACTATGATATAATATTTTCAATCATATTCAAAATATCATTCAAATTCTGGTACTTGTCTTTTTTCTTCTAATTCTTTTGCAAATTTTCCACTTTCCTCAAATCTTTGCTTTAATAATTCAACATCTTTATTTCTTGAAATTTCATCACTATATTCAACAACGAAAAAATTTCATCACATATCAAAAATTTCTATACCATTATTGAGTGGAATTTTTTTTGTATCTTTTCAAACAAAGTAAAAATTTCCCTTTACCATATCTTCAATATCTCAAGCAAAGTTTCATGTAATTTTCATTTCATAAAATACTATATCTTTCGCTTGAAAAGTTATAGGTGACACATCTGTTAAGTCTCGAATATCTCTTGTTACTATATTCATACTTATTGAGGTGAGATAATAGTATTAACTTTCAAAGATATTTCCTCAAATAACTTATAGTCAATTCATCAGTCAATATCAGGTTTATATAATATCAAATAAAATTTTCATTGTCTCTCAAAATTTCACAATATTTTAACTCCGTTTGCTACTAAATTCTCTTTAAATCATTCCAGAAAGTCTTTATTATCAGATTCCAATAAATAATTAGATAATCAAAGTGTATAAAGCACTAGTTGTTCGTCTAGTTTTATTATATCCTTTTCATAATCAAAATCGATGAAAGCTCATTTCCCTTCTAGAATATAAAATATCTTTGATTCAAGCGTTCATAAATCCCTTTCAGATTCATAAGTGATGTCTTTAAATTGCGTAGTTAACATATTTTACTTTTACAAAATATCTCAAATCTTTCATTCAATTTGTTTTACTTCATTTTCAACCTCAAAATATTTTCCAGGATTTACAATTACTCATTTATAAACTCATTTTTCTGGATTTATTTCTTCTGTGAGAGGATTATAAGCATAGAGAACGATATAGCAGTTTCAGTTGTGTTGAAAGATTCAAACAACTTCAGGTACTTGTCTATCATTATCATATTTTTCAGAGCTCAATATGTTTACTTTTTTAAACTTACTATTTAATTGAGTAAGAGAGGTTTGTAAATTTACATCGCCTGGGTACTCTACAAACAGAAAATCAGGTGAGTAAAAATCATTTCCAACTTTTAAGTCAGGTCAGAAATCGTGTTTCTCTCATCAACTTATAAGATATTCTCATAATTCAGAAAAAACATTATATGGGATTCATTCTTTAATATTTGATACTTCTCATATTCATTCTATTAAATATGATTTTAAGTTTCAGTTTCATTTAGATTCGATTTTCATATTCATTTTTTATAAATAAATTTATTTTACTTTTTTAGCTTCTGGAATTTTACTTCTTCAAAAGTCTATCATATAAACAATACCTTTTTTATCAACCATAAAATTTCACATATGTTCATCTCAGTGGTAAAATCATTTTTTAGCAAACTCTTGTAAAATAGGTTTTAATACTCATCAATGCGGAATTGGCCGATAATGGCTATCGAAATGTTTATCTCATGCATTAACTAAGTCTCTTCATTTTTCTGTTTTAAATAGAGCACGTTCTTCTACAGAGTCTTTAGGAAGTTCTTGAAGTCATCTGGTTCTTATTAATTCAATAACTCAGTTGTCATTGAGGTTATGTAATTGTTCTTTTGGCATGTCTTGCAATTCTTTTTCATAGTATTTTAGATAAAACATACTTCTGAGATTTTGTCCTTCAATTTTCTACATTTCATAAACTCAGTGTAATCATTGAAAGTTTGTTATGGTTGGTATATTGAATCGATTAAAATATTTTTCTTTATCTGTTCATTTATATTCTTTTCTAAATTCTTGGAGTTGGGATCTAAAACCAGTATGGTTTTGAAATTCATCTTCCAACTTATCAATATATTCTCCATTTTTTGATTCTTTTGCTATTTTTATGACTTTATCTTTTTTGGTAGGGTGTTCTAGTATAATACCATTAATTCATTCTCAAAGAAGTTTATCATGATCGAGTTTTCCTCAATATAATTCTACAAACTCTTTGTATTTTTGGTTATTGAGAAAATCATACCTCGGATCATCAAGTAAAGATTTTCATATATGAGGTAACTTTTCTTTTCCACAAACTCCTTTTTCCATAAGCGTTCTTATTTCATTATCATTAAATCATGCTCTCTCAAGTATTATATATTTTTTTCTTAAATCTCAAATATCAAATTTTCACTCTTTATTTGGAAATCAAACATTATTAGCTTCAAGTATAGCCTTTTCTTGTTCTGGAGGAAATTTCTTTCATTTGAGATAAAAACTTCCTGCTTCTAATCTTTCTTTATCTCCTAATCTTGCAATATCTTCCACTTTCTTGTTAAGAGAAAAAAGGGTGAGCAAATAAATTGCCCCTTATTACTCTCAACGGTAAAAGAAAACTATTGTAAATTATGTAAATATTTTGGCATAAACAAATATAAGACTTTTCATATCAAAGTCAAATTTTGCCTTGTGTTTGCTATAATCAACACAAAGCTTTTTTATAAAATGAAGTCTTGATTTTCCTTTTGTTATAATTAAAATGAAGAAAATTGAAGTGTTGGTATATTGTTATAAAACTGGAATATAAATATTTCCTTTATATTCTATTACTTCCCTCCTTACACGTTTTACCAATGCGAACCAGAATTAAAAATCTACATTAAATAATTTTAACCATGAAAACAATAAGAACTTGAGCATATGCAATATTAAAATATAAAGATAATATTGTTGTAATAAAAAAATGAAGATGACCATTTACATGACTTTATGATTTACCTTGATGAAAAATTGAACATGGTGAAAAAAATATTGAATCTTTAGAAAGAGAAATCATAGAGGAAGTATGATTAAAAAAATCAGATTTTCATATTGAAAAAATATTAACTGTTGAAGAAGATTTTGTACAACACGTTTGGCAATGAGAAGAAAAAGATGAACATATTATAGCTATAGTTTATCTTGTTAATATTATAAAAGATGATTTTAATATGAATTATATTGAAAAATGATGAGATGCTAATGGATTAAAATTAATTGAAATAAATGATAACGAAACTCCAAAAACAAATATTTTAAAAAAAGCTATAGAAAAGTTTTTAATTATAAATAATTAATTTTCTTATTTTTTATAAAATTCTTTGTTTTCACCTATATTCACTATAATACTCATAATCATCATTATAAAGATTGGCAACATTGAACTCTTTATGTTCTTCAAAAAAAGTTCTCAATATTTTCATTGTAGCAAGCCATAAAACCAAAAAAAGAGCTAATTAACTTAGCTCTTTTAATACTTTTTGCGCGTGATTTGTTGCTTTTACATTTTTCCAAGATTTTAGAATGTTACCTTCACTATCAAGTAAAAATGTTGAACGAATTACTCACTGAATAATTTTTCAATAATTATTTTTCTCTCAATAAGCTCAAAAATGTTTATGTAAAACAAGTTCCGGATCAGAAATCAAATCTACTTTTAAATCTTCTGATTTTATAAAATCTTTATGAGAAGAAATTGAGTCTTTTGAAATTCAAATTACTACAACTCATATTTTAGCAAATTCATCTTTTAAACAAGAAAAATCTTTATTTTCTATTGTACATCCAGGAGTATTATCTTTTGGATAAAAATATAAAATAGTTTTTTTACCAAAACTTAGAAGTTCTTTAAGCGTAAAGGTTCATGTATCTCAAGTATAAGCAACTGCTTCATACTTTTTATTTAAATCTAGTGTCATAATTTTATAGTTAAATGATAATAGCTATCATTGTACTAAAAATAAATAAAATTACAACTAAATAAATTTTTTCATCATCATTTTAGCTTCTTTATCTAAACTTCTTTCTTTTAAAACTTGTTTTTTATCATACTCTTTTCTTCATTTAGCAAGTCAAACTCTGAGTTTTATAAGACTTCCAGAAAAATAAAGCTCTAGTGGAATAATTGCAAAACCTCATTCTTTTTGTTTAGATAATAATTGTAATATAGTTTTTTTATGTAAGAATATTTTTCTATCTCTATCTCATGGTAAAGTTTGTCTATTTACTAAGGTTTTCCAAGGAGTTATATGCATTCACTTTATATATGGAGCTCAGGAAAGAAGTGAAATATAACTTCATTTTAAGTTTACATGTCAACTTCTTATTGATTTAACTTCATGTCAAAAAAGCTCAATTCCAGCTTCCCAAGTATCAAGTATTTCATAATCAAAATATGCTTTTTTATTTTTTGTAATCAGTGAATTATTCATATTATTTTTGAAAAATTTTATATTGATTTTGTAAAATGTATTCTTTGGTTTCTCATTTAAAATACCAATCCCAATTCATATAATCTTCTAAAGTATTATTTCATGCATTTTCTTTTTTATAAGGATTTTTTCTAAGTTCAAAGTGTAGATGATAATCAGTATAATTTTTATCTGGAACTCAGGTAATTCAAACTGTTCCTATATATTGTCCCCTATTTATGGTATCTCAAACTTGTAAATCTGGATTTACTTTATCCAGATGTGAATAAAAAATAACATCTCATTTCATAGTTTTTACCCAAACTTGATTTCATCTCAAAATATCTAAATTCATAATTTTATCTTTTTGAGTAATTTGGTCTCATTTTTTCATTTTTGATAAATCTCAAAATTTAAAATCTTTTACTATTTTTACAATTATACCATCATCTATAGAAACAATTTTTGTTCCAGCTGGAGCATCAATATCCCATCATTCATGAATAGCATTAGTATAACTTGCTCTGTATGGACGAGAAGAATTTGGAAGTTTGGAAGGATTTTTTCCATCTGGTAATTTATATCAAGAAATTGGAATTTGATAGAGTTTTTTTCTTTTTTCTATAATGTAATTTATTTTTGAATTATTATATTCAAGCTCGTCATAATGTCTTGATTTCTTAATATATTCAAAATTTGGATTTGTATTATCTATAGAAGCAAAAAGCTTAAATTTATTTTTTTCTGTTATATATTTAGAGCTTAATAAAGCTAACATTTTTGTTTCTATATCAGTAAATTTATTATATAATTCAAAATCAGAAATAAGATTTAGTTTGAAATGTGTGTTAGTAAAAATATCTCATTTTTCATTTTGAAGATAAAAATTTTCATTAAAACATTTTTTATCCAATACAGAAAAACTAAAAAAATTTAATGATTCTTTTTTGTATAAAAACTCAGTATGTGTCGAACAAATAGATGATATTTTATAATTTGATATATCATCAACTGATTTAAAAACTATTATATTTTTATTTAATTTATCTGAATTTAAATAAATATTTTTTGAGGAAAGTCCAGAAAAAACTATGTCTACATTTTTAAAAAATGCAGAATCAACCATAGTATAGTAAAAGAAAAATCAACTAAGTAAGAAAATTATCAAAATATTTTTAAAATTCATTTTTTGTATTTAGAAAATGTAATAAAAAGATTATAGAAAAATGTAGAATTATTTCAAATGTTTTTATAACATAATATCTCATAAAACATCATCTAATCACTCATCTCCCGTTTTTAGTTCTGAAGGAAGTTTTTCTTGTTTTTCATTTTTTTGTTTTTCTAAAAATTCTTTTTTTGCTTCTTTTAATTTTTCTTCGATTTGTAATTTTAAACTTTTTAATTCATTTTCTTTGTCTTTTAATTCTTTATTATTATTATTTCAAGATAAATTATTTTTTATTCATCTTTCTATATAACTAATTGCTACATTCATTTTTTTATCAAATTCATACTCATCATTTACAAAAGCTTTAATATTATATTCTATATTTTTTAATAATAATTCAGCAACATTGAAATAATTAAATGGGTTTGTTTTATCAAGTTTTATTTGTTCAAGTAAAATAGAATATCATTTTTTAAAATCTCAATTTTTCAATCTATCCATAGCAATATCAAAAATAGTTTTTCATTCATTTCAAATTTCATCTATACATTTTGTAAGTAATCCTATTGATTCTTCTTTTCTTAAAACTTTTGATAAATGTCATTCTAAAGCAAATTTTCTTTTTTCATCTGAAACTCATTTTTGTATCATTTCTTTTCATAATTCTACTTCTCAATGTTCTAAACATTCAGCTCAAAAATAAAGTTGTGTAGTATTTGAAACTGGAAGATTTAGATTATTTTTATATTCATCTAATGCTAATTTAAAAGCCGAAACTGATCATTCTAAATCTCATTTTTTAGCTAAAATCTGACTTTGAATAACTGCTGTAACAAATTTTGATGATGGGTCATCTTTTTTAAATTTTTCAAAACCATCTCATATAACTTTTAAAGCTTCCTGAAAATTTCATAATTGAGATTCAATATTTGCTAAATGCGCAAAATCATCAATACTATGAACACAAGAATTTTTACCATCTTGAATTACACTATTCATAGCTTGTTTTGCTGTATTTAATTCTCAACAAAACAATGCGATTTCTCAAAGATATTTTTGTCTTTGAATATTTGATGATGATAATCAAATTGCTTGTTGTAAAATATTTATAGCTTCTTCATTTTTTCTATCAGCATGAAAAATATCAGCAAGTAATTCATAATTTTCTAAATACTGTGGATGTTTTTGTTTTATTTGTTTAGAAATTTTTTCTGCTTCTTTATATTTTCCAAGTTTATACAATGCTTTTGCATAAAAATATCAAAACCAACCATATTCAGCTATTTTACTTAGTTCAGTATCCTCTAATACAAAATTATATAATTTTACAACTTCTTCATATCTAGATAATTCTAAGTATGAAAGCAGTTCTAAATAAACAACATCTTTTATATATTCTTTATTTGGGGTATTAATTAAATATTTCCTATAATCTATACACTTTAAAATAGCTCATTGAAAATTTCATTGAAACATTAAATCATAAATTTTACTTAGTGCTTCTTTCTTTTTTATTAGTTTAGAAATTCTTTTTGATAAAAATTCTGGTGTAAATTTTTCATCATTTTTATATAAATATTCATCAACATGTAATTCTCATACTCACATAATTTTATCTATATCTTTGTTTGCTTTTTCTCTTGATGTAAGAATAATAAAACTAGTACTCCAAGGCACCATTTTCATTAAACGAAGTCTTTCTAAAAAATCCTTCCCAGTCATTTCAGTTTTATGATAATATTCTGAAATAATTATATCATAAACATTTGATTTGACTTTATTTATAGCATCTGCAACATCTCTAGGGCAATCAATAGCAACTTGATTGTGTCCACAATTTGTTTTTAACTCTTCTTTAACTACTGAAGTGAATGCTTCATTTCTATCTAAATATAATACTCTCATAATAGTTTTTTAAAAATTGAGAGAAAAATATAATAATTTTTTAATAAAAATCAATAAAAAAACCTCAAATGAGGTTTTTAATTTTTTAATTATTATTCTTCAAATAATTCATCTAAGTTAATCATTTCTTGTGTTTCAATTAATTTACTTTCCAATATTTCTTTTAAAGCTTGTAATTGAGATAAAAAGTTATCTTTTTTTTCTTGTGATATATTCAAAGAACTATATTTTTTTATTGAATTATCTATATTTGATAATATTTTATTAATTTTTTCTTCTGATAAATTAGAAAGTCTTTTTTCTAATTGTTTTTCAAATAAGTTTTTATATTTATTAATCATTTCTTGTTTTTTAGAAACAACTTTTTTCCCAAATAACTCGATTTCTTTTTTATTTTCTTGAACTTTTTTATTTATTTGTTCTTTAAAAACTTCTTTTGATTTATTTATATCTTCACTTTTTTGTTCTATAAATTTATTTGTTTTATCTAAAGTTTGAGAAAAGTTATTTTTTAGAGTTTCAAGTGCTTTTAATTTTTCTTTATAAATAGATACATTTTTATAATATTCACTTTCTGGATTATCTAATAAATATTGAATATCAGCTTTATATCAAGCAATTTTTTTATCTATTTGAGAAAAATCTCATTTTAAAAGTTGTTCATAAAATTCTCTTTTAAATTGACCATAATAATCTTGTTCAATATTATATGTTTTTGTTTCTTTTGAATATTCTTCTCAAGCCAAAACATAAACTGGTGTCATTAAAGTTATTAAAACAAATAATGAAATAAAATTTTTATTTATATTTTTCATATTAAAAAATTAATTATAAAATTGTATCTTAAAAATACTTGCAAATATAATCATATTTAAAAAATAAGTCAAATAAAAAATGATGTAAAAACATCATTTTTTATTCAACATAAGATTTTAGTTTTTCTTCAAAAGTTTCTAGTGAAAAATCACGTGCCCTGTATTCACATTCATATCTCATAGAAAGACATTTTTCTGGATTTAGCTCATTTACTGCTGAAATAATATCTTCAACTTTTGCATCTTTTTCTATTAATATTCAAGTTTTTCAGTCAATAATAGTTTCTTTTAATCAACCATCAGCAACTCAAATAACTGGTTTTCAAGCAGACATGCTTTCCACTGGACTCATACCAAAATCCTCATCAATTGGAATATAAATCGTAGCTATAGCATTTCAAACATAGTCTGTAAATCAAACATTTCAAGGTAAAGTTACAAATTCTATATTTTCCAAACCTTGAGCTAAATCAAATATTTTTTGTCTTTGAGGATCATTTTCTCAGTAAATAATTACTAATTTTTTATCTGGCATTTGTTTAAATGCTTCAACTATTTTATCAACTCTTTTAGCATCACTTAATCTCGCAAATGATAAATAATAATCTTTTTGTCATAAATATTTAAATTCTCATAAATTTACAGGAGGATATAAAACTTCTGCATCAATTCACAAAAATTTTTTTATTCTTAACTGAGTATTAATAGAGTTTGTTAAAACTAAATCAATTTTTGAAATATCCCTTTCATACATTTTTCTAAATATATTACAAGAAATTTTGAAAATTCACTTTAAATACTTTGGAACTTTTTCTAAATACAATTCGTGTAAATCATATAAATATCTTGGTGGTGTATGACAATAATAAATTTTCTTTTGATTTTTTTTGCAATTCCATACAGCACTTATACTATCTCAAGAAAAAATTACAGTATCATATTCTCTTAAAAATCTTGTTTTAAATAAAAACGCAAATTTCAATTTTATATGCCTAAATCATTTTTTAAATATTTCACTTGATAGAGAAATCATTTTTCACTCAAATCATTCACGTCTTAAGTCAAAACTTCCAGCAGAAAAAAATCAAGAAGCAATATCAGCTTTTAGCGCTTTTGCCATCATCATTATAAGTCTTTCTCAACCTCATTTATATAAAAAAGTATCGTGTAAAATAATAGTTTTTTTAGACATAAAATTTTATGAAAAAATAAAAAAATTTGAAAGTATTATACAAAAATACTTTCAAATTCAAGTTTTAATTGATTTTGTCTTTTAACTCTGAGAGCAAATTTAAGGCATTTATAGGTGTTAAACTATTTATATCTAGCTTTTTCAAAATTTCTTCTACTTCACTTTCTCTTTCTTTATAAACAATTTTTTCTTTTTGCATTACTCATATATTTCAAAGACTAAGCTGTGAAAAAGTATGTGTATTTTCAAAGTTTGATAAAAAATTATTTGCTTCATTTATAACTGAAGATGATAGTCAAGCCAGTTTTGCTACTTCTATTCAATATGATTTTTTAATACTTCCAGGAACTATTTTTCTTAAAAAAATTATATTATCTTCATTTTCAGATACTGCAACAGAAAAATTTGAAACTCAAGGAAGTTTCTTTGATTCATCAACTAATTCGTGATAATGTGTCGCAAAAAGAGTTTTTGCTTTTAATTTATCATGATTTTCTTTTAAAATTGCCCAAGCAAGACTCATACCATCATAAGTTGAAGTTCATCTTCAAACTTCATCAATGATAACAAAACTATTTTTTGTAGAATTATTTAAAATATTAGCAACTTCTTGCATTTCAACCATAAAAGTTGAAGATCATAAAAATAGATTATCTGATGCTCAAACTCTAGAAAATATTTTATCTGTAACTGGAATAATTGCTTTTTTTGCTGGAACAAAACTACCAATATGAGCCATTAATATTATTAAAGCATTTTGTCTTAAATAAGTTGATTTTCAACCCATATTTGGTCATGTGATTATATTTACAAATTTCTTTTCATTTAAAAATAATTCGTTTGATATAAAATTTTTCTCTATCTTTTCTACAACTGGATGTCTTCCCCCGACTATTTCTAAATCATATTTAGAAGATATTTCTGGTTTTGTATAATCATTTTGATAAGATATGTATGCTAAGTTTGATAAAAAATCTATTTGAGCTATTTGATGGGAAGTTTTTTTAATTTCTTTAAAACTTTCAAGTACAGTTTTTGAAATATCTTTAAATAAATTGTATTCTCTTTCATAAAGCATGCTTTCTCAATTTGTTATTTTTGATTCAAATTCTTTTAGTTCTGGAGTTGTAAACCTAAGTGCATTTACAAGAGTTGTTTTATGAATAAAATTTTCTGGTATTTTAGATTTTTGACTTAAAGGAACCTCTATAAAATACCCTGAAGCAGAAGTATATTTGATTTTTAGAGTAGTTATTCAAGTATTTTTTATTAGATTATTAGTATACTCATTAAGCCACTGGTTTGAATTATTTACAAAATTTCTAAGTTCATCTACTTCTTTATCATAACCATCATTTATAATTCATCATCACATAATTAGATTATTTGCATCCTCTTTTATTGACTTATCAATCAAATCAATTATTTGTTGTAATTGTTGCATATATTAAAATTGAAAGTATTTTTTTTATATTAATAATTTTTAGTATTTTTACAAAACAAATTCTAAAAAATTATCTTTGTTAACTACTTCAAAACTACTTTCAGGATAAGCATCACTAAAAGATTTTGGTATTTTTGCTTTTTTATTTCAATATTTAAATTCGTACGTATGAAGTTTTGCGTCATATTCTTCTATATAATCAATTTCTGCTTGATTATAAGTTCTCCAGAAATATTTATTTGCATAACTATCAAAATACTCATTTTTCTTCATTCTCTCAATAATAAGAAAATTCTCCCATAAATCTCAAATATCTTGTCTATTTTCTAAAGAATTATAATCTCATAAAATAGCATTTCTAATACCTAAATCATAAAAATATATTTTATTTGATTTATTTAATTCTTTTCTTTTATTTGTAAAATATGGAGGAAGTTTAAAAATTATAAAACTTTTTTCAAGTAAATCTATATATCTATCTACTGTTTTTGTATCTATTCATAGATTGGTTGCCAGTTCATTTATGGAAACTTCTTTTCCTATTTGTAATGCCAATAATTTAAGCAGTTTTATGATAACTCCAGAATTTTTTATTTGTTGGAATTCCAATATATCTCTATACAAACTTGATGATGATAATTCTTTTAAAATATTTATTTTTTTAAGCAGATTTGATTGATTTAAAACGGCTGGATAACTTCCATAAATAAGGAGATTTTCTAAATTATTATATAAATATTTTACATCAAAAGTATTTTTTATTTCTAGACAAGAAATACTATACATCATATACACTATTTTTCTTCCAGTAAGTGGTTCACTTGTGAGATCAAGTAAATTCATACTTGATGATCCAGTCACAATTATTTGTTTGGTTTCTTTGTATTTATCGATTAATATTTTTAGAGTGTTTCAAATATTTTGAATCTTTTGAGCTTCATCTATAAAAATAATTTTTTTGTCTTCAATAAAAAACCTCAGTTTATTTAAACTATTTTCACTGAGTAATTCTCTATCTTCGTTATAATCTCCATTAAAAAATACTATTTCATTTTCATCATATTCAGATAATATATTTTCAACTAATGTTGTTTTTCCTATTTGTCTTGCTCATAAAAGCATAATTATTTTCCCAGAGAAGAAATCATTTTTAATTTTATCTTGTAATATTCTTGTATACATTTTTATGAATTTTAGGAGTTAAGTCATAAAAATTATAATATTTTTGGGAATATATGCAAGTTTTTTTCTGATAAAAGTTTTAAAAAAATCTATGCTCTAAAGCATAGATTTTCAGTAAAAATTCAAGATAAAATAACTATTCAACAATATTTTCTGGATCTTTATACCATTTCTCTCCATTTAATAATGTGGTTTAATTGTAAAAAGTGTGTGGCTGAAATGAGTTAAATTTTCCCATAAAGGA
>JBLJBH010000025.1:0-83052 GCA_047637875.1 Patescibacteria group bacterium
TAAATTTAATCTAACCCTTTTTTATTTCTTCTACACTTTTATGGGTTCAGTTCATTATTCTTCCCCTTTTTTATTTGCAAGTTGCCCACAAGCTGCATCGATATCATCTCACATAGTAGCTCTAATAGTTGATGGAACTCAGAACTCATCTAAAACTCTTTGAAATTTTTCTATGAGAAATCTTGGTGTTGGTTTATAATCAACTCCTCCAGCTCATTCACCAGGATTGTAAGGAATAAAGTTCACATGTGCAAGTCTTCATTTTAATAAATGACCAAGTTCGTAAGCAAGTTTTATGTTATCATTAACTCCGTTGAGCATAATGTATTCATAAAAAATCCTTTTGTTAGTTTTTGCGACATATTCATCAAGCGCTTGCATAAGTTTATCCAAGTTATAGGTATGATCTACTGGCATAATTGATTTTCTGATTTCATCATTTGGAGCATGAATTGAAATAGCAAGTGAAGTTTGAGGAAAATCTTGCATAAACTTTTTTATTCCCGGAACTATTCAACAAGTTGAAACTGTAACTCTTCTATTTGCTAAATTTATCTTTTTTTGATTACATGCAATTTCAATAGATTTTTTAACATTTTCATAATTTAAAAATGGCTCTCACATCCCCATATAAACTACATTTCTTAAAATACTTCCTTCATTATTTAATATTTTTGCAGCAAACATAATTTGTTCAACTATTTCAGAGAATTCTAAATTTCTTTTAAGTCCGAGTTTTCAAGTAGCACAAAATGTACATGCCATTGGACAACCAGCTTGACAAGAAACACAAAGTGTATTTCTTCAAGTTAAATGTCTCATAATAACTGATTCTATCAAATCTCAAGATTTTGTTTTAAACAAAATCTTTGTAGTTTGACCATTTTCTGATGTAACAATATGATCAACTTCTAGAGAATTGTAAAAAAAGTTTTCATTTAAAAAACTCCTCAATTCTTTTGGAATAGTTTGAATATCATCAAAATTAGTAATGAAATTTTTATAAATTGCATTTTCTATTTGAGCATATCTAAAATTTGCTATTTTGTTTTCTTTAAAAAGTTCTTTTATTTTTTCTTCGTCGTGAATTGAATACATTTTATATTTTTTAGTGAGTAAAAATTTGCATGATTTTACAAAAAATTTGAAAAAAAACAAATTATATTTATTATGTGAAAAAGATTACTTTTTTATAGTATTATATGCAAGAAAAATCGATGTGTCCTATTATGAGTTTATTTGAATTTATAGGGAAAAAATGGGTACTTCTCATCATTAAATCTATATCTGATGGATGTATGTGTTTTTCTGATATTGAAAAAACTCTAGGTGGAATTAATCCTCGTATACTTTCAAATCGTTTAAAAGAACTTGAGGATTATGGATTTGTTTCAAGTCACATAAAAGAAAATACAAAAAATAAAACAATTTATTGTCTTACAGAAAAATGAATGTGTTTTACTAAAAATATCAAAAATATGGAAGATTGGATGAAAAAATGGGAGAAATAAAAAGCAAACCGAACGGTTTGCTTTTATTTATTCTTCAGGAGTTTTCTGAATAAATTATATTTTTGTCAAAAAAACTACTATTTATAAACATCTCATCTACTTCAAGCTTTGTAAAAATAAATTATAATGTCATTATTATTTATTTCATATAAAAATCTATATTTTCAAATTCTCAGTCTATAATTGTTTTCAAGTCATTTTAATGGTTTGATATCAAGTTCATTTTCAAATGGATTTTTTATAATAATTTCAAGTTTTCATTTAAAAATTAGCAAAAAATCTTTATCTTGTTTTTCTAGAAATTTTTCAACTTGTTTCGTAAACTTATATTTATACATACTATTTTGAAATTAATGTATGTAAAAAATTTTCTGAATCATTTGGAGAAACTTCTTTTTTATAGTTTTTACTTGCTTTTATATCTTCTTTATCTGGAATAACCTCATCATATTGACACCAATCCATTCAGTCCCAATATATTCATAAAATAGAATTAAAATCTACTTTATTTCAAAATTTCTTTACAAAAGTTGATGGAGCATTTTCTATTATTACTGCTGACATATGTAAACTAAATTAATTATAAATTTACTTTCATTATAAACTTTTTAGTAAAAAATCAAATTTAGATTATTTCACAAATTCTGCATAATTTATCTTCAATTTATCTTCTCTAAACATACTTTCAAACTCGGTGAGTTTTTGTTTATGAAATGTTTCACTTTCTCTTTCGTAATCATAACTGACAAATCTAGTTTTCCATAAATTTAATTCTTTTATAATTTCTAAAACATCATCAAAATACTTTTTATGGTCAGTTTTGAAAAAGAATTCTCAACCCGGTTTTGTGATTTCAAAAAGTTTTATTAAAAATTCTTTTTGCAAAAGTTTATGTTTTTTCTGTCTATCCTTATTTTCCCAAGGATCTGGAAAAAATATGTAAGTTCTTGAAACTTCATTCTGAGCAAATATTTTATCAATATTTTGTCCAAAATCTTTTAGTAATATAAAATTTTTAACTCATAGATTTCTTGATTTTTCAGCTGTTTTAAAAAGTCTTTTAAATTTTATTTCCATTCCGATAAAATTTTTATCTTGATTTTGACTGGCTTCAAGAGAAAAAAAATTTCAAAGTCAAGTTCAAATTTCTAGATAGATTTCATTTTGATTCTGAAAAAAACTATTCCAATTTCCTTTATTAGAATAGATTTTTGTAGTATCTTGAATGATATGTGAATCTGTTTGAATGATTTCAATGTATGGGTTATTTCTCATGATTATTTTAATTCTTTAATTCTTTTTAAAACAGTAGGATGTGAATAGTGAATAAATTCATAAACTCTGTGTGGCATAAGATTTGATAAATTATTATTTGATAATTTTTTTAATCAATTTATAAGTTCAAGTCAAGAATAATTAACTTTAGCAAAATTATCAGCTTCATACTCATTTTTTCTTGACAAAATATTTCCAAAAATTCCTAAAATAAAACTAAGTGGTGTAAAAAGTATTCAAAATGCAATTGCTCAAATATGAAAACTTGCATTTGTACTTCATAAAGCTAAAGCCACTTCCCTATTATCAATCACAAGTGAAAATAAAAACATTATAAATCAAGTTTGAATTATAGAAAATACAAGCATTTGAAGTGTATGTTTTTTCTTATAATGTCATATTTCGTGAGCCAAAACTGCAACTAATTCCTCAGTTGTTAAATCATTAATTAATGTATCATACAAAACTATTCTTTTTTTCGGTCAAAATCCTGAAAAATACGCATTTGCTTTTGAGCTTCTTTTACTTCCATCAATTACAAAAATATTATCTAACTTAAATCAAACTTTTAGAGCAAAATCATTTATTGCCGTTTTTAATTTGCCATCTTCTAGTGGAGTTTGTTTATTGAAAATTGGGACAATTAAAGTTGAATAAAACATCATGATAAACAGTGAAAAACCTGATAAAATCATCCAAGCCATCCACCAAAAATCAACTCAAACTTTTGTATAAATCCAAACTATTGTTCAAAGTAAAATTCCTCAAAGTAAAAATGTTACTAAAAGTGATTTTATACTATCAAAGAAAAATAGTTTTTTTGTCATTTTGTTAAATCAGAATTTTTCTTCAATTACAAAAGTTGCGTAATAAGAAAATGGAAGTCAAATAATCGTTTGAAGTAAAACTACAACTCAAAAAAAAGCTAAACTTAAAAATAAATCACTTGAAATATAATTTCTCAAAAATTCATCTAAATATCAAAAAACTCAAAAAATTAAAACTAGTAAAGTTATAATAAAGCTAAATCATCAAGAAATATTTGAAAATTTATGTTTTGTTTTTTCGTATGATTGTTGTTTTTTATACTTATCTTCATCATAAATATCTTTGGCTTCTTCTGGTAGAGTATCTGACCAATTTAGAGTATTTAAATAATCCACAACTTTATCTAAAACAAAGAAAAAAACTGTTATTCATATAATTAAATAAAAATACATATTTTGCATAATTTTAAAATAAAAAAATAAACTCTTGCCTGATAATATGTAAGAGTTTATTTTTGTAAAGAGTTTTAATAAATTCAAGTTGTATCAACTAAAACATTTTCAATTCATAAGCCCTTAACCTTCTCAAAAATTTCTTTCATATAAAAAAGTGGAGTTCTAATACAACCATGAGATTGTGGATTTCAGTCAATATTTCAATCACTTCAATGAAACCAAATTGCTCAATCTATGTGAACGGCATAAGGCATAATAGCTCATCATTTTACTCAATTTTTCTTTTTTTCAGCTTCTGGATATTCACTAGAAGTATGATATAAATCAGGTTTTAGTTTTCATTTTGTTTTTAATTTTGGTGTTTTATGTTGTAATACTCAAGGTGAAACAAAGGTTGCAAGATGTAATTTTCAATTTATATAAAAAGTTAATATTTTCTTATTTTCATACTGCAAAACAATGATTTTATTTATTTTTTCATCTATTTCCTGAGGAATCTTTCAAACTAATTTTTCATTTATATAAGTTCCTTCTTCATTTATTCCAGCATCTTTTCAAAAATAAGTCATATGATTATATGCATCAAGTTTTTTATATAAAGCTCAAGATTTTTTACTATATCATTGCATTTCCTCATAAATACTAATTCTATGTTTTTGTTCCTCATTAAGTTTTTCAGGAGTTTTCATATAATATTCATGATATATTCTTCTGAGTGTTGCTGATCATAAAACTCAATCTTGTGATTTTGAATCAAATTTAAAATCTTTTTGTAACTGTTTTACTTTATCGACAAATAATTGAGCATAATTTTCTCAATTTGAATCTATTTGAAAGTATTTTGAAAAAAAATCTACTTCTATTTTTCAAATAGAATTGATAGATTTTTCTAGTTTCTTTATATTTTCTTGAGATAAAATATCAACAACTTCTGTTTTTACTTCTTCTAAAACATCTTTTTCGGCAAAAACATTTTTAGAAACAATAAGTCATGTTCAAGCTACTATAATTGATTTTAAAAAATTTCTTCTATTCATCTTTATATTTTAATTATTTATATAATAAAAGAGATTTTATTATAATATGAAAATATTTTTGTCAAGTAAAATATTTTCATATTTTACCGATAAACTTTACAAAAAAAAAATATAAGTAAAATGCATTTAATATTTCATAACTAAAAAAAATGGAAGACATAATACAAAAATATAAAAAAGAAAAAAGAAACAAAAATATAGCTATAATTGTAACAAGTTTAGCACTAGCTTTGTGATTAAATTTATTTATTACAAATACAAATAGCTGAAAATACCTAAAATCAAGTGTAATAAATAGTAATATTTCAAGTGTAGAGAAAGCTAATTTATTTTTAGAAAGTACTAAAAACTCTGGAAACAATGTTATAAATCTAAAATCTTTTAAAGAAATGAATAATATTAAAAGTCTATCTTTTTCTCTTGTTTATAACAAAGATAATGTTTCTATAAAAGATAAAAAGTTAAATATAGATGATGTTGAAATAATAAATTTAGTTGATAATGATTGATACAATACAATTATTCTAAATTTCAAAAATCCTACAAATATAAAAGAAAATGAAAACATTTTAAATATAGTTTTAGAAAAATCAGATTCTAATCTAAGAGAAAGTCTAAATTTAGTAAATTCAAATATGACTGACAATGAAAATAATTTATTTATTTTATCAACTTCTTGAATAGAATTTTAATTTGCAATTATTAAACAAAAAAATAAACTTAAATTTAAGTTTATTTTTTTGTTTTTATTATGAAAAAATCAAAAATAATTATTTTTAGTTTTGTATTTTTATTGGGAATTTATTTTATATTTCCCTATTTTATCAAAGTGCAAATACAAAAAATCCCAAATTCTACTATAGTTTATGATGAGGAAAATAATGAACTTTGAGAAATAATTGCAAACAAAAAATACAGACATATAGAGAAAAAAATAGATGAAATTCCTAATTTTTTAAAAAAATCTATTATTTCTATTGAAGATAGAAGATTTTATTTTCATTCTTGAGTTGATTATATAGGAATTATCAGAGCTTTTAAAAATAATATTTTTGGAGATACTAAGCAGTGAGCTTCAACTATTGATAATCAAGTTATTAGAAATAGTTATTGGTTAAATGAAAAAAGATGATATAAATTAAAAATAAAAGAGTTTGTTTTAGCATTAGCTTTAAATAAAAAGTACTCTAAAGATGAAATACTTGAAATGTATTTAAATAATATAAATTTTTGATATCTCAATTATTGAGTAGCTTCAGCAAGCCGTTTTTATTATAAAAAAGACATAAATAATCTCACTAAAGCTGAAATGCTTTGACTGATTACCATAATAAAAAATCCAAATAAATATTCACCAATAACAAATTTATCAAATTTTAATAAAAGATTTAAAGTTTTAACTGAATATTTAGAAAAAAATTCTATTATTTCAAATCAAGAAAAAAATGAAATATTAGAAGAAAAATTATTTTTCTCACTTTGAGAAAAACCTATTTTACCTTATGTAGTTGACTTTATAAATAAATCAGTGAAAAATAATCCAAGTAAAATAACAACTACTATAAACCTCAATCTAACAAAGAAAATTGATGAGATAGCTAAAAATTCAATAAGGAATCTTGCCTGGAAAAATGTTTCAGATTATTCTATAATTATAATTGATAGAAATACTCTTGATTTAAAAGTGATGATTTGATGAAATGATTATAATTCTAAAGATTGACAAGTAAATGGTGCTTTAGCTTTAAGACAACCTGGAAGTGCACTCAAACCATTTATTTATTTAATGGCTTTTGAAAATCTACAAAAAACTCCTTCTTCAACTATTCTTGATTTGCCAGTAAGTTATAAAACATCCGACTGAAATAGTTACGAACCAAAAAATTATTCATTAACTTATGCTTGAGAATTAACACTTGCTGAAGCACTTTCTCAAAGTATAAACATTCCGGCCGTAAAATTATTACATGATGTTTGAGTAAATAATTTTTTAGGTTTTTTGAGAAATGTTGGAATAAAATCACTCAATCGTGATAGTGATTTTTATTGACTTTCAATTGCACTTTGAAGCTGAGAAATAAGTTTATATGAACTTACGAGAGCTTATAGTATTTTTGCTAAAAACGGAGATTTTTGTGAGGTGAATTTTATAAAGGAAAATAAAAATAATTGTAAAAAAATCACCGATAAAAAATACACTGATATGATTTATGAAATCTTAACAAATAGATATTTTAAACTTGCTTGATTTCCTATTCATTCCAATCTTGATTTTCCTGATAGAGAAGTTTTTGTAAAAACTGGGACTTCAAGAAATTTTAAAGATAATTGGAGTGTATGATTTACTTCTGATTATATTATCTGAGTTTGGGTTGGAAATAAAGACTGAAGTGAGATGAAAGGAGTTTCTGGAGCAACTGGAGCTGGAGATATTTTTAGAAAAATAGTGTATGAACTCGATAATAAAGAAACAAAATCAAATATAGTTTCTTTAGAAAAAAATACTGAAAAATACATAAAAATAATTTCTCCTTTGGATAAAAATGTTTTCAAAATAAATCCAAGTATTCCTATAAATACTCAAGATATAAAATTAAACTTCTCTACAAATATTGATTATGATAGTTTTATCTGGTATCTAAATTGAGAAAAAGTTGGAAAAGATTTTGTAAATATATCTATATTAAAAGCTAAAAATAATTTAGAGTTACACATTTTAAAATGAGATAAAATTATTTGAAAAGATAAAGTAAGTTTTGAGAAAAAATAATTTTTATGATTTTTTCACTCCATATTCACTATTAAGTCTTTTTATAGTTTCTCTTAAAATATTATAATTTCAAAATGCTTGACTTGAATATGAAGATGATTCTATTCAGTCCGGTCTTTGTTTTACTTCTACATAAATTCATTTTTTTATGAAACTTTCTTCTATGAGTTTGATAAAATATTCTATATGTTTAAATGAAGAATGAAAACGAAATCATATATGTTTATCTTTCGTTCATTGAAGTTGATTTATAAATATATTCCCTTCTGTATCTTGGTCAAAGGATAAAGTGCATGCAGGACGATAACTTCCATCTTTTTCTCTTTTATATCTCATAACGAGAGAAAAATCCCCATCAATAAGTACTTTTGATGAATATTCTGATTGATCTACTTCACTTTGAGCTCTTTGTATTCCTCACAATATTTCTACCATTAAACGAGTTGTATCTATAGCCTCACAAAGAGAATTTTTTGGAGTAAGTTTGAAATTATCAAACTCTGGAATAGTAAGATTATTTATATGATTCATTGGTTATTTTAAAATATTAAGGTTTTGTGTATTGTAGCATTTTTAGATAAAAAAATCAAGAACTTCGTTCTTGATTTTTTTCTACTCAACTCTAAACTCCCCCCCACTACTTCTACCAAATACTTCTGGAGTATAAAACTCTGAAACAATGGTTGGTTTTAATTGATAAACTCAAGAATGAGTTAACCTTATAGTGTAAGAGAAATTATAAATTCCTGGTTCTAATTCCCTTTTCCAAGCAAAATATCTATCATCTCTAAATTCTTTTCTATCTAAAATAATATTTGTTGCAACATCAGTTACTTGCTTATTTTCTGTATCTAAATTAGTATTTACTATTTCACTTCAAGCTGGAATAAAACTTTCTAGTGCTACTTGGTCTCTTGATTCATTTGTAACTAATTTATTGTAAACTAAAACTAAATCTCAGACTTTTCAAGAATTTATTGGAGTTAAATATTCTACAACCTCGCGAGGATATTTTAAATTTTCAAAAACTATTTCACCTGATAAATATTTCTCATATTCTTGTGATTTTAAACTTTCAATTTTTTTATACTCATTAAAAGAAAAATATTTTTTCTCAACATAAAATCACTCATCAGCTGATTTTACATCTTTTGAAGGAATATAATAAGATAGATTTAAATCATAATAAATATTTCCACTTCAAGTTTTTTCAATATTAAATGTATTATTTTTTGAAATATCAGTTGATGAAATTTCTTTTGAAAATACTTCGAAAATATTTGATTTATCTATTTTTTTAGTTTCTATTTCTTTTGAGTTTAAATTAAATCTAGCAAATAAAGAAGTATTTTTTAATTCCTGAGTTTTTGATAAATATGTAGTTAATGATGATAAAACTAAAGAGTTATCATAAGTTGAACCAAAAGAATTATTTATTTTATATGAAGCTATAAATCTAATCATATTATCAGTAATACTCTCAATATCTTTAAAATTTTGTAGTCAAATATTTCAAATAATTTCTAAAAATTTTGCTGTATTAACTACTCTTGAATAATTTGAAGTACTTAAAAATGCTCATCTTGGGTTAAAAACAAGTTCATTTGATAATATTTCATTAGCCATTTTTAAACTATCTGATTTCAAAGATTCTTTTTCACTTTCAGTTAAAGTAGCTATATTTGAAAGTCTTGAAACAATATCAAGTTTTCTTAATTTTAACATATCATCAAGTTTTAAAGTTTTAAACATTTTATACACTTCATAATCTGTATTATCATAATTATTTAAAGCTAGAAGTATTTCAGATTTCAATTCTAAACTGATACAATTTTCCCAAATTTTTTCACTACAAGTAGTTTTTTTATAAAACTCATTTTTTAAATATTTTCTTGTATTTTCTTGCATTTTTTTATCAACTTCATATCAAAGCGAGCTTATTTTTGATAAAGATGTCAAAATATAATTTGTTAAAGCAATATCTGAATATTTATAATCCGTATCATAAAAATACATAAATCCTCAATCATTGTTTTGGAATTTTTTGATTTCTATTAAATAATCTTTTATAGCTTCTGAAACAGAAATTTCTTTGTATCATACTTCATTATCTATATATTTTTTAACCATTTTTTTATTTAAATCAAAAGGAATTCAAGCTGCATCATAAAGATTTTTTATATAAATATTTGGCATAATTGCAGAAGTTCTTTGTTCAGAACATCCATATGGATATGTTTCTAAATAATTTATTCCATCAAGTAAATATGAAAACAAAGTTCATCCATAATTTAATTTAAGTTTTGCATTATCAATATCTTTATTTGAAATATTTATTTTCTCCTCAAAACTTACACCATCAGTTTTTCAAACTGTTGAAACATTTTCAATTATAGATGAATTTATTATTGGTAAAAATTTTATTACTCAATCAAAATCAGATGAATTTGTTTTTGATGTTGCAGTTATCTTAATAGTTGAAAAATCACCTACTTTAAAATCTTTTGCATTTTTTACTTCAAATAAAAATTCTACTTTTTGTGATTCTCAATTTTTAATTCAAACTGTTTTATTAATTGATTTTAAAACTCAATTATTTGCTTCTAAACTCACCACAAAATCACTATCTTTTCCAGTTTTATTATAAATAACTGGAGCAAAAGTTATTGTATCAGAAGTATTTAAAAATCTTGGTAAATTGTCTTCAATTATAACAGGATTTTGAGTCATAACAGTAGTGTAATTTACTCATATTTTATTATCTTCTGGAGTTGAAACTAGCGCTTCAATAACCCAAGTTGTAAGATTATCTGGCATTAGTGGTATATTTATAATAGATTTCCCGGTTTTATCAGTTGTAAAATCAGATAACCAAAATGCTGTATCTTTAAAATTTCATCTAAGTTTTTTTGTATCTCAACCTTTTAATTGATCTCAAGCTCATCATTTTTCTCCATCAGATACATCTTTTATCTCAAGTTTTTCTACTAAATATTTTAAGTTAGAATAACTAACTACTCATAAATACCTTTTCATATCATAAAAAAATGAATAAGGATTTTTACGAGGATTTCATTTTAAAGCCAAAACACTTTCATCTACGATTGATAAACTTCCATTTGCATTTGGAACTATTTTTCAATCTGCATCTGTCACTTCTATAGTAACTTGCATTTTATCTCAAGGTTTATAATTATTTTTATCTGTAAGTATTGAAATATTTAATTTTTTATAATCAGTCACTACTTTTACAACAGACAATGCTCTTTTATAAACAGGAAGTGGATTTCACTCTTGATTTCAAATTAAATAGGCTTTTAAATATACATTTGGATAATGATCTTTGTTAATTTTTAATTCAATTTTATCTCAATATGATTTTATATTATGAACAAAATAATCTATTATTCCATCATCTTTTTCTACAAAAACAATTGCTTTTCAATTATTTACTGGACTTTTTAGAGTAAAAGTTGCTGTTTCTCAAAGTTTGTAAGTTATTTTATCAGCTTCTAGTTCAGTAACTGTATTATTATCATTTCTCCAAGAAATATATTCATCTCATGCTACATAAGTTTGCTGACTTGATGAAAAAGTTTTTCAATTTTTTCAAGTATAACTTGCTTTTATTTCATATTCTCATGATTTTAAAGGCTTAAAGTTAGTTTTTGCAAATCATTTATCATCAGTAATTAAAGTAATTGTTTTTTCAACTTTATCTTCTTGAGAATATTCATTGTAAAAAATTCAATCAACTCAAAGTTTACGAACTTGTTTATAATCTTTTTTTATTAATTCTACTTTTATATTTTTAAATGGAGCTTGTTTTGCATCAAAATCTAAAGTTATAAAATCAGCATTAATTCAGTCTTTTAAAGAATTATAATAATTTGATTTTACTCAAACATAAGAATCTGTTGTATGTAAAACTTTTGATACACTGTTTGAAACTGTTTTTTTAGTATCTGGATCAACAACATCAAAATTAAAAGTATAGATTTTTTCAGCATCTTTTATATCAGATGAAAAATTATAATCAAATTCAAATTTTCAATTTTCATCAATTTTAAAATTTGTTAATCAAGAATTTAAATTATCTCAAAAATTACAATATCCCCAATAAATACATTCAAAATATTGGCTTCATATTCAGAATTGATAATCTCAAAACTCTTTTGCATCAAAGAAATAATTTTGACTTAAAACAGAATAAACTCAAGTAGTATTTACTAAATTTCATCAAAAATAATATTTTGGAGAAATCTTAAAATTTACTTTTTCTCAAATTAAAACATCATTTTTTAAACTTTCTATATCAACTTTAAATGTAGGTTTTTTATATTCTTCAATACTAAAATATCAGTTTGTATAAACATAATCATAATTATCTTTTATAGAAAAATTAAATCTAAAATTTCATAAATTTGATTCTTTTGGAATAACAAAACTTGTAGAAAAATTTGAATTTTCATCAATTTTCACTTCTAAAGTTCTATAATTTTCCCAATTTTCATCAATAATAGTTAAAACTCAAGTTTTGATTTTAGATTTTTTAAATCCATCAAAATGAAATTCTCTTAATAATCATTTAATAAAAACTTCATCTCCAGGTCTATAAATAGGTCTATCAGAATAAACATAAGCATAGTTTTTTGTAGAACTATCCATTCATGAAATATATTTAAAATCATAATTTGAGAAAAAATCATCTCCAGAAACTACTCAATAATTTTTATCGTTTTTTGCTACTAAATAAGAAATATTTTCTAAATCTGAATCAATAATATATGCTTTTTTATTTGTATCAAAACTATATTTTATAGTTGTTTTATTGTAATTATAATCATAAAAATCTAGTTTTAAGTCTTTTACTTCATCATTTTTTACAAAATCAGTTGCATATAAAATTGATTTGTTTTTTGCTTTTTCTAAAAATAAACTCATATCAGTTCTTACAATCAAATTTCTTGAATAATTTAATTCTTTTGATTTATTTTCATCTGTAAATATTTCTATTCATACAAAATAAGCATTTGTTTTGTATCACAAAATATCATTTTCTAAATCAAATTTATTATGCGTAAGATTCCAGAAATTATTTCTTACTGGAAGTTTTTTTGAAGTTTTTTTCAAACAAGAAGTAAAATTTCAGTATGGTGAAAGTAAAAAGTTTTTATAATCTTCTTCACTCATTTCACATATTTCAGCATAAACATCTTGAGTATTTATAGTTTGAATGTTAAAAATAATAGGAAGATTTTTAGGAAATACATTTATAAAATTATTAAAATGAGTATAAATATATTTATCTTTTGGTTTTATTTCTGAAGTTTTTAAGTCTTTTATAAAATCATTTTGTAAAATATTTCAATATTTATCTGTTAATTTTTTTACAAAAATTTGATAATTTGTATTTGGATTTAATCTAGTTTGTAGAGCATATAAATATTCTCAATTTTTGGCTTGTGGACAATATCAAGCAGAAATAAGTTTATTATTTTTTTCTTCAAAAGAAAGTCAATCTAAACTTCTTTCAAAATTCCAATCATAAATATATTCTCAAAAAGTTACATCTTTTAAAGCTCAAGAATTTGAAAAAGTTATATATTTTTTATTATCTGAAAAATTATCAAGTTCATTATTTAGATATAAACAAGATTTTGAATAATCTATAAATTTATAATCCAAAACTTTTAATTCTTTGGAAGTATTGTATGTATAAACAACATCATTTTGTAATGAATTATTAGCTTTTTTAAGCAAATTTATAGTATATGTATTATCATTTACAAGATCTTGATTTAATTCAAGTTTTATAGATTTTTTATTATCTACAATTTCTTTTTTATCATTTTCCTCTTTAAAATAATTTATTTTAAAATCTATATTTTTATTATTTTTTACATCTTTTACTTGGAAAAAATCTTTATTTAATAATACATCTTCATAAAAATTTAGTCTAAAAAATTCTTGATTATTAGATAAAAATTTATTTTCATAAGTTGTGTTTCTTGTATCAATTAAAGCTCAAGTATTACTATAAATATTTTTAAAAGTTTCAATATCTGAAATGAGAGAAGTTGATTTTATTTCTTTTGAAAAATCTTTTTTTAACGCAATATTTCAATATTTTGGTTTTAATCATGATTTTATATCAATTTTATAAGATGTATCATAAAAAAACTCTCAAGATAAAGGTTTAATTAAAAAACTATTTTGTGATTGTAAAACTCTTTCAACTCTGTATTTTAATTCTACCCAATTTGATTTTTCTTTATTTACAAAATCAGGAGAATATAAAGATAAATTTTTATTTATTTCCTCAACATCTACTGGAAAATTAAAACTCAAATTTATATAATTTTTTGGAATAAAACTATCATCAATATTTACTTGTAATTCAGGAGTTACAAAACTTCAAGTAAAATTGTTTTCAAGTTCATAATTCATTCAACTCATATATTTCACTTCATAATCATATTTTGTAGCTCAAGCAAATGTAGTTTTAGGTATAAATTCCAAAACAGAAGTAGTTGTCCAAGAACATTTTCAATCAACTTTTGGAGTGATTTCTATAGGACAAGCTAAATTATTTTTTTCTTCTAAAGAAGTAAGAGAAATTTGTGGAATACTAAAAAAAACAACTAAATTTTTTGTTAAATCATCTAGTTTTTCTTCAGGTAAAACTTTTACAACTTTAGCTCAAGGGACTGCTGAAAATATAAAAACTGCATCATCTTGTAAACTATCTTTTTTTGTAGATAATAAATTTTTTGAAATTACGATAGTATAATCTTGACCTATAGTTAGTTTTTCAGTTAATTCATAACTAATAGTATTTGGAGATTTTTGTTTTAAAATTCAAGGAATATATGGTTGTATAGAAAATATTTCTTTTGAAATACTATCTGAGTCAATATCCTTTGAAAAACTTATGTCTATAGTTTTCACATTGTATGGAAGTTTTTTAACTGATAAATCAAAATTTCCTCACGAAACTTCAAAAGGAGTAAAAACTCCATTTTTTGAAAAATTAAAAAACACTAACAAAGAAACAAAAATAACAAATATAACTCAAAATAAAATAGAAAATATTTTTTTATTCTCTAAAAATAAATCATAAATCTTTGTTTTATATTCTGATAATTTTCTCATAAATTGATAGTTAAGATATAATTCTCTACATTATATACTTTTACAAAACTTTACAAATAAAATGACAATATTTTTAACAAAAAAATTATTGACATTTTATAAAAAATATTTATATTCTTTTTAACTTTTCAGAATTTTGAAGGAGTTTTAGAAATGAACCAAAAAGATCCTATCAGAAAATCTATATTAGTATTATCGCTTTTTTGTGGAGTTTTCCTTTTATTATTAGGAATTCTTTCAAGGGAGATTGATACTGACTATATACTTCTTTCTATTATTACTTTTATCTCTGCATACCTTGATCCTTATATAAAACTTGCTTATAAAAGACATAAGGAAAAAGTTGCAGAGGAAAAAAGACAAAAAGAGGAGGAAATAAAAAGAAAAGCTATACAAGAAAAACAAAAACAAAAACAAATACAAGAACAAATTGAATTTGATAAGCAACAAGAAAGGGAGAGACAGGAAGCTATTAGAATTGCTCAAGAGAACCTTAGAAAAAAGGCCTCTGGCAAAATAAGAACTTCCTGAAACAAAAACCCCAGTGCATAGCGCTGGGGTTTTTCATATTATCCTCTAATAATATCTTCATGTACAGAATTTGCAGCTAAACATCATTCAGCAGCACTCATAATAGTTTGTTTAAATTTATTACTATTTGTTGTTACATCTCCTGCAGCGTATAAACCTTTCACAGAAGTTTGTTGTCTTTTATCAACTACTAAACATCATTCTTCATCTTTCTCTGGAGTGAGTTTTTCTATTACTTGTACATTAGGATTTGTTCCTACTGCAACAAACATTCCTTCTGCTGGTAGTTCTCTTCCTGATTTTAAGATAACTTTTTCCATAAAAAATCACCCAGCAATTTCTTCTATTTGTTCATTTAAAACAAATTCTATATTTTCTCTTTTTCTAGCTTGTTCTACCCAAATATCTTCAGCTCTAAAAGTATCTCTTCTATGAACTAGATAAACTTTTTTACAAATATCTGATAAATAAATAGCTTCTGTAACTGCTGTATTTCCTCATCCAGCAACTACTACAGTCATATTTTTAAAGAAATTTCCATCACAAGTAGCACAGTATGAAACTCATTTTCAAAGAAATTCTTCTTCTCATTTTACTCAAAGATGTTTATGAGAATTTCATGTTGCAACTATAACATATTTAGAAGAAAATTCTTTTCCAGAACTTGTTTTTATATAAAAAATATCATCTTTTTTTTCTAAATCTACCACAAGTTCATTTAGTATTTCACTACCAGAGTTTTCTGCATGTTCTTTAAAACTATCCATAATTTGTTTTCCAGGTGCTGAAAAAACTCCTGGCCAATTCTCTACTTTATGAGAAGTTGCTAAAGCCCCACCTGGTTGAGCTCCAATAATAATATTTTTTATTTTATAACGGGATGCATACATTCCAGCTGGATATCAAGCACTTCAAGCTCATATAATTATTAAATCATGTGTTGTCATATATTTATTTTTAAAAGTTAAAACACTATACAAAAGTATAGTGTTTATTATATAAATATTTATTTTTTTGCAAGTTTTTTTATATCATTTCTTCTACTCTTTTCCAATCAACTAAATTCCAAAAATTTTCGAGATATTTTGGTCTAGCATTTCTAGTATCAATATAATAAGCATGTTCCCAAACATCACAAGTTAGAAGTGCTTTTTTATCAGTTGTAAGAATAGTTCAAGCATTTGAAGTATTAACAATTTCAAGTTTTCCATCAGTATTTAATACAAGCCAAGTCCAACCAGAACCAAAATTTCAAATAGCTGATTTTGTAAATAATTCTTTAAAAACATCAAAATTTCCAAAATCTCTATTTATAAGTTCAGCTGTTTTCCCTGAAATTGGTTTTGCTTTTGGAGTTAATCAGAAGAAATAAAACGTATGATTCCAAATTTGAGCTGCATTATTAAAAATAGGTCAAGCAGGTGCTTTTTTTACTATTTCTTCTAAAGACATATTTTCAAACTCTGTTCCAACAATCAAATTATTTAAATTATCTACATATGCTTTGTGATGTTTTCAATAATGGTATTCTAAAGTTTCAGATGAAATATAAGGCTCTAAAGCATTCATTTCATAAGGTAATTTTGGTAATTCGTGTGTCATATTTTATAAGTTAGATTATAATTATTTGTATTATAATGATTTTTTAAAAATTAAAATATTTTCTATCTATATCATCCATCAATCATATAATCTCTTCAAGAAGAATATGGAAGAGTTAGAAATGCTAAAATATTTTGAGCAATTTCTTCTGGGTTAGCCATTCTTCCAGACCAAACTTTTTCCATTTCTTTAGCCATTTCATCTACTGGAACTGAATTATTCATATCAGTTGCAATCCATCCAGGAGCTACTCAATTAACTATAATTTTATGTTCTTTATGAAAATCTTCTCATATATTTCTAACCATATTTATCATTGCAGCTTTAGATGCATCATACGGAGAAGAAAATATCCCATAACTATCAACTCAATTTGTAGAAGTAATCAAAACTATTTTTCACCTAACTTCATCAATTATTTCTTGAGTTTTCATTACATTTCTAGCATATTTTAAAGCTAAAAATGTTCCAGTTACATTTATAGCAAATACTTTATTCCAAAGTTCTGCTGTTTGTTCATCAAAAGGAGTATCAGGACTTATTCAAACTGAATGAACTAAGAAATCAACTCTTTTAGATATTTTTTTTACTTCATCAAAAAATACTTTTACAGATTCTTCACTTTCAGCTTCATAAGGTAATGCTTTTACTAAAATATTTTGTTTCCCTGATTTTAAAGCAGCATCTTGAATAGTTTCTATGGCTTTTTTAGTTTTTTCAATATTTCTACTTGCTGTAACTATTACATTTCATCAAGAACTTGCTATAAGTTCTGCTGTAGCTAAGCCTATACCACTTGCTCATCAGGTTACTATACTAGTAGTACCTGAAAAATCAAAATTTATTCTTTTTTTCATAATTTTATATTTTTAAATAATAAAAACTATACTTTTTATAGTTTATTGTTTATTTTTAAAAGTCAAATTAAAAGCTATACTTTTATATAGTTTTTTTAATTAATTTGATTTTTATATAAATTTTATTATAAATAAATTATTATTTTTAAATATATAAAATGAATATCTTTATAATCTCAATAATAATCTGAATAATTATTTTAATAGTTATTTTCAATATTTTTTTAATACTTTTTGATAAAAAACTAAAAATACTTGAAAAACAAATAATACTTTTATTTGAAAAAAGAACTAATTTAGTACCTTCTTTATATGAAATAACAAAAATTTATTTAAATAAACATGATGAAGTTTTTAAAGAAATTATAAAATTGAGAAAGATAGAATTCAATAATTATAATGAAACTTTTATAGAAAAAATACATAATGAAACTTTAATACATCATGAATTAAATTTTATTTTTAAAGTAGCAAATAAACATCAAAAAATTCAAAAAGATGAGAAATTTTTACTTATAAGAGATTTATTTTTAGAAAATAGTTTTAATATATGAAAAAAAGTAGAACTTTATAAAAATATAATTAAAAAATTAAATAAAATGATACTTTTAAAAAACTTAACTATTATTTGATTATTTATTAATATAGAAAAAAGAAATCAAATATAAAAAAAAGATTTTGCAATGCAAAATCTTTTTTTTATATTTCTTAAAATTATGCTCTTCTTCTAGAATACATAAATCCTAAACCTAACATCATAGCTAAAATAACAATCATCATTTCAGCAGGTCCTGTTTGTGGTAAAGCTTCAGCAGTAGTTGCTGCAACTTCTGTAGTAATACCTGAAGCAGTATCTGGAACAACTGTTTCAACTGGAGCGGCATCCATAGCAGGAACTTCTTCAACTGGAGCAGCATTTAAATCTTCAACTGGTGTCTCAACTGCAAAAGTTTCTGGAGTTGTAAATGTAACCATACCATCAACACCATTTTCAATTACATTTCCTTCAACATCTGAAGCAAATACAACTACTAAATTATATTCTTCATTTGGAGTTAAAGGTTCTTGAGTGTCAACAGATAATTCACTAGATCCTGATAAAACTAATGAAGATATAATAATTTCTCTAGTATCATCAGCTTTTGGAGTTAATAAAAATTCAAATAAAGACGTATCTTCAAGTAAATCTTTGTTAAAAGAAATAATTAAAGTATCTTGATCAACAACTTTTACTTCTTTCATTGAAAAAGCTTCAACAGTTGTTTGAGTCATTGTAGTATCAGTAGTTACTCATGAATTTGTCATTCAAGTTGCATAAGCACTAGATAAAGTAAAAGTAAGCATTAAAGCTCAAACTAATATTTTTTTTGTTGTATTATACATAAACATTATAATTAATAAATAAAAATAAACTTGTAAATTATTGTAACTTTTTTAGAATGTTATCTAAAGTACATTTTGATTATATCATAGATTTTATTTATTTGCAAATATTTTATGAAAAAAAATAATTTTTGATACACACTAACTGAACTTATCGTTATTATAGCCATTATTTGAATATTGGCAGTTTGAGCAAGTAGAATAAATTTTAATCCTCAAATAGATAAACAGAACTCAGAGCTATTTACAAATAATATATTTACAAGCATAGAATCAGTTAGAAATAATTCCCTACTTTGAAAATGAGTTTTAAGTTGAAGTTTACTTGTTCATCCAGAAAAATGGATAATAAATATTTCTACAAACAATAGTTGAAGTATAAGCTCTAAATATTTAAACAATTGAGTTGAAAAAAATTTAGATGACTTTTCAGTAAGTTTTATTAATAGCTTTGCTAATATAAATAAATTAACTTGTAAAAATCTAGATTGAACAAATTCTAGCATAGGTACAAATATTGATTTAGAATTTTCTTGAAATGAATTAAGTTTAAGTTGATGTAATTCTCCAGAGCAAAGAGTTTTAGAAATAACAACAAAGTATAAAAATTTTGAAAATATAATAAATATAAATTCAACAACTTGATTAATACAAAAAATTAAAAACTAGTTAAAACTAGTTTTTTTTATTAATTTTTTATTTAAAAAGTATAAAAAAATTGAAAATAAAATAAAAATCAAAGTTCAATAAATAAATAAATTTCAATAAATTCAAAGAGAATAATTCAAAAGTAAATAATTTCAAAATAAAAATATACTTAAAGAGAATAAAATCACTTTAATAATATAAATAAAATCAAAATCAAATTTTATAATTTTTCTAGAGAAATAATATCAAAGTCAAAATAAAACTAATTGACTTATTAAAGTGATAAAAGCTGCTCAAACAAAACTATAAACTGGAATCAAAATCAAATTTCAAATTATATTTATAAAAGTGACAATTAAATTTATATAAACTAACTTTTTTTCATTTTTTGATGAAATAAATATATAGTTAAAAAGTGATGAAATAAAATTAAAAAGTAAAACTAAAAGTACGAGTAGCATAGCATCATAAGAAGTATATTTATGAATAGAATTATCTAAATATTCAGGTGTAGCTATAATACTGATAATATCTTTTCAAAATAAAATCCCCAAAACTACAACCAAAAATCAAAATGAAAATAAAAATTTAAAACTATTCCCTAAAATAATTTTTATTTTTTCTATATTATTTTCTTTAAAATTTTCGCTTAACGCAGGTAAAATACTATTTAAAAAGAAAACTCAAATAACCATCAAAACTTCAATTATTTTCATAGGAAGTGAATAAAGTGCTATACTTATATCTGCTTTTGAAGCACTTTCTAAAAGTGATAAAATAACTACATCAACTTTAAAATAAATTACACTTAGAAATAAAGCAATTCAATTTGGAAGCGAAATCTTAAATAGATGCTTCATGTATTCTATATCAAATAAAAATCTTACCTTTACTATTTTATTTGCATAATAAAAATTCAAAAAGAAATTAACTATTATTCAAACTAGTCAACTAATCATTATCAAAATAAAAGCTAAATCAAAATTGAAAGTTTCACTTTTTGGAAAAATTATAAAAATAACTCAAAGTATTAAAGCTAAATTTACTATTTTTCATAAAACAAAAGTAAAACTTGAAAACTCTATTTTCATATAAGCTTGCATCAAAGACAAAACTGAAGAATTCATCAAACTAAAAACTGAAAAAATTGATATAATAAAAATAGATATTAAAGAAACTGTTGTATTATATCAAGGAATAAATAAAGCAACTAAAATTGATAAAAATATTATTAAAATTCATAAAATAAATCTCAAACTCATAACATTTCAAACTATTTTTTCTGAATCTTGTCTATTTTTTGAAATCTCTCTAACTGAAATAGTATAAAGTCATAAATCTGCTAAAAAAGTAAAAATAGACAAATAATTATATATTTTATTGTATTGTCAATACATTTCAGGAGATAAATATTTAGTTAAAGATGAGATTAAAAATATTGAAATAATGGCTGTAAATACTTTAGAAAGTATTTGTGAAATAGTATTTGAAGCAATTTTTTTTAACATTTATAAATTGAAAAAAAATAAATTTGCTTTATAGTATAAAAAATTTTAAAAAAGTAAAAAAATATATAACAATATGTACAAGAAATTATTGATTTTAGCTGTTATTTCTACATTATTTTGAATATGAATTTATTATTATATAAACTACATTTATAATCCAACTAGTAAAAAAGAAACAAAAATAATAAAAAACGAAATTTTAAATCTAGAAGAAATAAATCAAAATGATGAAGAAAATTTATCAGAAATAAAAGAAATTGACTTAGATAAAGAAGAAAGAATTGAAATGCTAAGAAAAAGATTTACCTTAAAATGAACTATTTCAAGATGAGATAGTTATGCTTCTTGAAATCAACCAATACTTGCACTAAACGAGTATTTAAAAGCTTTAAGACAAAGTCCAAATGATGAACAAATAATAAAAAAATTATCTTTAGTTTATTTTGATTTAAAAAGATTTTCAAAAGTTATAGAAACTTATAAACAAGTTTTAAGTACATTAAATGATAAAGAAAAAGAAATATATATCTTATCTTCTTTATACAATCTAGATTTTACATCTTCTACTCAAATAAAATCTTTAAGTGAAGAAATAAGAAATTTATGATTTTCAAAAGAAGAAACTTTTTATTATATAAATTCAATAAATTGTACTATAAGTTTTCATGAGTGTAAGAAAAATTACGAAACTTATTTTAAAAATTACCCTGATTTTCAGTTTGAAAAATTAAAAAACATTCAAAAAGCTATTAATAATTATAAAAACTTTCAAATTGATAATTTGTATTATAAAGATGCATTAATTATTTGAGCTTTTTTTCAAGATAAATTATATAGTGTAAGTAATATATTATCTAAAAAATTACTAAATGAAAAAGTTGATTACAAACCTATTATTCTGGTAGCTTGAAAATGATATTATGAATTATGAGATTTAGAAAATGCAAAAATTTATTTAGAAAAATACTACTCTTTAGATCCAAAAGATCTTAATATAACTTATATTTTATGAGATATAAGTTTTAAACTAAAAGATTATACTACAAGTAATTTATATTTTAATTCGGCTTTAAAAAATTGATTTGAACCAAAAATTGAACTTCAAAGAAAATTAGCTTATAATTATTATTTATCTTGAGATAAAAGATCTATGATAAATGTTTTTTGATATTTAATTGATGAAAAAGATTCTTCAATTGATGATTATTCATTGTGAATTTATCATGCTATTTTAGAGTGAAGAAACTCAAATGCTGTTTCTTGGTCTTTAAAGTGAATAGAAAAATTTAAAAATCAAGAGTGATATGAAATATTTTATTGATATTTAGGTTGGATAAATAGAGAAGAAAAAAATTTTCAAAAAGCTAGAGAGTATCTAAAACAATGAAATAAAATAAACTCAAAAAATCCTCTAATAACTCTAAATTTATGATATTTGGAAGAATATCAAGAAAATTATAATTTGGCTTTACTATATTTTAAAAGAACTATAAATATAAACTGAGATGGAGAATTTTGAGAACTAGCAAAAGAGGAAATAAAACAAATTGAAAAATACTTAGAAATTTCAAAAAAAGAAAAAAAACAATAATTTTGTAAAATGTAAAGTAGTTATTATTTGTAAAAACTTATTTTTTAAATATATAATTAAACCTTATAAATTAATTTTTTCATATGAGTATAGAATCTAAAGAAAGTTTTAAAAATATACCTAGCATAGAAGCTAAAATAAATGCTATTGTCACAGAAATAGAAAACGAATATAAAATCTGAAAGAAAACTTTAGAAAAACTTATAGCTTTCAAGTTAGAAAAATGAAAAGAGAGTATTTCTAAAGAGACTTGAGAATATAAAAATGCATTAATTTCAGAAATAAAAAAAGAAGCAAATAGTTGAGAAATTTTTTCTCAAAATAACGAAATATTATCAGAAGAACAATATCAAGTTTTAGCTGAAAAATTAATTGAAATATCAAAATTAAGAGAACAAACTCAGAGCTGAATTGAAGAATTAAGAGCAGAATTAATTAAAGATACTTTTAGTGATAATTTTTTTACAAGTCAAACACTTATAACAAAATGATTATATTCTCAAGAAACTCTACAAAAAATTGATAATCCAAAATGATTTTCAGATAATATGATTTGATTTTGAGTATGAACTATTGAGACTTTTACTGTTATATGAAAATTTAGTTTAGAAACTTTAAAGTGAATTATAAAATCTCCTTTTGATTTAATTCAACTTGTAAAATGAGATGCAAAATTAGAAACAAATATCAAAATTTAAAAAAATGTTGCTTTGCAACATTTTTTTATTTATTCATATATTTATATAAAATATAAATCATCTCTTCCCTAGTTAATGGTTTATTTGGTTCAAATTTTTCTCAAATATTTTCAAATAAATTATTATTTACTGCATAATTTACATATTTATAAAACCAATCTAACTCTGAAACATCTTCAAAAGAAATATTAAATTCTTGATTTTCTAAATCTATTTCTCATAAAGTTAAAATAATTTTTAAAGCTTCAACTCTTGATACATTCCTAAACGGGTAAAATCTTTTATTATCAAGTGAAACTACTTTATTTTCAATTCAAGCATTTACATAAGTATTTTCCCAAGTATTTGTTTTTATATCAGAAAAAACTGATTCTAAATCTTTTATAGGTGAAATATTATTTGCTAAAAGCATAATTTTTAAAGCTTCTATCCTTGTAATATTATTATTTGGTCTAAAAGTTTTATCTAAAAATCATGAAATAATATTATTTTCTTTAAAATATTTTAATTCATTAAAATATTTATAATCATCTTTTATATCAACAAATAATTTTGAGTTTATATCTTCAATAATTATTTGCGAATCGTCAATTTCATTTAAGATTTCTTTTAAAATTTCAGTTCCAGATAAAGTTTCTTGAGTTTCATTTCAAATATCTTTTAAATCTTTATTATCATTTAAAACTATATCTGGGTCAATAGAACTCAAAAGTTCAACATCTATTTTTAAAACATCTTCTTTTTTAACAACTTGATTTAAAGAAAAATCTTCATTAAAGTCCAACTCTTCTTGTTTTATAATATCATATTCTGGATTACTAACAACTATTTCATCTATTTCTTGTGCTGAATTTAAATCTGGTATTTCAACTTTTGGAGTATCTTCTATAATAGGGGTTTCAACTTTTGGTTCAATATTGATTATTTCTTCTTTTTTAATATCTTGATTTCATCAAGCATATAAAACAAAAGATAAATTATCATTTACAAATTTTAAAGGATTAATTGTATATAACAAAGCTTGTTCTTTTCATAATCCAATATTTACAGCTTCAAAAAATCATACTCAAGCACTTTTCATATCAGCTGTTGTAAATGGCCAAAAAGGACTATATGGTGCACTATCAACATCTATTTGAAAATGTAAATGTGGAACTGTTGCAGTTCAAGTTTGTCATACAAGTCCGATTTGTTGTCATTTTTTAATTTTAGTTCATTTTAAAACATCTATTTTTGATAAATGTGCATATAAACTATAAATTGTTTGAGTTTTAGAAGAAAATAAAATATTTGAATGTTTAATTAAAACATAGTTTCAAAATCCAGCAGATTGAAATCAAGTTTGTACAACAACTCAGTTTGCAATATTTAAAACAGGTGTTCATTCTGGAACAACTATATCAATTCAAGGATGACTTCCAGAATATTCTTTATAATCAAAATTATATGTTGATAAATATGGTACTGTATAAACTACTTTTTGAGTCATTGCTTCGGCATAATCTTGGCTAGAAACAGAAAGTGAATCTAAATCTTTTCAAAAAATATTTGGATTATAAACAGGGATTTTTATAAAATATTTTGAATCTATTTCATCAAATTTTTGTCTTCTTTGTTCGTAAGTAAGTTTTATAGGATTTGGAACGTACTCAATAGGATAAACACTTCCATCAAATTCATCAGATGAAATTCATTTATATTCTAAAATAGAACTATAAAAAAAAGAGCTTTGAAATCAAAAAATATATAATAAAGAAAAAATTATACTAAAAATTAGTGAATGAATGTAATATTTTTCTCAAAATGTTTTTATATCTTTCATAAATTTTGTTTTTATTTTTTAATATATGACTGATAATATCATATTATTTCAAAAAAAACAAAAAAATGACTAATTTTTTAGTCATTTTTAAAATATTTTAATTTTTAATACAAATTTACCTTTTCACGAGAAAAATTTGAATTACTTCTTTTAAATGCAAATCATGTTTTTGTTTCATCAACATAACGAGAAATATTAAGTAAAAGACCAAGTCCTAAAGTCAAAGAAAGCAAACTAGAACCTCAATAACTAATAAAAGGCAAAGTCAGTCAAGTAAGTGGGACTATATTTAAATTTACTCAAATATTAACACAAGCCTGAACTAAAATCCAAGTAGTTATTCAAAAACTTGCATATTTTGCAAATAAATCAGATGAATAATAAGAAATATAATATCACCTATATCAAATAAATGCGTAAAATCAAAGTAATACAAGTCATCATAAAAATCAAAGTTCCTCAATAATTACAGAAAATATAAAATCTCCTTGAACTTCTGGTAAATATCAAAATTTTTGTATAGAATTACCAAATCAAAGTCCAGCAAATCATCAACTTCAAATAGCAATAATAGCTTGTTCAGTTTGATAATTTATAGTTTTATTTTTTATTTGCTCTTTTTCATCAGTTATAAAGTTGTCTATTCTATCAGTAATATATGATAATTTATTTCTAGTAGTTATATCTGATTTATCATATTTTCACATACTATAAACTCACAAAAATAAAACTATTCATAATAATAGAAATGATAATAAATACTTAACTCTAGCTCAAGCAATAAAAAACATCAAAGTCATGATAGGTCATAAAATCATTATTGATCAAAAGTCTGGTTGTAATCACAAAATAATTACCACTAAAAATAAAAGTCAAAAAAATGGAATAAATCATTCTTCAAATGATTGTAATTTATCTTTATATTTTTTAAAGTAATAAGCCAAAAATATTACAACACTAAATTTTAAAAATTCTACTGGTTGAATAGATGGAAGTCCTGGAATATTTATCCAACCTGTTGCTCAATTTAATGTTTGCCCGAAAAATAAAACATATAACATTAAAATAATATTTCATATTATGAAGTGTTTAGCATATTTTTCAAAAAAATGATATGGAATTTTTACTAAAAATAACAATAAAAATAAAGAAATAAAAACATGACTTATATTTCTTATAACATAAAAATGATTATATGCTTCTTGTATCAATCAAGCTCTTTCCAAAATACTAGTTACTCTAAAACTTCAATAAACTGATACTGAACTAATCATTATCATTCAAAAAATTATCAGAGAAAAAACTGCAAAAAATAATTTATAATCAACTTGTTTATTTAACATATTTAATATTTTAATTTATAACATCGAACTATATAATTGTATCATTTTTGATATTTCTGGGAAAAATCAAATAAGTAATATTTTCAGAAAATAAATTCAAAAAATAACAATTATTGGTGTAAAATCTATTGGTCAAATTGTAGTTGAAATTATGCTTTTTACATAGTTATACATAGGATCAATTATGCTTGCCAAAAATTGTGGTCTTAAATTTAATCAAAAAATCATAAGCCAAGACAAAATTACATCTACAAAAACAAGTAATGATAATATGTCTAAAAATATATAAAGTCCAAAAATTATATTTATCATAGTTTTATTTTAATTTAATATTTTCTTTATTTAAAAAAGCATCTTTTGCTGCATCTTCTTGAGATTTTTTCTTACTTGAACCATTTCAAGTTCATATCAAAACTTCATGCAAAAAGACTCCTGACACATAATTTTTATTATGGTCTGCTCAAGTTTCCTCAAGTACATTGTATTCTGGAGTTATTAGAAAAACTCTTTGAGTGTATTCTTGTAAAAGTGACTTATAATCTTTTAAATTATCAGAATTTATAATTGCTTCTAAATTTGAATAAATATTTTCTAAAATAAATTTTTTCGCTTCTTCATATCATAAATCCAAATACAAAGCTCAAATAAAAGCTTCAACTGAATTTGCTAGTAAATAATCATTATTTCTTCATCCACCAAGTTCTTCTCATTTTCAAAGTATTAATTGTTCTTGAAATCAAAGTTTTTTTGCTACATCAGCGAGATGTTTTCACTTTACAATTGAGCTTCTATAATCAGTAAGTTCCCCCTCTGGTTTATCTTTATAATCTTCAAACAATTGTGAAGTTATTACAAGTTCTAAAACTGCATCTCATAAAAATTCAAGTCTTTCATTGTGTTCTGCAGATAAATCAGGTTTTTCATTTACTAAAGATCTATGAACAAAAGCAAGTAAATAACTATTATAAGAATTTGGAATAATATCTAGTTTTTCAAGTAATTTAATTATTTTATTTATATAAATTTCATTTTCAAAAAGTTTTTTTGTTGGAACCATAATTTCTCTTTATTTATTAATCAGTTTTATTTATATTGATTTTTACAAAAAAATAAAGTAATTTTTTAGAAAAATTACTTTATTTTTTGAAAATGAGTTTTTGATTTGAATTTTTATCAAATTTATTAAATTCTTCATTTAAAATATCTAAATCATTTAATATTTTATTTAAAACTCCATTTACCATTTTTCTACCTGAATCATCTCAGTAAACTTTTGATATTTCAACTGCTTCATTTATAGAAACTTTTGTTGGAATTTCTTCAGTAAAAATAATCATTTCAGTAACTCAAATAAAAATAGGTATAACATAAGATAAATCCATATTTTCTATATCAAATCTTGGAGCATATTTTTTAATTATTGATACCAAAAAAGATTGATTTTCTATAATTAAATCATACATAGTTTTTAAATATTCTTCATCTAATTCAGAGTCAAAAACTCCAGAAAAAAAAGATTCTTTAAAACTTAATTCTTCTACTTTTGAAAAAGTTGAAGCATATAACATTTGATATAAAAATTTTCTAGTTCTAGCACGAGAATAGTTTGACATAAAAGAAAATTAAAAATTATAATTAATTGATACTAAAATCGGTCTTTAAAATAAAGACCGATTTTATAAATATGTAATTATATTCTAGTTACACTTTTCTTTTTAGATTTAACTTTGTAAACTTGTCTACCTTTATAAGTTCCATCAAGTCTAGCAAAATGAGCTAAACCTACTGCTTCTCCAGTTTCACTAAATTGTAATTGAACTCTGTTTAAAAGTTTTTTTGCTTTTAATTTTATCCAGTTTGTAGTTCTTCTTTTTGTTCTGGTTTTAGAAGTCTTTTTCTTAGGAGTAATTGTCATTTTAAAAACATTAATAAAATAAATACTGGAGAATTATATCGTTTTTAAAAATAAATCAAGTTTTTTTCTATTCAATTTTTTAAACAATTCCATTAACTCTGTTTTTTATACTTTCTACCTCATCATCTGTAGCATGATTTTGTAGAATCTCATGTAAATCTTGTTCTAAATCCAAAGAACTTACATGAGCATCAATCCTTGCTTTTTGTATATTTACCATAAAAATTATAAATAAAAAAATAAAAACACTAACGGCCATTAGTTAAATGGATTATGCTATACTTTTTTACTCAAATCAAGTTAAAATTTGAAATATTGTTAAAAAGTTTTAGTAGTATTATTTTATTTATATTTCTCTATAAACTCATACATATATTTCACATCTCTACTCTCATAGACTTTATCCAGCACTTTATAAAATCATATCTCATCTTTTTGTTTTAATTCTCAAAGATATAATGGAGAAAACATTTTTTAATAAGTAAAAAATCAGTCAAAATATAAGCAAGTCTTCCATTTCCATCTCAAAAAGGATGAACAATAAAAAAGTCAGCTAAAAAAAGTAATATGTCATCTAATGAAAAGAAAGAATTATTTAATTTTTCAATTCTATCAAAAAGAGTTTTTGTAACTTGTTGAAAAGGAATATAAATATTTTTATTTTCATTAGTTTTTGAATACAGATTTATCTTTCTATATTCTCAAGGAACCATTTGTACAAATTCATTTCCATTTATATCACGAGCTTTTTGTATAAATCATGTTGGAAAAAGATTTTTATGAAGATTTTTTATGAAATCAACTTCTAATTTTTTGAAACTTTTATCAAGAAAATATTTTTGTAAATATTGAATAATTCTATTTGTATCAGTAACATAACCATTCAATATCAATTGATGTTTTTCTTGAGGAGCTCTATAAAATGCTGTTTTTAAATAATGAAGTGTATTGTGATATACGATTTTTTTTATTTCATAATCTACAAGTTCTTTTGAGATATTTATGAAGTTATCTTGTATTAATTTATCATACATATTATTTTTTTATTGCAGTTATTCAAATAAATACTGGGATTGGATATAAAACTTTGAACATATAATCTTCTGTGAAATCAATCAAATTAAAATGGTTTAAAAAAGTTTTTGATAATATTTCTCAAAAAGTATGTCAATAATAGGATATTTCTGTTTGGGTAGAAAATAATTTAGTAACTATAGTTTCTTTAATTGGGTATTTTTCTTTTTTTCTAGTAAAATCATTTATAGGATGATTTTGAATAAATACAAAAATTCATCATTTTTTTAAACATCTACTTACCTCACTATATACATTCTCAAAATCCATTAAATAACTAAAAGAATATTTAGCAAAAACTATATCAAAAACATTATCTTCAAATGGTAAATTCTCAAAATTTCATACAATCAAGTTATTTCCTAAACTAAAATTATTTTTTCATTTATTGATCATAACTTCTGATGCATCTATTCATACATAATCATTCTTATATTTTTGCTGAAAATAATTTATATCATGTCCATCTCAACATCATAAATCAAGTATTTTTTTTCATTCAAATTGACTAATAATATTTTCTATATATTTTAAAGGTAAATCTCCAGTTTCACTAAAAAATTTTTTTTGTCACTCAACATAAGAATTTCATATATTATCATACTGTTTAGTTAAATCTTGCATAATAAAAAGCTATAAAATAAATTAAAATTATTTTATAGCTTTTTGTAATTTATCAAAATCTATTTTCTATAAATTTTAACATAATCAATTATATCGTTCCACCCATTTTATCAATAAATTCATACATATATTTTGGATTTCTTTGATCTCTCACTAAAAAAATAGTTCTATCTCAAGCTAATTTATCCTTTCAAACAATTGTTTTTAATCAAATTCATGAAAATCATAATTTTTCTAAATATAAATCTAATAAAATTCCAGCAATTCTTCCATTTCAATCTGAAAATGGATGAATTGAAATAAAATCAAAAATTAATAAAAATACTAAATCTTTTTTCTTGTTTATATCATTATTTTCATAATATTCTTTATTAAAATTTTCTATTAATAAATTCATTTCTCTTTCCACAAATTCAACTTTTGTATATTGATCTTTTTCTATACTCCATCAAGGTAAGTCAGAAAAAAACTTAGTTTTATCATCAGTTTTTGCAAAATTATCTATTTTTTTGTATTCTCAAGGTATCATCCAGATTATTTCTTTTCAATTTTCAGAGATTCATTTTTGAATAAAATTTTCAGGATAAAATTTTTTATGAAGTCATTTTATAAAATCCTCACTTAATAAAAACCCTTCCTCAAAAAATCATGAATTCAAAATATATTTAGCAATCCTTTCTATATCACTATTATAGGCATCTATCGCTATTTGTTTTTTATTTTCTGGGATTTTAGGAAGATGTTTTTCCAAATAAATATCTGTTGTTAATTGTATTGATTTTTTTATTTTATCCAGCATAAATATCTAATTGATAATTAATAAATATAAAATTCTCCAAAATCTTAACTCTTTTTCTTGCAAAGTCAAAGTAGATATGCTAAAATACTAGAAATAAAAATAAATTAATCTTATGTCAGAAAAACTTCAAAAACTATATGAAGACAATAATTCTGTTAAAACTGAAATTCAACAAGAGGAGGTTGAAAGTTTTTGAATTACTAGAGAAACTGCTTTAACTAGATTAAAATTTATAGAGAAAAGAAATAATTCAAGAGAATATCAAATTTCAAATATGAAAGATTTACTTTCAAATAATCCTAATAAAAAAGAATTCTTCAAACTAAAATGAGATTATTATCTATAAAATCCTATAAATGCGATGAGAGATGTTTCTGATATTATTTTACTTCAAGTTGTTCTAAGAAGTGAATTAGAAAAAATTGTGAGTGATTTTGAGAAACAAGAAAAAGAATCAAAAAATATTGAAAAATTATTAAAACAAAATCCAAATAAAAATACATTTTATGAACTTGATGAAAATTATTATACATCAAATCCCTCAAGAGTTCCTTGAGAGAATATTTCAAAAATTTTAAGAGTAAAAGAAGTTTCAAGAATTGATTTAGAAGCAAAAATCAGGCAATCTGTTGAATGAGCTTCTTTATGAGGACTAGAAAAATATTTATTTAGTGATAATACTATTTCTTGATTTAAAGAATCAAGTATTGAATGATTAAAATGACCTTTAGCACTAACAGCTTGATGAATTGATGGAATGCTTGATTATATTCAGTAAAGTATTGATTTGGTTATTATGCCTGATAAGATAGCTCAGAATATAAAAGATTTTATAATTATTTTTTGAAATAATTTTTCAGACACCATTAATGAACTTTGATCTTCTTTTGAAAGTGAAAGTGATTACAAATATGTTTCTGGATATATTATTTGAATTATTGTTAGTTTTTTAGCTTTTCCTTCAAAATATTGAATACTTAATTTACCAAAATTTATTTTAAATTGATTAAAATTATCATGAAACTTTTCAAATAAAGTTTTAAACAATGTAGAATGATTTTTAAATTCAAGTTTTAATAAAATTGTTGATAGTGTTTCAAAAAAAATTCCTAAAACTGGTGATGTTATAAACAAAGTAGTAGAGACTTGAAAACAGACTAGAGACTTAAGTGATAATTCTAATACTTTAAGAAAAGCTATTCAAAGACAATCTGAAGAACTTGCTAAGTCTCGTCAAGCTTTACAAATAGTAAATAATTCTTTAAAGTTAGCCAATATTTTTTGAGATAATATCACTTGAGTAATGAGTCAAAAATTATCAACTGATATTGCTATGACAGCTTACAAAGAAGCTGTCTTAAAGTGAAATTGATTTAAAAGTACTGATATTGATGTCTTAATAAGAGATACTGAATGAGAAGTAAAATACAATCTTATCAGAGTTAAAGAAAGACTTCTTGAGGTTGAAAAAATTATGAAAGATGAGGTTTTGCCTGTTTGGAATGAATGAAGAAATTTAAGATTATTAAATTTAGTAAAATATGATAATTTTACTAAATCTATAGAAAATAACTTGAATAAATATGATAAATTATCTCAAATAATTTTTAAAAATTTTATCTTAAAAAAGACTTAGGTAAATAATATATATATATAAACATATTAAAAACTTTTTCTCATTGTATGAATATTTTATTTTCTTTTTCATCAAATAATTCAAATTGCCCTTTAGAATTTTTTCTAATATATCAAGTTTTAAACTTTTTTCATAATAAATTAGCCAAGTCATCATCAAAGTTGTAATTTGATATATCAAATATTGTTTTTCATTCTTCATTTAAATATGATAATAATTTTCAATCTGTAGAATATAATAAAAATATATTACTATTTGTTATTTCCTTAATTGCCTGTTTTTGTTCATCATAATTATCTCATAACTGCATAACTCTTATTTGTGATATTTCAAAAAAACATTTTTGCTCTGGATATTTTGCTATAAGTTTTTTTCTTAAATCTTCTATTAAAACTTCTTCTTTTAATTTTTGTCTTTCTTCTTTTGCCCAACTAAAAGTATCTGCTATTTCTGGCTTTAGTTTTGGTTTTTCACAAGATGTTTTTGTTTCAACTTTATTTCACATAAATTAAAATTAATTATATTTTTATTATTCTATCATACTTTTACTCAAAATACAAAAAAACTAGCTTCGCTAGTTTTTAAAATAAGTTAATCTTTTAATTTATATTTTTTTGCTAATAAAAAGCTAATAAAAGTACTTCATATATTAAATAATCCAGAAGATAAATTATTAAAAAATAAAATAAATATTATAGATACAATATAATATCTTCCCATAAATCTATATAAGAATAATCATATTTTTCATTTATTTAGAAGATTTTTAATTATTTTAAATTTAAAAAATAAATTATATAAAACAACAAATATAATAATATACAAATCATTTATTTTAAAATTATAAAAAAAGAGAATAATAACAAAGAAACATATAATATAAATTATAAATTCTAAATCATGTATCTTTCACACCAATAACCAATATATATTTAAAGCTATTAAAAAAGGTATAATAGCTTTAAAAAAAATAACTATAAGTAAAATTAAAGCTAAAGTTAAAAAAACAAATAAGAAACTTAAAAACTTTTTAATTTTTTTATTTGTTAAAAAATTATGTTCTACTATTTGGTCTATTAAAGTTATTAAGCTTCAATATAAAATTCAAATTATTAATTCCATTTTTATTTTTTATAAATCTTAACATAATCAATAATGTCGTTCCATTGAGCTTGTTTATTCAGAGAAGATCCTATTTTAATATTATTTATATTACTATATTGATAAGCCCAATCAGAAACATCTAAAGTATTTATGATAGTTCAATCTAATATTACATTAATTGTATTTCAATTATCTGAAAAAACAAATTTAATAGAATAAAATTTATTTAAATCTAATATTGATAAATCAGAAACTCATTTAATTGTTTTAGTTTGAGAAGTTCATTTTATTCAAATAAGATTATTATTATATAATCAGAATCATAGTTGATTAAAGACCTCTTCATCTTTTCATAAAGAAAATAAATATCAGTTAAATCAGTTCCTCTTCAAAGCAGCACCTCTCACACTCATCTCGATAGCAAATCAACTTCAAGTGTTTAACTCTAAATCATTTATATCATATTTTAAATAATCATTACCCGAATCATAATTATCGTCATCTATAAATATTCATTTTTCTCAATCCTTTGACCATTGATATATTGCTAAATCATCTTGTCTTTTTACAAAAAATCCAAAATTTTCATATTTTAAATTAGCTCAAGATAATGTATTACTTCTCCTTTTATTACTTGAACTATTATAATCTCAACTAATAAATTTTTGAGTTGATAAATCATAAACATGATAAATTATACTTTTTGAAACAATATCATCTAATAAATCTGATTCAGCTACAATAAAATCATTAGTTTCTATTCAATCTATTAAACTTTCTCACGTCCACATTTTTAAATCTTTGTTGTATGGTGCGTATGCAATTACTTTCCAGTCTCTGTCATAATAATCTATTAAATAATTATTTACACATCCATAATTAATTCTAAATGTTCTTTGTCATTTACATTCGTAGTTTTTATTAAAATATTTTTCTAATCCATTTTTAAATCATAGGTATCAATCTATTGATATTTCTTCTTCTATTTGATTTTTAGTTAAGTTTTGGTTTATTAGTTTATCAAATTCTAATTTTGAAGGTTCTCTTTTTAGAATTTCTTTATATCTATCACATATATAAGCTCAAGTTGAATTTTGTTCTTGTTCTTTACATCAATCAAAAACTTCTTGACATTTTCACATGATAACTTTGTATCATTTATTACATTTTAGTTTATTTGATTTACTTTCTAATTCAAATATTTGTTCTAATTCTTTTTGAAGTTCTTGTGGTATTTTACTTTCAATTAATTCTTCTATCTCTGATTGTTGTAAATCTTGGAGCATTCATGTTGAAGTTTGGGTTTCTATATTTGTTCATAAACTTGGTGATAATTGTTTTATTATAATTCATTTTGGTGATTCTTCTTTTTGTACTTCTATATATGATTTTTCATCTTCTTGTTGTGTTATTGGTGAGTTTATTATTTGTCTTTCTCAATTTTGGATTTTATTTACTTCTATTTTTCATCTTACTAGTACTATATTTGTTTGATTTGATTGTTTTTTTAGTCAAAATACTGTTCATCTTACTGCTGCTACTGCATCTGCTGTGTAGACTTCAAATTCTGATTTATCTGCTAGTTTTGATGCTTTTGACCAGATACTTCACATATCTAGTGTTATTTTTATGGTTGTGTATAGATTATTTTCTTCTACATAATCCATATTTGTGAATGTAATTATTGTTGGTTCTTGTGTATCTCATAGTATTGATTTACTTCCATCTGAATAATATATTTCAACTTTTGCATTTTGTTCTATTTCTAGTTTATCTCATTTTTTTATTATATATTCTTTTATTTCTTCTGGGGTTGTTAGTGTTTTATCATTTATTTTTATTATTCCAGAATATGAGTTTATTTTTGCTGTTAGAAGTCTTTCTTTTGGATTGTATGGAAAGTATTCTTTTGAATCTCTACTTACAAAATTTGGTCAGTTATATTCTTTTATCAAATTTCTTAATCACATATCTCATCTCCATTTTCATTCTATTTTTGATTTATATTCTCCATTTTCTTTTATTACTGCTGCTATTTGATATCATTCTACTTTTTTGGTTTTAGCATATCAATAGTATTGATTAGTTCTTGGGTCTAATGGTAAGTAATTCATATATCTTTTTTCTATTGTGTTTTCTGTTATATATCAGCTTACTCAATATGTTTCTTCGTCTTCATATTCATGTTCATATCATCATGCTATGTTGTAGTATTTTTGATTTCAATTTGGAAGTGGTAATTCTTGGTGTTCTTTATAGTAAGTTTCTATACTATTTTTGATATTTATTAAGTCATTTGTTATTTTTCCATCATATGTTTTTTCTAGCATATATGAATAACTTGTACTTGCTATTACTCATATTATTAGCATTATTCATATTGTAATTATTATTTCTATTATTGAAAATCATTTATTTATTGTTTTCATAGTTTATTTTTAGAAATTAAACTATACAAGTTTAGTTGAGTTTATCTTCATTGTCAAATTTATTTTTATTTTTATATAAACTTTAAAATTTGAAATATTGTTAAAAATAGTTAAAGTGTTTGAAAATATTAATTTAAAAAATTAAATATGCACAATTTACTTATCATTGAAGATGATATTTGAATATCAAATTCTTTAAAATTGTATTTAGAAAATTCTTCTATAAATGTTGATTTGGAAAATTCTTGACTTTATTGAGTGGAAAAAATATTAAATTGAAATTATGATTTAATTATTTTAGATTTAAATCTACCATGAAAAGATTGAGTAACTATTTGTCGCGAAGTAAGAGAAAAATCAAATATTCCAATAATTATGCTTACAGCAAAAAATTCTGAATTGGATAAAATTATGTGACTTGAAAATGGAGCAGATGACTATGTTTCTAAACCTTTTTCACCAAGAGAATTACTTGCCAGAATTAACACAATTTTAAGAAGAACTAATCAAAATTCAAAAGAAGAATCAAATAATATTTTAAAATTTCAAGATATAGAAATAGATACTGAAAAAATTATCGTATTAAAAAAATCAAAAGAAATCCCTTTCACAAAAAATGAATTTGAAATACTAAAAAAGATTATTTTAGAAGATGGAAAAATGGTTGAAAGAGAAACTTTGATGAAAGATATTATAGGTTATGATAATTATGCTTTTGATAGAACTATTGATACACATATAAAAAATATTAGAAAAAAACTAGAAAATAAAGATATTATTTTAACTATTAGATGACTTTGATATAGATTAAATAAGTAAGATAAATATTATGACACTTTCAAGAAAAATTATATTATCCCTTTTATGAAGTATATTTTTTATAGCAATTATAAATGTACTATCTTTTTACTTTTTTTATAGTTTGTTTTTAAAAATATATTTAGCTGAAACTATTCAAACAAAAGAAGAAATTACTATTGACTATGTAAATAAAATTATTGAAAAACAAGCTCTTGATGAAGTTGATAGTATTTTTAATGATATAGAACTTCAATTTTTTGAACTTTTAGAAAAAAATGCCTGAAAAATTAAACTCGATAAAAAAGAAAATATTGATATAGTAGTAAATTATTTATCAAAAGCTTGAGTAAGTATAAAATATATTGAAGAAATCATTCCTCAAAACTATCTATGAAAAATTATTGAAGATGTAAAAGATGAAAAAACTCCTGAGTATTTATTTTTTAATAGACTTATAAAATCTATTTTCATAACAAATATAATTGCTATTTTTATACTTATATTTTTATTGTTAATTTTATCAAGAAAAATAATTCTTCCAATTGAAAAAACTACTTCACTTATTAAAAACTTAAAATTATGAAAAGATTTTAGAGTGATAAATTATTATAAAAAAGATGAAATCTGACTACTTGTAAATGCTATAAATTGATTGAATATAAAACTAAATATTTGAGAAAATATTAGAAATAAACTTTTAGCTGATATTTCCCATGAATTAAAAACTCCAATAACAGCTATTCAATGCTATGTTGAATGAATTAAAGATTGAGTTATTAAACTTGATGATAGAATATTAAATTCAATTATTGACGAGATGCAAAGACTTGTAAAACTTGTAAATAAAATCATGGAATTTGAGAAATTTGAAAGTCAAAAAATAAATCTAAATATACAAAATGAAGATATTAGATTTATAACTGAACAAGTTATAAAACAATTTAAGCAAAAACTAAAAATTACAAATCAAAAAATTATCACATCAGGACTTGATAAAAAAATACTTACAGATAAAGATAGTTTTATACAAATAGTTCAAAATATTATTTCAAATTTTATAAAATATGCATGAAAAAATACTACTTTAAAAATAGAGTTTTGAGTTAATTTTATAAAATTTTATGATAACTGAAAATGAGTCCCAAAATCAGAACTTCCATATATAAGAGAAAAATTTTATCAAGGTCGTCAAGAAAGAACTTGAAATATTGATGATAGATGAATATGAGTTTGATTAAGTATAATTGAAAAAATAATTAGAGCCTTAAATTGGGATATAGAAATAAATTCAGAAGAGTGAAATGGTTTTGAAATAAAAATCATCACAAAAACTTCACATTAAAAACTTTTAAAAAAGTTTTTTTTGTTATAATAAAATCACAAGTTAGAGAATCATTTTTCATGGGTTAAAGCCAACTTATTTTCTAAGATTCTCTAATTTTATAATGCTTATGAAAAAAATAATTTTTTGTATTTTAATATCTATTTTATTTTATAATTCAACTTTTGCAACAAATACGCAAGGGGTTTTAGCTAGTTGATTAACTATAAAAGAATTAAGTCAAAATATAGAAAAATTAAAAGAAGAAAAAATAGAATTAGACCAAAAAACTAAAATATTATCAAAAGAATACTGAGAACTTATTTCATTTATGAGAAATGATTTAACCTCTAGTGAAATAAATGAAATAAAATCTAATATTGAATCTTTTATTGAAAAAAGAAATATTTTACAAAATGATTTAAAACTAAAAATAGAAAAATTACTTGATGTAGAAAAAGAAAAAAAAGATTTGATATTACTCAGAGCAGATATATATAAATATTTAGCAAAATATGTTGCTCGTGATAAAAGAGATGCTTTTATTGAACATATAAAATTTCAAACTCAATCAGAAAAAGAATCAAAAGATTTAATTGAAAGTATATTAAAATCTCAAAATATACTTGATCAAAAAGTAACTTATATAAAAGAAAAAATTGAAACTCATCGTGAAGATTTAAATGCTAAAATTGAAATATCTATAACTCAAAAGATTAAACAAAGAATTGATGAAATAGATAAAGATCCAAAATACAAAGAAATAGACCAAAAAATAAAAAATAAAATTTACAATGATTTCATAAATCAACTAGAAAATAGACTAAAAGATTTAGAAAAAAGTATATTAAGTGAAAATTATAAAGAAATGAGGAAAAATATATTAAACAAAATGATAGATGAAATAAAATCAAAGATTAAGTAGTTTAAAATTAAAAACTGAGTAAAATTTACTCAGTTTTTTACAAAAAAATTTTGATAATTTACTTTTTTTAATAAAATTTAAAAAATATTTTATAATTTCATAATTATGATAAACTTTAGAAGTGTTGTTGAATTTCTTTTTAAATCTTTTGATATATCTTGAGATACAAAACTTATAGAAAAATTAGAACACGACTGAATAAGATTTTTAATGATTATAAAAAGACATTGGATTTATGGTGTTTTAAACTCTTGGAGAGTAATATTTGTTATAATTATAGCTTTTGTAAATGCATATTTACTTTTATTCTCTGGAGAAAATCACACTATTATTTCCACTATTATTTGATTTTTTTTACTTTTGAATGTTTTTTATTGGACATTTATAATAATTTTATATTTATATAAATTTTACAAAATTCAATGAAATGAACCTTATATAGAAGATATTTATTCTTGCCTAAAAAAGTCAAAAGATAATGATATAATCTTCACAAAGTTTTTCAACCAAACTTTATTTTTACTTATTATACTTGCAGGAATAACTATTTTTACCAGTTTCACAGCAGTATCAAGTTTACTGGTTGGATGAACTACTTGATTTGGAGTTTGAGCGATAAATGCTATTTTACTTATAGTACAACTTGGACTTTTTTTCTCATATTTACAAAATATGATTAATCAAGAAATGGATTTTAATGTGGTAGTTCCTGGAAAAATATTATTTTTCAATCAAAGATGATTTTTATGAGACTCTCAAACTATGAATGCTCATAAAATAAAAACTATGAACACTAAATATTCATGATTATTATGATCTTTTTTCAATTATTGAGATATTATTATACTAACTGAATGAGACCAAAAAGATAATTGAGAAATGAGAATGGATTACATATGAAATCCAACAAAAACAGTAAAAGAAATACAAAAAGTTCTCAATAATGATACAAATACTATGGAAAAAGAGGTTAATCTTATGCTAAAAAGATTTAAAGCTGAAATAGGAGTAGATGATATAAGTAGTCAAGAAAACAAACAAAAGTTAAAAGATTTTTTAAAGAATAATGAAAATATAATAAAAGACATATTTAACAAAGCTGATGATGAGACAAAAAGAGAAATAAAAGAAATGTATATTTTAATTCAAGAATAAATGTTTAGAATAATAAAACTTATAATATGGATTTTTTTAATTTTTGGAATCATTTTTTACATCAATTATAAAGATTTTGCCAATTTTAAATTAAGTGAAAATAAAACTATTTCTATAAAATCTTGAGATAATCTCGTTTTATCTTTAAATAGAGAGCTTTGATTTGATGAATTTTATTTCAAAATATATTTAAAATTAAATCCTGAAAATAAAATTCAAGTTCAAATATGAGAATATAGACTATTAAAATGAGAAAATTTAGAATCAATAATAAAAACTATTTCTTACTGAGCTATGAGTGTTGATAAAAAACTTACTTTTTTAGAATGATGGAATATTTTTGATATTGATGAATATTTAGCAAAAGAAAATCTCATAAATTCTGGAGAATTTATTTCTGAAAGCAAAAAACTAGATAATTACAAAAATGATTTTCCTTTTTTAAATTGAGCTTTAAGTTTAGAATGATATCTTTATCCTGATACTTATTTCATAAATCCTAATAATTTTAGTTTACAAGATATAAACAAAAAAATGCTTGAAAATTTTAAGCAAAAAGTATACAATCCTCTTTTATCAGCTTTATCTTGAGAACAAATAAATGAGACTATAATTTTAGCTTCTATCGTAGAAAAAGAAGAAAGAAATTTGAGTGAAAAATCAACTGTTGCTTGAATTTTAATAAAAAGATATAAAGAAAATTGGATGATTGGAGCTGATATCACAGCTTGTTATGCTTATAATTTAACTAGTGAAGAATGTAGACTAAATCTATCAAAATACATTAGAGAAAAAAATGATTACAATACAAGAACTATGACTGGGCTTCCAAAAACTCCTATAAACAATCCAAATATTGATTCAATAAAAGCAGTTTTAAACCCAAAATCAACACCTTATTATTATTATTTACATGATAGTAATGGAAAAGTTTATTACGCTAGAACAAATGAAGAACATGTAAGAAATAAAAATTTATATTTAAGATAGAAAAAAACATTTTGCTTTCGCAAAATGTTTTTTATTTACTCATATCCTTAGTTTTCCCTCTTCCTTTATATTCAATAATAATTGGAGTTCCTGAAAATCAGAAATTATCTCTGATTTTATTTTCCAAATATCTTTTATATGAAAAATGGAAATGTTCAGGATTATTTACTGTTAATACAAATTTTGGAGGATTTACATCAACTTGGCTTCCATAATAAATTTTTGGTTTATGTGCAACTCTATTTCAAGTTGGTGGATGTTTGATAACTGCTTGTTCGATAAATCAGTTGAAAATAGAAGTTTTAACTCTTTTATTTTTTCTTTCTTCATTGATTAAAATTGCTGTATCAAGAATTTCTTCAACTCTTTTTTTCTCAACAGCTGAAGTGAAAATAACAGATACCCAAGGTAAAAAGTCAAACTTTTCACTTAAATATCATAAATATCTTCACATGATTTTTTCTTTATCAATTCCCTGCTTATTCAAAACTGCATCCCATTTATTTATAACAATTATAAGTCATTTATTTTCCTCCAAAACTCTTGAAATAATTGAAAGATCTTGTTGGTGAATTCAATCTACTCAATCAACAATTACAGCAACTATATCAGCTCTTGTAATACTTCTTTCAGTTCTCATTACTGACCAATTTTCTATATTTCTTGTTCCGATTTTACTAAGTCTTCTGATTCAAGCAGTATCAATTAATACAAAATCTTTTTCATTATATTTAAATTTTGTATCTATAGAGTCTCTAGTAGTTCAAGCCATATCCTTAACCATAACTCTATTTTTTCAAACAATAGAATTTATAAGTGATGATTTTCAAACATTTGGTCTTCAAACTAAAGCTAATTTTATGAAATTATCATCCAAATCTTCAACTAAATAATCAAATCATCTTGATTTTAAATTTTTTGCAATAAATGTTCTAATTTCATTAAATCCAGAATTATGACTAACTGAAGTAGTAAAAAATGCTTCAAATGTATTTACAACTGGAAGAGAAAAAGCCTCAAGTTTTGAGTTTTCATTATCTGCTTTATTGGCAACCACAATAACTGGTGGCATATTTTTATCTCTTAAAACTTTTAATATTCTCTCATCTAGCTGCGTAAACTTATCATATTCTAAAAGCCATATTAATATATCACTTTCTTTGATAGCTTCACGTGTTCTATCTATAATATCAACTGCAATTTCATCAGTTTTACTTCAAAAATCAAGTCCTCAACTATCAGCTAAAATATATGTAATATCATTTACATTATCCGTATATTCATATTCTGAAATATCTCTAGTGGTTCAAGCCTCATCTGCAACAATGGCAATTTTATGTCAAGTAAACATATTAAAAAAACTTGATTTTCAAACATTTGGTCTTCCTATGATCGTAACTTTTGCTAACACCTTTTTAAAAATTAATTATTAAATTGAAAATTTATATATGGATTAAAATTTTGCTTTATTATATGTTTTTATTTCAAAAAGCAATTTTTTTGCATTTATAAATATTTTAGTTATATTCTATTATGTTTATTTATTAAAATTAAATATGTCAGAAAAAAAACCTATATTTAAAAACGAAGAAAATAAAAGTTTTATAGCAAAATTAATAATACTATCACTTTTTATTTTTTCTATATTTTTAGTTTACAAAATTTCTAGTATTTTGATTATTTTTTGTTTTTCATTATTTTTAAATATCTTATTTGCACCATTTTTAAATAAATTTAATAAACGGAAAATTTGAGATTGAATCTGAATTGTATTAATTTATATTTTTATAATTTTATTTGTTTTAATAACTATTTTCTCAATATTACCAATATTTGTAAAACAAATCTGAATACTAACAAATATAGCTTACGATTATGTAAATAATACTGTTATAGCATATAATTTAAGATGAATTGATGGACTTTGACTTCCTGAATTTATTAAATGATTTTTAGTAAATATTGATTTAAGCTGAGTTTTAAATTCTTTGCAAGATAATATATGACAAATTTCTTCTTTTGTTAGCGATAATTTAAAAACTTTTTTAACAAGCTGAGCTTGAATAATTTTTTCAATAACAAATATTTTGATGAATTTTATTTTAGTTTTTATATTTACTTTTTTTATAGCATTAGAAAGAAAAGAAATAAGAATATTTTTTTATAAAATAATTCCAGAAGATTATTCAAGATATTTACTTTCAAAAGAATCAAAAATTGTAAAAACTCTATATAATTGGCTTAAAAGTCAATTAATATTATGATTAAGTATATTTTTTATTACTTTATTTGGACTCTTTTTTATAAGAATATTTTGAGTAAAAATTGATGAAATTTGGACATTAGCACTTATTGCTTGAATGATGGAATTTGTTCCTTATGTTTGACCTTTTCTAGCACTACTTCCAGCTTTAGCTATAGCGCTTTGAATATCATTTAAAACAACAATAATAATCATAATTTTATATATTGCTATTCAACAATTAGAAAACAATGTTTTAGTTCCATATGTAATGGGAAAAACTATGTCTTTATCACCTTTTGCTGTTTTAATAGCAATGGTTATTTGAGCAAGTTTATTTTGAATAATTTGAATTATTATATCAGTCCCAATTGTTGCTGTTATACAAATTTTTCTAGATGATTTTTTAAAAGATAGAAAATTAAAATAAAAGGTTGAAAAATTTCAACCTTTTATTTTATCAGATTTGAAATGATGTCATACTAAGACTTCCATTTACTATTTTATCATTAAAAAATGTTAATTTTTCACTCTCGTCTTTTAAAGCATAGATATAAATAAGTGGTAAAAAATGCTCTTTAGTTGGAATTGCTTGGTCAAAATTTGGTCATAATTTTCTAAAATTTAAAAGCTTATCAGTATCTCAAGAAATAAGCATATTTTTTACACTTTCATTTACCTCAAAAACCCAATCATAAACTTCATTTTCATTATCCCAATCCATTTTATATAGGTTATGTACTATATTTCCACTTCACATAATCATATATCATTTTTCTCTTAAATAAGATAATTTTTTAGCAAACTCAAAATGTTCTTTTGAAGATTTGCTTATATCAATAGAAATTTGTAAAACTGGAATATCTCAAATATCAGGAAAAACATGCTTTAAAATAGTCCAAGTTCCATGATCTATTCACCATGAATAATCAGGAATTATTTCAAAATCTTTTATTTCATTTATGATTTCCTGAGCTATTTTCTCACTTCAAACCATATCATATTTTACTTCATAAAGTTCAGAGGGAAATCAGCCAAAATCATAAATAATTTTTGGATTATCCATAGCTGTTATATAAGTTCCGTGAGTTTCAAAATGAGCTGAAATAGAAATAATTGCTTTTGGTTTTTCTAGGGTTTTCCCTATTTCACTCCAATTACGAGAAAATTCGTTATCTAAAATCGCGTTCATAGGATTTCCATGTCAAAAAAAGAATGCTGGATATTTTTTCATACTTTTAAAATTAATTTATTTTTACTATATTTTGTATAGTATTTTATTTTTAATGGAAGTCAAACAAAAAAATATTTGACTTTAAAAATTTTTCAATAATATATTAACATATTATAATATAATAATATTTAAATTATGAATACATTTTTAAATAATGCTGAAAAAATAGCGGAAATTATGAAAAATTTTTCCAACAAAGATAAAATTGCTATCTTGTGTTTTTTATGAGATGAACAAAAAAATGTGAGCGAAATTATGAAATGTTCTACTCTTTCTCAATCACAAATTTCCCAATATTTAGGAAAAATGAAACTTGAATGAATTTTAGAAAGTGAGAAATCTGGAAAAGAAGTTTATTATAAAATAGCTGACTTAAAAATCCTTGAAGTTATAAAAGCTCTGAAATTAATTTTTAATAAATAATTATGAAAAAACTACTTATTTTAACAATTCTCTCTTCCCTACTTTTAACTTCTTGTAGCGAAGAAAAAAAAGAAATTACAAAAAAATATTATAAAACTCAAACTGTTCAAACTGGAAGTGTTTTAGTTTCTGATAATTTTGTTTGATATACTGACAGTTTTCATACTATTTCTCTTGCTCCAAAAGTTGGTGGGAAAATCATTTCTATAAACAAAAATGTTTGAGATAAAGTAAAAATTTGAGAAATAGTTGCAACTCTTGATTCAACTGAAGCAAAAACTTGATATAGTTCTAGTATTGATATCATTTCAAGTTTAGAAAGTCTAAAAAAATCAACAAGCGAAATGTTTGAAAGCCAAATTCAGGTAATGCAAGAAAAAATTTCTCAAGCAAATACTGCAATAGAAATGGCTGATATAAGTATTGATTGAGCAAATTCTTGAACAAAAGATACTCAAACTACTATTGAAAGTGGTTTAAAAACTATTGATACTCAAATTGAAAATCTAGAAACTCAAATTGAAAATACAACAAATACTCTAAATAACAAAGAAAATGATATTTATAATAATTCAAAAAATGCTATTTCAAACGCAAATATTTTTGCTAGTAATTTAGTTGATTTTCTTGATAATTTATTTTGAGTAACTGATTGAAATAAATACAAAAATGACGTTTTTGAAATATATCTTTGAGCAAAAAATAGTTCGCTAACTAATCAAATGGATGATGATATTTTGTCACTTATAAATAAATTAAAACAAGCAAAATCTCTCCCGACTGATTCAAAAGATGATTTAAAATGAACGCTAGAGTTTTATAACTGATTATTTTGAAATGATATAAGAAATATTTTAAAAAATTCTTACATTATTTTAGAAAATTCTGTTGAAAGTGAATCATTTTCTATAAGCACTATTTCAAGTTATAAATCTCAAATCACATCTTTTCAAAACCAAAATGAACAAATTATTTTAAGTGTTTCTGGAAATTATTTTCTTTGAATAAAATGAAGTTTAGACAGCATAAATTCTTTTCAAAAAGAGAAAAAAACAACTCTTGATATGCTAGAAAAAGAGTTGCAAACTCTAAAACAATCAAAAGTTCAAGCATCATCAGCAGGAAGCTGACAAATGACTGATATGAACACAAAAACTCAAATTGCTAAAAAACAAAAAGAAATTGCAATTAAGTCTTTAAATGAAGCTTTAGCTTGACTTGAAGCTCTTAAAAAACAAAAACAAGCTTCACTATCAGAAATTGACGCGCAAATTGCTCAAGTAAAATCTGGGAAAAATGAGTCTGGAGTTATGATAGAAAATGGAAAAGTTATTTCTCTGACTGACTGAATTATTACAAAAAAATTACAAGAAGTTTGAAATATAATAAACGCTTGAATGCCGATACTTATGGTATCAAACGATGAAAATATAAAAATAGAAGTTTGAGTTCCTGATGAAATTCTAGAAAAATTGACTATCTGACAAGAAGTAAAAGTTGAAGTTTCTTGAGTTTCTAAAATCATTTCTGGAACTATTAGCAATATTTTCCCAAGCAAAGATACTATTACGAAAAAAACTACTATAGAAATAAAAATAAATAATCCTGAAGTAAAAATATGAAGTTATTCAAAAATATATTTTGATATTCCAAAAGATGAAAATGAAAATAACATAATTATTCCAAATTCTGCAATTATTTCAAAATATATGATTCCTCAAGTTTTTGTTTTAGAAAATTGAGTTTCAAAATTAAGAAATATAGAAATACAAAAACAAAACGATAATTTTTCTCAAGTAACATGATTAAAAGTTTGAGAAATAATTATAACTGATGGAAAAGAAAATATTTTTGATGGGGAAATTTTTACAAAATAAAAGACCTCCCATAAGAAGGTCTTTATTCAGCTTTCGCCGACTTAGAGACGAATCAAACTCTGTTTCTTTTTGGGCTGCTTATGCGGAGGTAAATTCCCCCGAGCAGCTTTGAGTTGATCACGTTTCTGTTTACCGCTTTTGGACTTTGCCATGTTAAAAACCCCCTAAGTAGTTTAAAAAGGCTTTTCTTCAAAAAAGCAAAATAATTTATAATTTTTTTCTTATTTTTGTCAAATTTATTTATTACTAATTTTATAATATGTTCTCAAAATTCGCTGAATTTTTTATAAAAAACTGAAAACTTACTATAGTTCTCATTATTATTACTCTGATTTCTTGAGTATGAAGCTATATTATTCTTCCAAAACAATACAATCCTACCATAATTGTTCCAGCTTTTAATGTGCTTGTGAAAGCTCCAAGTATGACTTCTGATGAAACAAAAAGACTCATCACAAATGAACTGGAAAATAAAATTATGGAAATCGAGTGAATCGATGAAGTTTTTTGAGTTTCTGGAGATAATTATTCTGCAGTTATGGTAAAATTTAAAGTTTGAGAAGATGCTGAGGCTGCAAAAATCAGACTCAATCAAAAACTCACTCAAAATATGGATTTAAAACCACTTTGAGTAGAAACTCCTATCATAAAAGCTATAAATCCAGATGAATTACCACAGATTACTTACGTGATTAGTTATAATTGAAAAAATGAATTAAGTATTCAAGAACAAGAAATTTACCTTCGTCAAATAGCAAATATTATAAAAAATAAACTAAAAACTATAAAAAATGTTACAACTCTTGATATAGTTGGATGAATAAATAAAAATATTGTAATTTCTCTTGATTTAGAAAAAATAGAGGCTCTGAATACTGATATAATGCAAGTTTATAATGCTTTAGAAAATAATAATCTAAATCTTCCAAATGGAAATTTCCATCTTGAAAACTGAGAAAGAGTATTTTTAGAAACTTCTGGAAAATTAAATACCATTGAAGAACTAAAAAAACTTGTGGTATCAAATATAAACGGAAAAATTATTTATTTATGAGATGTTGCAGAATTTTCTTACTGAGAAAAAAGATTATCAAGTTATACTGTTTATAGTGAAAAATCTCAAAAAGAAAATGAAAATATAAATCTACAAAATCCAAGTGTACTTTTATGAGTTTGAAAACAAGTTTGAACAAATTGAGTTTTTGTAACAAATGAAGTAAAAGAAAAAATGCAGGAAATTCAAAAAGAACTTCCAAATGATATAAAAATTTCAATTATTCAAGACGAATGACATGAAGCACAACTTGCGACTGGTGACTTGATAAAAGATCTCATTGAGTCAATTATTATAGTTGTTGTGATTTTAGTATTATTTTTATGATGGAAAAATGCTCTTAATACTGCAACTTCTATTCCAATTATTTTATCACTTGTATTTTTGTATTCACTAATTGTTTGATATAACATAAATAGAATTTCCCTATTTGCTTTAATCCTCGTTATATGAATGTTAGTTGATGATTCAATAGTAGTTGTGGAAAATATTCACAGACACTTAGAAGAAAGATTTGAGATGGGAAAAACTAAATTACAAGCCATTTTAGAAGCAGTTCAGGAAGTTGGAGCTTGAGTAATTTTATCAACTGTTACAAAAGTTTTATCTTTTGCATGAATGTTTGCTGTAACTGGAATGATGTGAGAATATATGTGACCAATTCCAAAATTTGCAATTGCAGCACTTTTATTTTCAATAATTGTGGCATTTTCAATAAATCCTTGGGTTTCGTTTATGACTACAAAGGATATTTGAAGTAATCCAGAAACTCATAAAAAGAAAAAAGAATCAAAATGGGATGTTAGAAAAATATATTTACGCATAATGAAAACTTTTATTCGTGATGATAAAAAAGCTCTGAAAAATAGAAAAATATTTAAAGCAACTTTTTGGATTTCTCTTGTTTTAGTTATGATTTTACCAATTTGACTTGGAATATTTAAAGCCAGAATGCTCCCAAAATCTGACAAAGATCAAGTATATCTTTGGATTGATGCACCAAGATGAACTTCAGTAGATAAGATGCTGGAAATAGAAAAAAGTGTGGAAGAATTCTTTTTAAAAAATCCTCAAAATGATAAAAATCTAAATATTGCTCAATCAGTAACATCAACTATTTGAACTCCATTTATGTGAGATTTTGCAAATTTATTTAGATGATGACTTAATAGAAGCGAAGAATACCAAATAAGTTCAAGAATTAATCTTATTTCAAAGGAAGAAAATCCTGACAGAATAAAATCAGAAATTTATACTTTCACTATTCGTCCACTTTTAAGAGATTATTTACTAAAAAAATATCCAGATCTCACTATGAGATTGCTTGAAGATCCACCAGGTCCTCCAGTAAGAGCGACATTTATGATGAAAATAAAATGATGAGATGAAAAAACATCACTTGATGATTTTACTCAAAAAGTATTTAGTGAAGTCCAAAAACTAGAAATTTCAGACAAACTTGCTGATTTATGAAATTCTCTTTCTACAACTTATAGAAAAATAAATATTGAGCTTGATCATGAATCTATTGCGAGATCTTGACTTGATATCAAACAAGTTGCTTATACTCTTGCAGTTGCTAAAAATTCAACTGATATAAATATTATAAAAAGTTCTGATGCTCTTGAACCAACAAATATAGTTTTATGAGTGAAAAATGACCAATCTGAAAGTACAAATTTACTTGAAAGTATAAAATTTACCAATCCTGAATGAGTAAAAATTCCTCTTTCTAGTATTGCAAAAATTACTTATGATTTTGTAAGTCCTGAAATAAATACTGATTGAAGAGAAAAAACAAATTTTATTTACGCTGAAATGTGAGATAATTCTGTTGTTTATCCTATTGTAAAACTTATGTGAATACTAAAAAGTGATGAATTTTTAGGTGGGAAATACGAAGTAATTGAATCATGATTTTATGGTACAACTTATAGATGACTTACAGACTGAAAAATTTATAAAATAGAGTGGGATTGAGAGTGGAAGCTAACAATGGATACTTTTAGAGATTTATGAACTGCGATGATTATAGCACTTTTAGCAATTTATTTTTTAATTGTTGGACAATTTAGAAGTTTTGCAGTTGCTTGAATCATCATGCTTCCCTTTTTACTTGGATTTTTTGGAATATTTCCTGGATTTTCAATTTTATATTTACTAAAAAACGAATATTTTAATGCCACAGGAATGATTTGAGTTATAAGTTTAGCTTGAATAGTTGTTTGAAATGCAATACTTTTAATTGATTACATAGATATTCAAAAGAAAAAATGATGGACTATTGAGGAATCAATTCTTTCAGCTGGTTACATCAGATTTATGCCAATAATGCTTACTTCAATTTCTGCAATATTTTGAGCAATAAAAATCACATCAGACCCAGTTTGGTCATGACTTGCTCGGTCAATTGTATGTTGATTATCAGCATCAGCAATTTTGACTTTAATTGCTATTCCAATATTTTATTATGATAGTCAAAAAAAGATTTGGGATGAATGTATGGAAAAAGGAAAAATGGAGTATTAAAAAAACTGAGTGATTATCACTCAGTTTTTTCGTTCCAGAAAGCAAATTTTATTAAAACTATAAAAGTAATTATAAAATGAAATACAAAATATCTTTCTTGAATATTTGGAAAAATAGCAAATTTGAAAAGCAAAGTAAAAGTTGAAACTATCAAAAGTCAGAAAAAAATATTTGATAATTTAATTTTATTTTTTTGTCAAAGCCCAAAAGCTACAAAAGATAAAACTATCATAAATGGAAAATATGTGATTGGTTTATTATCCCTTAATTGTAAAAGTAGTGCAATTTTATCTTTTAAATGAACAAAATATTCCATAATAGTTATATCAAAACTAAATTTACTTGGATAAGAAATAGGTTCAATAAAAGAATTATAATACAAAGTCCAATACCCAAAATTAGAAAAATACGTATTTATTCATTTATAAAAAGCAAGTGCTAAAAATCATCAAATAAAAAATGTTTTATAATTTATTTTATAATCAGTTTCAGCAAAAAACTTTAAATAAAACATCAAAACTCCAATAAAAATGATACTATCAGTTCTTACTCAAAGTGATAAAATCAAAACTAAAAGTCATAAAATAATATTTTTTCTAATAACTAAAAAAGTTCAAGCTAAAAGTAAAAATGCTCAAAACATATCAGGTGTTGTACTTCTTGCTGCAATTAATATTGGTGACGAAAAAGTCATCAAATATAACGCAAAAAATAATACTGGATATTTTTCTATTTCTTTTCTAAAAAGTGTAAATAAAATAATACTAAATGCTAAATATGACAAAATAGAAACTGCTATAATAGCATCAATTATTCAAAGTCATAATTTTGTAAAAAAGTATGTTGTCCAAATATAAATAAATTTGATATTATAAAAAGGCATTATATCAAAAAAAGCCTCAGTTTCTTTATAAACATCTTTTCTATATTGATTTGCTTCTAGAATAATTTTATACCTTCCTTCATCTAAATAATTTTTTAACTCATCATAAGTTTCTTTATGAACTTGCTCTTTATTAGTATTTTCAATATATTTTACATTTCAAATATAAGAAACAATATCCCAGTCAAACCAAGGATTTCTGAAAATAAAAACCGAATTAATAACTAGTAAAATAAAAAAACAAACAAAAATTTTAGTTAATTTAGAAATTTTCATCTAAAATAAAATTAAAAAATAAATTACTTATATCAATCAAACCAATAATTAAATTTTATATACAAAAGTTCATATAAAGTTTTCAAACTATCTTTTACTGGGTGAAGTCTTGATCATTCATCATTAAACCAAGAAACTGCAACTTCCTTTATTGAATATCATTTAATTTTTGATATGAAAAGTATTTCCATATCAAATCAAAATCTATTTATTTTTTGAAAAGGAAAAATATTATTTGCAGCATTGTGTTTAAATAATTTAAATCAACATTGTGTATCTTTTATTCATTTTAATAACAAAATTTGAATTAATTTATTTCAAAGTCTTCAAACAACTCTTCTATAAAATGGTTGTTTTTTTAAAATTTCTGATTCACTCAAATGTCTTGATCAAATAACAATATCGTATTTATCAATGTGTTTTTCTAATTTTAAAAAGTTTTCAATTGGTGTAGAATTATCTGCATCAATAAATAAAATATATTCTCAAGAAGCATGAAAAACTCCATTTTTTATAGAAAATCATTTTCACATATTTTTTGGATTTTCTACTATTTTTATTTTATTATCAAAACTACTAACTGCTTTTACAGTATTATCTTTACTTCAGTCATTTACAACTATAATTTCGTATTTATCTCATTTATTATCAAAAAAATCAATAGCTTTTTCCAATGTTTTTATAATTCTTTTTTCTTCATTATAAGCAGGAACTATTATAGAATACTTTAAATCATATTTTTCTTTTAGTTCTTTTATAATAACTTCTTTTTTATTTCAATTAAAAGTCCACAATTTATTTCAGAAATAATTCCAAACTAAAACTATCAAAGATGTAAAAGCCTTTGATAGTAAATAATAAATTTCTAAAATATCTACAAATAAATACATTAAAAATAATGTAAGAGATAATCAAATTAGAGAAATTATAAAAAATTTTAAAAATTGTCTTTTGTATTTAATACTTTTATCTTCAAAAGTCCATATTTTATTCCAAATAAATCAATTTATAACAGCCAATAAAAAAGCCAAAAAAACTCAAAAATATAAATTAAGTAAAAAAATATCTACTAAAATATATAAAGAAAAAATATCTACAAAAGTAGATAAAACTCAAACGACTGCGTATTTTAAAAATACTTGATTTTTTTTGATTATATTTGATATCATTTTTTAAAAAAATATATTAAATTTTTGCGAGAAATATATTTTTATTTACAAAAAAGTCAAAAAAAAATTTATTTATATTTTTATTCGTAATTATAAGGAATTTGATAAGGATTTCATTTTGAATAAATTTCATTTCAATTAGGTGAAACTATAGCTGGAATAACTATATCACACTTTCTCAAAGTAGCTGAAAAATCAAATTTATAATCACAAGGACAAGTATTACACACAACATTTCAAAAAACACTTGATCAATTTTGTGGATAAATACAAGTTCAAATAAGAGAAATATCTTTTTTTACTTCACAAAATCATTTTGTATTACAAAAGAATCACGATTTACAAGTATTTATTTCACTATTTGGCAAACAAGTTTCATCTAAAATAGGACATCAAAAATTACTAGCATCTCAATATAAATAAATACATTTATCTTTATCATCAAAAACTCAATCTCAATCTGTATCTATAGTAGATAAATCAATTTTTTTTATTAAATCTAAGCTTTCTAGCTGTTTTATTAGTTGATTATTACTTTGATTATTATCAATTAATTCTTTTAATCTTTTTAACTCATCTTGAAGCTCTGTATTATCTCAAGCATTTTTTTCTAGGTTTTCAATATTTTTTATAATCTCATCATAATCATAAATAACATTTATAACCAATTTTGATTTAATTTTATTTCAGTTTTCTAAAGTCATAATTAATTCAACTTCATAAATTCATATTTCTTTAAAAGTATTTGTTGGATTTTTTAAATTAGAATTATTCCCATCTCAAAAATTCCATTCGTATTTACAATTTAAACAACTTGTAATTGCTCTAAAATCAACCTTTAAAGGTCATTTTCAAAAAATTGGATTTGCAAATATTTGTAATCAAATATTCTTATCATCTTTATAAATTATATTTGATTGTGAAGAAGAAAAATTTCCACAATTATCTTGAACTATAAGTCTTATAATCCAATTTCAATATGATTTTAATTTATAATTATCTAAATATTCTCAATTTTCTAAATAATTTTCTTTTGTATCTTGATTATAAAAATACCAAGTATAATCTTTAATTCATTTTTCACAAAAAGTTCATATATTCGCTTTAAAATCATAAGTTCAAGTTTTATCTATTAGTTTTGATCTTGTACAATTATTCAAAGATTTATTACATTCTTTATCAAAAATTTCTAATTCTAATCAAAAATTTAAATTATCTGAAGTATTTTTTAAAGAACAAGAATTGATTTTTGATATAATGTATGCCATTTTTAAAAAATCCTGTTTTGTAATATATTTTTTAGGATTTATATTTCAATTTGAATCAATTTCTATTAAAGAATATTTTTTTTCATTTCAATAAATATCATATTCTTTGTAATCTAATTCTAAAGCTTTTTTAAAATATCAATAAAATGTATAAACACTTCAATCTAAATTTTTTGATTTTAAATCTTTTGCTAAATCAGTTGTAATTATTCACGCTTCTATTTGAGAAATAATGTTATTATTATCATTTATTGTAAAAACTGAAGAATTTCTAAGTAAAACAGCAACTGCTTCTTCTAAAGTTATATTGTTATTTGTACAAAAAGGTGTTTCTCAAGATGAAGTTGTTCAATCTTGACAAACATAAGAAGGAGAATATCATTTAACTACATCTTTATTATAAGCATCACTAATACAATAAAAATAATCATTATTATCACCTACATCAAAAAAAACTTTTTTATTACTATATTTTAAAATATACTCTAAAGCTGTATTTGGTTTTATACATTTACTACATCAAACTTCCATAACTACTCAAACAAACTCATCTCTTGTTAAAAGTTTATTTGGATTGAATTTTCATTCTAAATCTGGTGTTATCATTCATTTATCAAAAAGACTTTGAAGTTCATTATAATAAGTATAGTTTTTATTTATATCAAGAAAAATATCTTCTATTTTATCATAAGAAAAAAGACTTTGAGAAGAAACTAAAAGACTAAAAGTTATTGTGATTTTTAATATATTTAGAATAATTTTACTCATAACTTAATTTTTAATTTACTAAAGCATACATAACTATTCAAGCTGCAACTGAAACATTGAGTGAATTTTTCATTCAGACCATCGGTATTATAACATGTTTATCTGAAAAATCCAAAACTTCTTTTGAAACTCACAAAACTTCATTTCACATAACTAAACAAATTTTTTCAAATTTTTGTCAAAAAAGTGTTTTATAATCAATTGCTTTTTCAGTTAATTCAACAGAGAAAATTTCAAATCAATCTTGTTTTAACTTTTTTAATATTTCCATTATATCCTCATAATATTCCCAATTTATTGTACTTTCAGCACCTAAAGCAGTTTTTGAAATATCTCATCTTGGAGGAGTTGGAGTATGTCAGGTAAGAATTATTTTTTCAAATCATGATCAATCCGCATTTCTAAAAATTGCTCCAACATTTTGCATAGAACGAATAGAATCAAGAAGAATTATTTTTTGCATATTTTTTAAAATTTAAATATTATTTTTCCCAACTTTCTTTCATCTTTTTTATTTTAACCAAACTTTCTAAAATTCAAATATAATTATTTTCTTTTCCGAGTATTTTTAAATCATTTGCTAGATTTATAAACAGATTTAGCTTAAAAATATTTTCATCAATAGCTAAAAAATACTTTTGTCTTTCCTCTTTTAAAACTTGATTACATAAAACTATGTTTGAAATAATATTTATAATACTATCCAAAATCTTATCTCAAAGAGTATATTTATAATCACGAGAAAATTTTGAAACAATTCAAAATAATATTTTAGATAAATTATAACTTTCTTTATAAATATTTAGATGTTCATATCTTGTCATAAATTTTTTGTTATAAAAATAATTTGCTGGACTAGCGAACCACAAACCTCGCAGATTTATTACCATTACGATTACCTGCATTATTGTTATTCTGATCTCCACAACCATTGTTACCAACTATACGAGCATTTCTACCCCAATTAGAGCCATCAGTATTACCAACAGAAGAAAGAAAGTATTATTTCTTAAAGAAAAACTATTATTTATTTGATAATTTATTTTATATCAAAAAATAAACTCAATTTTAACCAAAATTTTGGTGAATAATACCCAAATTATTATTTTATAATAGGTATCAAGTTCACTCCAAACTTGATTTCAACCAAAATTATTATAGTTAAGAAATAATTTTTTTCCAATTTATTATATATTCCACTAATTCATAAAAATTTTTTTTAGAAAAATCGGTTTTTTTAAAATCTTGTAAAAATTCTTGTTCTTTTGATAAAACAGTTTCTTTTAAAACGATTTTTTTATTATCAAAATATGTTTTATAAAAATTTTGTTTTATATTTTGAATATCTTCTTGTTTATAAATAGGGATTTTCTCTGGATTTTCAAATTCTAGTATTTCATAAATTTCTCTTGTTATTTCTCAATTATTTTGTTTTATTTGTTTTAGAAAAATAGTATTTACTTGCTTATCTTTTATAAGATTTTTATATTTTTCAATACTTTTTTCATGAAATCAACACATAATCCTTTCTCCAGTTGTTTTTGGATTAAAAATAGTTAATTTCAGTCATAATTGTTCTGACAAAAAAATAGCCTGCATATCAAAAGTTTTATAAAAACACCCTATTTGAAACAAAAGCACATATCAAGGATATTTTGTTTGAATTTCTTTATATTTTTTCATTGGTTTTTTATTTTGATTATCAAGTAAATTATATATTTTTTCATTTTTTATAATTTTTTTAAAATCTTGTATATTTGAAAAAATCACTTGATTTAAATTATTCAAGTGATTTTTTCTTAAAGAGAATGTTTTTGTGTTTTTTAGATGTCAAATATGTGAATTAATAGCAGAAAAAGTATGATTAAGTTCTTTTTTATTTGAAACATTTTCTTTAAAAACAACTTGTTTAAAAGTATTTATATTTCTTTTTCTAGGAAGTAAATATTTTGTATCTCTTAAAATATATCAAATAAAATCTATATCATAATTTATAGGTAAAAGTTTTGTTTTTTTATCTGAAATTTGTAAAAATAATTTTTCAAGTAAAAATTTTTTAATTTTTATAAGTTTTTCTTGTAAATCTTGTCTATTTCAAAGTAAAATAAAATCATCAACATATCTATAATAATACTTTGTTTTTAAATCTTTTTTTATAAATTTATCAAGTTCATTAAGATAAACATTTGCAAAAAATTGACTTGTTAGATTTCAAATAGGAAGTCAGCAATTTTTTCAATGTAAATGAAACAAACTTTTTCAGTAAGGAATATCTCAAAATAAAGTTTTATCTCATCTTTTTTCTACTAAAATAGTTGGATCATTATAAATAATTTCTTTTACTAAATATCTCAAAAGTAAATAATTAGGGAAATTTTTGTATGTTAAATGTTTATTTAAAATTTCAAATAATATATCTTTATCAATACTCATAAAAAAACTTTTTATATCCATTTGAAGATAGTAATAATTCTGTTTTTCTTGTCATCCTACTGTCTCTTTATATTGTCATCCTCGTGCTTGACACGGGGATCTGTTTTCTTGGATATTCGGGTCAAGCCCGAATATGACAGACCTAGAATCATAAAGTCAAGCTGGATAATGACAAGGTAATTTTGATAATTTTTGTAAATCTTTAAAAAGTGTTTTTACCCAAAGTAAAGCTCATTTTCACATTCTACAACTAAACACATTTTTTATAAATCTTTTTTCAAAATATGGTTCCAATATAGAAACTACTAAATGATGAACTATTCTATCTCTAAAACTTGCTGCAAATATTTCTCTAAGTTTTGGTTTTTTGGCTATAAAAGTATAACTTTTTCAGACTTTGTAAGTTCTTGAATTTATTTCATCCAAAAGAGTAAATAAATCATCTTTCCCATATTTAAGCTCATATTCTAAATAATCTTTAGATGATCTTTTATGTTTTATACAATCATTATAAGCTCTATATATATCTTCAATGTTAAATAATACTTCTTTCTTTTCATTCATAATATTTTTGGCTTAAATACTAAAGTCTATTATGCTTTTTTATAATTTCCTTATGCTTTTGTTATGCTTTTTAAAAGCATAAGGTTTTTTACACCTCGTGGGCATAATAAAGTTTATTATGCAAAAATTAAAAGAAGATAAATCTTCTTTTAATTTTTGGCTTATATAAGAAAATTTTAAAGATTTTTCAAATCTTTAAAATTTAGATAATTAGATAACTAATTTGCTGGACTAGCGAACCACAAACCTCGCAGATAAAGTACCAGTACGAGGACCTGCATCAGAGTTATACTGACCTCCACAACCATGGGGACCAACTAGACGAGCACTTCTACCCCAATGAGAGCCACCAGTACCACCAACAGAAGAAAGCCATATCCATTTAGATGATGATTGATCACTTGCAAAATCTGTATTAGTACCTCATATAGTATCATTTCAAGCTCAAGTTTTAAAATAATCACATGCTACTTGATATTCTCCTCTATTATTTCAAGTAAAAGAACTTGTATATGATGTAGAAGAATTAAAACTAGAATACGCACTAGGTAAATGCGAGTTTGCTCTTGAACTAGAAGTTTGAGTAGTCCAAGCTTGCAAATAAGTATTTCTATTATCTCTTATTGTATTATCATTAGTTGTAGAAGTATAATTAGTCCAAGATATTCATCATAAATCAGGTTTTCAAGGTCATAGGTCTCTTACTCAATCTATACAATCAGCTACTATTATTGCTGGAATACTTGGATGATTTGTTGGTTTGAAAGTTCCAGTTATCCAATTTATACTTCATACTTGTGTATTTACTAAACTTGCCTTCATCCATTTCATACGATTTACAAGTGTATCTCCATTTCAATCTGTTGTATCAAAATGAGTAGTAGCATTTCAAAGTGGTGTACATTCATAAGCTGGTAATTCTCAAGTTGAACCATATTGTCATGCTGATCATTCTGTATTTGATCTTTGAGTAAATCAATTATAATCTCATCAAGTATTATCTCCATATCAATTCCAACTTACTCATTGTCAAATAGAGTTTGTTGATAGTGATAACATTCTTGGACTTATACAAAATCCGTCTCACTGAGTATCTTCATTAGCTGGTACCCATCACCATCAAGCTAAAGTTTGACAAGTATTTTTGTTCATCACATTGAGATTTGTTTGACAGTTTTCTTCTCAATATCAAGTTTTACAAGTATAATAACAAGAATTAGACGAGTTTGAAGTTTGGTATGGTGTATCGACTGTTAATCAAGTTGTGTTTGTTATATCTGCATTTGCAGTTACTAATGCTCAAATACAAGAGTAAGTTGGTGTTTCTTCTTCATCTTCTTCTTGAATTGGTGTTTTTATTGTTTGAGTTGTTTTTTGTTCTTCTACTATTGTTGTTATTAAGTTTGTTCAACTACTTGTATAACTTCCACTTTCGGTATCATTTGAAAAGTATACTTTAAAGTTTTTTGTTTCATTATTTTCATCTGTTAAATCTAAAGTTCATGTTCAATATTTTTCTTTTGTTATTACTTGATTTGTTTCGTCTTCTAGCAGTATTCATACTTTATTTCAGATAGTATAAAAATATCTATTTGTATAATCTATATTATTTACATTTATTGCATATGTTTTTGTGATTTGTGGAAGATATGTTATTAATTTATTTTCTTCTAAGTATGTTCATAGTTGATATTTCTTTCCATTTCAGGTTATTGAATATATATAGTTTGTTTTATCTTTTGGGTCTTTTGCTTCTTTATTTAATTTTATTTTTTGTGCTATATCATTTCATACTATTCATTGTTTTGATAGTAATATATTTCATGTTCATAGTATTTCTACTAGTTCATCTGGATCTGGATAATTTGATGATTTTATATTATATAATGATAATCAAGATTCTATATTTTTTAGTGTTGTTATTCTATTTCCATCTCTAGAGTCTTTAGTGAAATTTTGGAATGATACAAATGCTATTGTTGCTAGAATTGCTAAAATCGTTATTACTATGATTAATTCTACTAATGTAAATGCTTTTTTGTTTTTATTAGCAGAGATGTTTTGACAAAACATCTCTACATTTTTATTTATTGTTTTCATAAAATTATTGTTAATAAATTAAAATTGTTTTTGGGGGTTATTAACCCATCCGGTCTTCGACCACCTTGCCTTTCTCAAAAGGAGGATTTAAAAGTTTTCCTTATTAGCTCTACCTTTTTAGAAAGGCTAAGGTTGGAGGGATTTTTATTGGAACGAAAATATTCGTTCCCTACGAGATATGTTAAAGAACAATAAAAAGCAGATAATTTCTTGCTTGATTTTTGTCAAACAAAAAATTATCTGCTTTTTAGCAAATTTACACATATTATTCCATTTACCTCAGCTTGTTGGAGCTTGTTGGAGCTTGTTGGAGCTTGTTCATAAATTTCAACTTATTTTTATTTTTAAGTAATAAAATTTTAAAAAAAATCTTTAGTATGTCAAATGATTTTCTGAAAAAATTACTTTGCATATTTTTTAATTTATAACTACATCATAAGATAAACGGAAATCAAAAGTTCAATCTGTTTTTTTCCATTTAAATAAATACATCCCTTCAAGATTTATTTTAGGATTTAAAACTATATCTTCAATATTTTTATCATTAATTAAATAATAATTTAAAGATTTTATAGTTTTTTTATTTCAATTTTGAATAAAAGAAAAATTATTTACTTCAAAATATGGTATTTTTTTTGATAAAATTTCTAAAATTATTTTTTCATCATACTTAAGTCATAGAAAAATTTTATTTTTTATTTTATTCATTAGAGGATAATCTTTATATTTTTCATAAAGATTATACATATTTTTTATAACTAAATTTTTTCTATCATCCAGTGACATATTTTTATAAATTTCAGGTATAACTAAGCCATCAAATCTATTTATATACATAAGTTCATAAGGGATAGAAAAATAATAGAAATCGTTTTTCCCATCTCATCAAATTGGGTCATCAAAAGTTGGGTCATAATAATTATTTCATATTTTTACCCAAGCATGTCAAAAATTTGGAAAATCTGAACTATCAAAAGCATATCATCTTTTTACTTCAACATTAGTTACTCAAGCAAATGACAACATATAAACAAATAGTTTTGTATATCAATCACAAACTCAAGTTTTATTTTTATAAGTTAAAATTCAAGAATATATTTGTTTATTACCATCAGAATAATTTTGATAATATATAATATTATCTACTATCCATTTATAAATTATTTTTATTTTTTCATCATTTGAATTAACTCAAGAAACAATTGTATTTGTAGTAGATTTTATTTGAGATAAAATCTCATCATAGTTTCAAGAAATAAACTTATTATCATCAGCTAAATTATAAATAAATTCATTTTTATTTGAAATATTTGATATAATATTTTCTGAAACTAATCTGATTTTTTCATAATTATTTGAAAAATAATATTTGTCTCAATCTTTGATATATAATGTATTATTTAAATCAATTTTATTAGCTTCTAAATCAGATAAATAAACTCAATCTATATTATCAAAATAAATATAATATGAATATTTATATGAATAATAAACTCAATTATTTAAAAAATATGGATTTAAAGAATCATAATAATTTTTAAAAACTTTTTCTAATTCCTTATAAGTATATTTTTTTTCTTTCTTATAATCATTTGTAATAATGTAATTATTTTTATATTTTATAATTATTCCTCAATTTAACTTATTGGTTAAAAAATAATTATAATTTGTAGAATTTATTTCATAATATTTTTTAAAAGTAAATCTATACCATCAATTATCATAAAACTCTAAATTATCTCAAACTTTCAAAAAAGTATAAGCATTTTTAGTCATTTTTTCTATAAAATCTGGGAATTGAATTGTGGTTAATGATTTTAATTTAGTATCATTTAGTGAAATTAAAGTATTTAATAAATTTTTATTTGATTGTTTTGAAGTTTTTGATAATGCAATTTTTAATCTAGAATCAATAACTTTTAATACTGAAACTACTTTATCATTATTGTAATTTGCTTTTTTTTGAATATTTAAATAAATTTTATCATATTGCAACTTTAAATCAGCTTGAGTATAAGAAAAAACAGCTCAAACTTGAAAAAACAAAATACATAATATTAAAAATATTTTTTTCATATTTATTTTTGTATTATTAATAAATTTTAGTAATTATTCAAAATATAATCTAATTGATTATCTAGTCATTTTTTAAAAGTTTCTTCATCAAGAACTATTTCAATATCAGGCTTTATTCAAATTTTATCAATTCATATTTGATTTTTCCCAGTAAACCATTTTGCTATTGTATATTTTAGACTACTTCATTCATAATAAGTTTTTATAGTTTGAACTGATCATTTTCAAAAAGTATTTTCTCAAATAATTTTTATATTTGGATAATAATCTTTTAAAGTTCAAGCCATTATTTCAGAAGCTGAAGCTGTTCAAGTATTAACTAAAATAAATATTTGATAATCCTTAAAATCAATTTTCTCAAATCAAAATGAATAATAATTAATATCATAATCTTTATATTTTACTACTGCCGTTTTTTCTCATTTTTCTATAAAATAACTAAGCATACTGGTAGCTTGTTCTAAATATCATCAAGGGTTATTTCTCAAATCTATAATAAGTTTTTTGACTTGAGATTTTTTTAATTCATCTAAAGAATTTGTAAACTCGTCAAAAACCTTTTCTCAAAACATTTTTATTTGAATATAAAAAAAGTCGTTATTAATCTTTTTATATTCCACATCTTTTATAATAATTTTATCTCTAATAACTTCTATTTCAAAATTATTTCCATCTCTTAAAATAATAAGTTTTACTTTTGTTCAAGCAGGTCATTTTATCTTCGAAACAGCTTCAGTAATAGTAGTTGATTTTATAATATCGAAATCATTTATTTTAACTATTATATCTCATCATTTAAGTCAAGATTTTTCAGCTGGAGATCAAACTATAGGTGATATAATTTTTAAAATTCATGGTTTTTCCATATCAATATAAGCTCAAATTCATTCAAATTCTCAACTTAAAGAATCATTAAAATCTTTAGCTTCTGAAGGTGGGAAAAATACACTATATTTATCTCAACTTCAATTAGCCAAACCTTCGATTCATCAGTAAATTATATTATTTTTATCTAATTTTTCACTTTCTAAATGTTCAAAAATCATTGTATAATAAACATCAAAGAAGATTTTCATTTTTTCTTTTTCTTCTTGAGTTTGAAAAATATCTAAATAACTTTCTAAACTATCTGGATAATTTTCTTCAGGTGATTCAATAACACTTTTAACCATAATTAAATCCGAAACTTTTACATTTCTTGATTTTAATATATTACTATTTACATCACTTATAAAATCATATCAAGTTATATATCTTATAATTGTAAAAAATTGATGTGCATTTATTTTTGACTTTAAATTTAATTTTGATTTTTTATTTGGAATAGCTCAAGTATAAACAACTTTTTGCATATTTTTATAACTTTTATCTGTTTTTTTTATATCAACATAATAAAGCTCTATATAATTATAACTTTCTGGAATATTAGTTAAAATATGATCTGCAATAAATTCAAAAACAACTCATCTTGAAGGTTCTTGATCTAATTTATCTTGATTTCAAAATGAAAAATTAATTCAAAAGAAAAATAAAAATATAAACACTAAAAATTTTAAAATTTTTTTATTCATAAAAACATATTAAAAATAAAACTATCTCATTCTAAAATCACTTGGAGCATTTGAATCAACTCAAAACATAAATTCCAAACCTCAAAATGGATATAAAATTCACCAAACCATAAAAAAAAGTCAAAGCAAAATCAAAACTAAATAAGTTCATCAATTTCATAAATACCTTTCTGCCCACAAAAAACTACCAGTCCATGATTTAATATTTCTTCTATATTTAATAAATACTAATCATAATCAAAATAAAAGTATTGCAAAAAATAAATCTACTAAAATATCCATAAAAATTATTTATCAAATAAAGATACTATTTCTTTTAAGTATTGCTTAAATTCATCTTTGGTTTCATCATTTTTTAAAGCATAATTTACTGTTGCTTTTAAAAATCCTATTTTACTTCAAGTATCATATCTAGTTCATTTAATATTTAATCCATAAATATCTTTTTCCCTCCTCATTAATTCAAAAGCATCAGCAAGTCTTAATTCTCAATCTTTTCATAAAGGTGCTTTTTCTAAATAATCAAAAATTTCAGAAGTTAAAACATATTTTCAAATAACTCAAGATCTAGAATTAGTTTCAGTTGATGGTGGTTTTTCTAAAAACTTTGCAACAGAAAAAGTATCTCATTCATGTTCTTTAGCTTCAATTATTCAATAACTACTTACTTCTTTATCACTAACTGGAACTGTAGCAATTACAGGATTTGATTTTCTATAAAAAGTATCTACAAGTTGTTTTGCTGCACTTACTTCATTGTCTATTATATCATCTCAAAACAATACCAAAAATGGTTCATCTCAAATAAGATTTTTTGTTCTTAAAATAGCTTCTCAATCTCATTTTGGATAAGGTTGTCTAACATAAACTATATTAGCCATAGTATTTAATCATTTAACTTTTTTTAAATAATCAAATTTACCTCATTTATCAAGCCTTTCCTCAAGTTCAGGATTTGAATCAAAATGATCTTCAATAGCTCTTTTACTTCTTCAAGTTACAATAATTATATCTGTACATCAAGCAGAAATTGCTTCTTCTACAAGCATTTGCATAACAGGTTTATCAATAATTGGAAACATTTCTTTAGGTAATGCTTTTGTAGCTGGTAAAAATCTAGTCCCCATTCAAGCCGCTGGAATAACACACTTTGTAATTTTCTTCATAAAAAAAAGACATAAAATAAAATATGTCTTTAGTTTAATAAATTTTATATTTTTTTCAAATTTAATTACAATAATAATTCTCTAATTTAAAAGGACATTTTAAGTTTTTTCATCATTTTTCTATTTTTTCACAAAATCTAGAATTAATCTCTTCAAAACCATTTATATTTTTTGTTGTAAAATTAAAAGTTTCAATTATATCTTTTCAACTTGTATCATATCTTAATTTATATTTATATTTAACACAATAAATATTTTTATCTTGAGAAAAATCTCAAAAAACTGGATATAAATCTAAAATTTCATAACCTGCTTTTGTTTTTTCCCAGTAATTTGAAAATATTTTTAAATTACTTTTACTTGAAGATAAACAATCTTTTTTTGATAATAAAGAACAACTATCTCTAAAAAATCAATTATTTCAAAGTACAAAAAATGATTCAATTAAATTAACTCAAGTTAAACTTTTTGTAAAATCATTTCTATAATTTATATTTTTATTTACTTCAAAAATATCATTTCAACCTTTTCAAATATAAACATTTATTTTATCTAAAAAACTATCTTCTTTATAATTAATTGTTTGAGTAATATCTTCAATTTCATCAAAAATAATTTTTTCTTCCATACTTTTAATTTTTTCTTCTTGTAGTTTTAATTGATTTTTTACTTCTAATTCATTATAGAAATTAAATTTTTCTTGTGAAGAAAATCCTAAAAATGATAGATAATTTTTAAAATAAAATCATACAGAAAAAATTACAAAAATTCAAATAAATACTCAAACTATTTTTTCATAATTAAAATTATTTACTTTATCTTTTTGCTTTTTTTCTTTTAAAATTTCATCTAAATATGAAAGTAATATTTTTACATTTTCTTTTCTATTATCACATTTTTTTAAAACCAAATAACAAGCTCCCAAAGTAAGTAAAACATCTTCTTTAGGTCTTCATCAAGTTTCTTTATCAATTACTATTAAAAAATTTTCTTCAATTTTTTTATCATCTGTAAGTTCAGTTTTAGCTCTATTAATAGCTCAAAGGAATCTTTCCCATTTATCATATCAAAATATTTTCATTAATTCCCTTGCTGAATATACTTTTTCTCATCCAACTATTTTTAATTTTGATTCAAATTCTAAAATAATATCCATAAAATAAAAAAGATTAAAATATAAAATATTAGTCTTTAATTTAAAAGTTTTTTTGAAAAAATCAAATTTTTTATTATATACAAATATCAATTATTTTAGCTTTTAGTTGTTTTTTTCCCATCCAAATATCTTCCATAATATCAAAAATTATATCTATACTTTTTCTATTTTTTAATTCTTCATAATATTTTCAAAATCAAAATCATAAAGTATTAATTCCATATTTATTTTTTATAGTTATATGATCCATAGTTTGTCATAAATATTCTATTTTTTCAATTTCAAAATCACAAAACATAAAAATTGGTTTTGGATTTCATATTCAATAAGGTTTAAAATGATTTAATTTTGAAGAAAAATTAAATCAAAAATCATCTACTGAAATGACTTTATCGACACTAATAAATTTTTTATATTCTGAAAAGTCTAATTTATTAATTTCATCTGTAAATTGTTTTTGAAAATCATAAAATTTTTCTTTTGAAATACTAAATCAAGCAGCTTGTTTATGTCATCAAAAGTGTAAAAAATAATCTTTATATTTTTCTAAATATTCTACCATAGAAAAATATTCAGGACTTCTACAACTAGCGACAAGTTTTTCTCATTCATCTTTTAAAACTATTGATGGCTTATAAAAATTTTCTGTTAGTCTTCAAGCTACAATTCATATAATTCAATGTTCAATTTTTTCACTATGATAAAAAATTATATTATTTTTAGAATCAATATTTTCCAAAGCATCCTCATAAAAGAGTTTTGTAAGTTCTTTTCTTTTATTATTTATATTTTCTATATCATTTATAACATCATCAATAGTATCTGAGTTATTTAAAATAAGATTTACTGCTTTATATGGAGTATCAAGTCTACCGGCTGCATTTAATCTTGGTCAAATTAAAAATCAAAATATAGAAGCATCCAAATCATCATTTATTTTTCATTCTATCATTTTTCTAATTCATTTTGAACGACTTTTCCTAATTTGTTTAAGTCATTCTAAAACTATAATTCTATTTTCTCAAACTAAAGGCATACAATCAGCAACAGTTCAAATAGCAGCAATATCTATAGTTTCTATTAAGTATTTTTCATATTCTTTAGCTGGGAAAAAGTCTATAGCTAAAGCTTTCATAAGTTTAAAAGCAACTCAAGCTCAACTTAAATCTTTAAAAGGATATTCACAATCTGTTCTTTTTGGATTAATAATAGCTATAGCTTCTTCAGGTATAACTTCAGGAACAGCATGATGATCAGTAATTATTACATCTATTCATAAAGATTTTGCATATTTTACAACTTCTATATCACGAGTTCAACAATCAACTGTAATAACTAAATCTACTCAAAGAGAAGCAAGTTCATCCATAAAATAATTTTTCATTCCATATCCATCAGTAATTCTATTTGGAAGTCTATAACTTGCTTGTAATCATATTTTTTTAAAAAAATGCATTAAAATAGAAGTAGAAGTTACTCAATCAACATCATAATCTCAAAAAATAATTACTTTTTGTTTTTTTTCGTAAGCTTCTTTAATTCTTTTAACAGCTTTATCCATATCTTTAAGTAAATATGGATCATATAAATCTCAAAGTCATTTTTCTAATTCATTATCTCAAAATCTATTTTTCAATATATCTTCTATATCATGCGAAATAGTATTTATATCAAATTTAATAATATTTCATTGTAAACTTATTTTTTGGTGCATTTTAAGTAAAAATTATTTTTAATAAATTTATTATATAAAATATAGTTTTTTTGCAATAAAAAAAGAGGTGCAAATTGCAACCTCAAAATATTTTTGTTCCTCATAGTCAGAACCTCATTTTCACGAAGTCTACAAGATTATCAGCGACATATTGTCCATTTCTATAAACATGGTCATTTTTGTCACCAAGGTAATATCCAGAATCATTTCCATTTTTATATATGGTTCGATCACTGCCACCTTGTGCTGACGGAACACGAATCTTCACCTTTTCACCACTACTGGTTTCAAGGCGATCTTCAAAATATGTACCCATTATATTTCTCCTCTCCTTTTTACAATGTAGAAATTAACTTAGGCAACAAAATATTAACACAAAATCATAAAAAATACAAAAAAATTGCTAAATTTTATTTTTTTTATAAAATACCTTCACTTTTATGCTTATATGCCTCCATAGCTCAGTTGGAAGAGCGCCAGGCCGCGAACCTGGGTCAGCCGTGGGTTCGAATCCTGCTGGGGGCACCATAAACACCTTAATAAAAGCTAGTTTAAAAACTAGCTTTTATTCTCTTATAAATTCTTTTAAAACAATACTTCATCATATATTTTTGTAAATTTTTTTATAATTATATGGTAATGTAATTCATTCATTATTTAAAAAACTTATTTTAATTTTTGATAATCAAGTTAAACCTATTAGTTTTAAATTTTTAGAAACAACTATATTTTCCTCACCATCCTTTATTAATCATTTTTGTGAAATTGTACTTCCAGAATATATTACATACTCAATTACTCAATATCACTTTGATTCTATATTAACTTTATTTTCATTATCAAATCAAAAAACTAAATCTTCTCATTTTTTTAACATCCAAATAGAATCAGAAGAAAGAAGATATTGTTCACTTATTGACTCATCATATATAAAATCATAATTTGTTTTTAAAATATTTTTTTGAATTTTACTTGATATAAACATAAAACTAAATGAAACAAAAAGTATCAAAAACATACTCCAAATCAAAATTGATCATTTTTTATTTTTTCTCATATTTTTTGCAATAATAATTATTATATGATATAATTTCTCTATATAAAATTAATTAAAACTAATTATAAAAAAAATGTCTCAAATTACAACTGATAATAATGATTTAAAAGAATTAATAATAAAAAAAGAAGAAAATAAAAATTATTCTTCACATAAATTTTCAGAACTTGAAAATATTATTAAATGATTTCTATCTCGTCAAGATACTGATAACACCCTAAAAAGTCTAACTTTATGAGCATTAAATCTTTGAAGTTCAGATATTCATTATGATAATACTCCTGAAAATACAATTGTTAGATTTAGAATTGATGGAGTTTTAGTTGATATTTTTACTTTGGATAAAAAACAATATAAATTATTTTTAGAAAGATTAAAACATTCTTCAAACCTAAAATTAAATATTACAAATGTGCCTCAAGACTGAAAATATTCACTAAATATAAATGAAAGCAAAATTGATGTTAGAGTTTCTACCCTACCAACTCCATACTGAGAAAATATGGTTTGTAGAATACTTGATGCTAAAAAAGCAATTATTGATTTTGAAGATTTATGATTTTTTTGGACTACAAAAAGAATGCTTGAAAAAGCAATAAGTAAAAAAAATTGACTTATTTTAGTAACTGGACCAACTTGAAGCTGAAAAACAACAACTCTTTATACTATTTTATCAAAATTAAATACTCGTGATAAAAAAATTATTACTCTTGAAGATCCTATAGAATATCAATTAGATTGAATAATTCAATCAGAAGTTTCTGAAAAAAATGGTTATACTTTTGAAATGTGATTAAAAGCATTACTTAGACAAGATCCTGATATAATTATGATGTGAGAAATAAGAGATAGTGAAACTTTAGATATAGCTACTCAAGCTTCACTTACTTGACATTTAGTTTTATCAACACTACATACAAAAAGTGCATCTGATACTCTTGACCGTTTAACAAATATGTGATTAAAACCATATATTTTAGCATCAGCTCTTGATACTATAGTAGCACAAAGACTTGTAAGAAAAATTTGTAATCATTGTAAAGAAGAAAAAACAAAATCTCCTGAAGAAACTCAAATTATAAAGGAAATGATGAAGGAAATTTGAATGAAATGAATTTCTACAGAAAATATAAAATTATATCACTGAACTGGATGTGAACATTGTAATAATAGTTGATATAAATGAAGAATTTGAATTTATGAAATATTATCTTTAAATGACAAAATAAGAAATTTAATTAGAGAATGAGAAAATACTCAAGAAATAATTGCAGAATGAAGAAAAATGGATATGATAACTATGAAAGAAGATGGTATATTAAAAGCTTTAAAATGATATACTACTATCACAGAAGTTTTAAAAGTAATCTAAGTATATTATGAAAAATTTGTTTTTAATATTTATATTGATATTTTTAAATATTGTTATAACAAATGCATCAAGTGATTGTGAAAATATTACTGATGATTTTAAAAAATATGAATGTAGAAGCGAAAAAATATGTAAAAAATATGATGAAAATAAAAAAGTTTTTAACTTTGAAAAATATAAAGATGCAAATACTTATAAAGAAAGTGAAGTAAATGTTTTAGTTAGTTCAGGACTAGAAGATAAAGTAGCAAAAAAAGTAGTTTCTATTTATAAAGAAAATATGAATTCTATTTATAAATGTGCTATAATTCAAGTTCAAAAAAATTCTATTTTAAATATAAAACAAAAACTTTTAAGTCTTGATAAAACTTGAGATATAAAAAAAAGTTTTGAACCAAAAGTTGAAGATTTAATAAATAAACTTGATATGATTTCAAAATCAAGTCAATGTCTAAATATTGATAAACAAACTATTTTTAATAAATTAAGTATTTTAAGACAAACTACATATTTAACTTGTGATTATAGTTTTTACATGGAATATTTAAAAACTTATTATTCTGACCCGATAAATATTTTGTGACTTGATAAAAAACAAATTGAAGAAAATAATTTAGATTATGCAACAAAAGATGTAGCAAATAAAATTAAAAATATTCAAAAGAAATTAGACACTGAAGTAAATCATGCATACAAAACTTTCCCTATTGCTTTTAATGCTTATAGTGAATATGAAAATAATTTTCCAATACATTTTTTACTAGAACTTATAAAAGAAGATTACAATATATTTAGAAATAAATTACACGAAGTTTTAAATCCTATAAATCAAGTTGTATATAAAATTTCAAATGCTATGAAAAAATAAAAAATGAAAAGAAAATTCTTTTCATTTTTTTAATCAACATATATATATCATCTAATTGCTCTATCAGTTTTTGGAACTTTTCTAACAGTTACTTCATTTAGTTTACGATAATTCATATCTTTTACAATAATATCGTTTGTAGTAACATCAATAACTATTCAAACATGTCAGTAAACTGGGTTGTATCATTTTCAATGGAAAACAACTATTGCTCAGACTCATGGAGTTGAACCTGTACTATGTCATTTAGCTTTTGCATTTGCTAACCAGTCTTTTGCATTTCAAGACCAGTTAACATTTTTATATTGTGCAACATACCAAGTACAATTTCACCAATAAAATGTCCATTGTGGTTTTCTTTTTACTAAAGTATAGGCTCAATCTGTATCAACAAATTCAGAATCTCATCATTTAGCAAAACTATATCATCATTGAGCTGAAGTATTTGTTCTTTTAGTAGTAGTAGTTTTTGGTTTTTGAGCAATTATTGGTTTTGGAACTTCTTTAACAGCTCAAGGTATAATCAAAACTTGCCCAGCTTCTATATTAAAAGAACCAGATAATCAATTTTGAGAAAGTATTTTTTGTTCATCTACTTTATATTTTTTAGCTAAAGCAGAAACTGTATCTCAAGATTTAACTTGATGTATTAGTCAAGATACAGGTGGAATTTTTATTTTTTCTCAAGGGTGAAGTATTTTTCTTGCATCAAAATTATTTGCCCAAAGTATTGAATTATTTGAAACTCAAAATTTATATGCAATTGTAGATAAATTATCTCAAGGCTTTATTTCATATTCAATTACTTCATTATATCAACTTATATCTCTGCTTCACTCAACTATTGTATTAACAGAAATAAAAGAATCATCTGAAACTAATATTGAAGGATTTTCTGTATCAACATAAGAATCTAAGATAGTACTTTCATCTATATCTCATCTATAAAAATCATATACTGTATTTTCATAAAAAAATGATGAAAATAATGGATATATAGGAAATAAAAACACAACCAAAAATAAAACTATATTATAATTAAATTTATGGTATAAAGATCTAAAAGGATGTATATTTCATAAATTATCTTTTAAAATTCTAGAATGTCTTTGAATTCTAGCTTTTAAATTAACTTTTGAAACCATTAATTTTTATTAATAAATAAAAAGAAGTACTAAACTTTACTAGACAACAAAAAGAAGGTAGTATGATACTACCCTCCTTTTTATGCTATATTTAATACTTCTAACTTAGTTAAACTTGCTCTAAATCACAAATTTCTAGTATATCTTTTTTTAGCTTTCATTTTAAAAACTCTAACTTTTTCATCTTTAAATTGTTCTAAAACTTTTACTTCAACTTTAGAACCTTTAACAAAAGGAGTTCAAACTTTAACATCTGTTCATTCTTCATCAGAAACAAGCATAGCGTCTACTGAAACAGTATCTCCAACTTGTTTATCTAATTTTTTTACATCAATTACATCACCTTGTCTAACGATAAATTGATTTCAACCTAATTCTATTACGGCTAACATATTTATATAATAATTAATAATTAAAAATTAAGTTTAAGTATAAAACTTAAAAAATAAAAACCCAAATTTTTCTTATTCTTTATGTCTTATTTTTTTAAAAATAATCTTAATTTTTATATTGGCTGGGGTGGTAGGGATCGAACCTACGAATGTCGGAGTCAAAGTCCGATGCCTTACCACTTGGCGACACCCCAATATTTTTTTGCTCGTTAATTATATAAAAAAATAATATTTGTCAAAATTTTTTTGATTTTTTTTTGTTTATTTATATTATGAAAATAACTTTATTTTTTAAACCTTTTAGCTTATGATGTGAATTTTAAAATTAATTCAGAAAAGACCTAGTGATAAAATTATTTTAGTTTGAAGAATTATTTTTGGTCTTTTATATATTTGAGTAATGTATTACAATTTAATAATTCTAAATAAATGAATTGATAGTTTATATTTATTCTGAAATGTTGAGTTAAGTATAGAACAAGTTCAAATTGCAAAATATATAATGATTTCTTTATGAATAGTTCCAGTTTTAATGTGACTTACAAATATTTGTTTACTTAAGAAAAAATATTTAAGAATTATTCAAATTATATTTGGTTTTGTATTATTTTACATAGCAGGAAGTATAGAAGAAAGTCCAAAACTTGATTTTGATGTACTTATATGATTTATGTGATTTTTACCACTTATAGCTTGAATTACTTGAAAATGTATTACAAGCAAATGTATGAAATATAAAGAAACAATAACAAAAATAAGAGTGTAAAACACTCTTATTTTTGTTTACTTAAAACTTTCCATTAACTCCTTTCTAAGTTCATCAATTCAGATATTATTTTTAGCTGAAACTGTCATAATTTTTTGACCAAAAAATATTTGCTGTGTATAAGAAACTGATTTATTTATTTCATTATTTGAAAGTCTATCAATTTTATTTAATACAAAAATTAAAGGTATACCAAATTCACCTAAAAATTTAAACATATCAATATCGGTTTCAGTTGGCCCCAGTTTACTATCTAAAACTACAACAATTCTTTTTATATCTGAAGAAAATTCCTCTAAATACCAGCTAATTAAAGCATCGAGTTTATCTTTTTCTATTTGCCCAAGTTTTGCAAATCAATATCCTGGTAAATCAACAAAATGATATTTATTATTTACTTTAAAAAGATTTGCTAGTTTTGTTTTTCAAGGCAATGATGAAGTTTTTACTAAATCTTTACTTTGAAATATAGCATTCATCAAACTTGATTTTCATACATTTGATCTACCAACAAAAACTATTTGTTTTTTATTATCAAATGTTATTTTATTAGACTCAATAGAAATTGATTTATCAAAAGAAACTTCTAAATTTTTCATAGTTAAATTTGTATTTATATAATATTTCGAGTATAATATAGTCAAGATTTTTAAATTACCTAATAAAAATTATAAAAATGAATAAAAAAATTATAAATAATGCTATCAGTACTTACCTTTGACTTTGAGCATTACTTTTACTACCTTCAAAAAAAGAAAATATAAATAATCCTTTTGTAAAAAAACATGCAAAAACTGCAGTTTTTATACATATATTAATGCTTATAAATTATATAGTTTTTATAAGTTTTTCTTTTTTATGACGTTTTTCTTTTTACTGATTTTATTTAAATCACGTACTTGCATCAATAATTTTTATCTGACTTTTTTGATGGATTTTATATTGAATAAAAAAAGCATATTCTTGAGATGATTTCAGCATTAATGATATGTCAAATATGATAAAAACCGACAAAATAGTTGAAATAAAAAATTCAGATTTAAATGAAGAATGAGTTTTAACAATTATACTTTCTTTAATTCCTTTTTTATGATTTGTTATTAAATGAAAATTTACTAATTATAAAAGTCCTATTATAGAAAACAATATTAAATTAAATCTTATAATTACATTTATAATAAGTTTACTTTTTGCTATATGAGATGAAAATTTAGGATTATTTTTTTGATTATTTTATTTAATTTTTATTTGATTTTATTCAATTTTAATAATTTCAAGACAAAATATTATTTCATTGAATCTTAATAAAATTCCAACTTTTTGAGAAATTTATTTATATTTTTTATCAATTTATGAATATTTAAAAAATTATTTTACAAATAAAAAATTTATATCACTAAATGAATTAATTAAAAATAAAAAACTAGAAATTGAAACAAAAGAAGAACAAGAAAAAGAAGTTTTAAATAATTTAAAAGAAGAAAAGTTAAATAGTTTTTTAGCATATATTCCTTATTTAAATATAATTAAATTAATTGATATAAAATCAAAAAATAAAAATCATATAATAAACTGATTAATATTAACTTTTTTATCTATAATTTTAGTTCTATTAAAATACAATAATTATCAAATTTTTATAGTATTTTTAATATTTTTTGGGATATGATATTTAAAAAATCCTAACTATAAATTTCCTTTTTTATTTGATATTTATCAAGTTTTTGCAAATATTTTCAATAAATTTTTCTCTTGATCTAAAAAAGCAATTGAATTACAAAAAGAAGTACAAGAAGTGAGTTTTAAAATTGAGCAATAATATATAATAATGCTAAATGAATCGGATAAAATCAATATTTTATCCAAAAATTTATCTTAAAATCATACTTTTGAATGGGGGTAAAATAAAGTAAAAATACTGCAAATAAAGCAAATATTTGATAATGATACTGAAAATCAAAATTTTTATAATCAACCAAATAAAATAAAATAGTTAATATAGAAAAATATAAAAATGTAATTTTTTTCTGCCAAGTAAAATAAAATAAAATAATAGTTAAAACTCAATATATTCCATAATCAAAATTCAGAATTTGTGCTATGTAAAGCATTATTGAGATAAAAACAGCTTTAAAATATATTTTAATTTTTTCATTTTCTATAATTTCCAAAGAAATAAGTCAAAATAATAGAGTAAAACATATATTATAAATTTGATTTCAAAATAAAAAAAATATTGGTATTTGAGAAATAATAGCTAAAATAAAAATTCTTTTAGCATAATTTTGTCTATTTTTTGTAAGCTTATATCATCTTACAATTCCCCAAGCAAAAAGTGGAAAAGCAAGTCTTCCTATCATCCTCCAAATTTCTTCTCAAGGGAAAAATATAAGCCCCATATGGTCTATAAACATAGTGATAAAAGCAATTATGGTTACCATTTTTATTTTTGTAAAAGATAAAATCAAACGACGACTGGAGTATTTTCAGTACGAAGAATATTTTCTCAAAGATTTATTTTTATAGAATTATATTTTAAAAATAAATCATTTTCACGATCAGAAAAACCTCATTCTGGTCAAACAAAGATATTTATATTTTGAGAAAAATTAAGTGATAATTCACTTAATTTTTTTGCATTTTTTTTATCAGTATGAAAAAAAAGTTTTTCTCAAGAAATACTTGTAATATCCAATTTTTCTAAAAAGTTCAGTGTAGGAATTATATTTCTATTTGATTGTTCTACGGCTTCTTTTATAATTTTTTCAAATCTTTGTATTTTATTTGGAGAAAGTCTGAGATCTTGACTTCTTTCAGCTCTAAAGAAGTTAAATTCACTATATCAAACTTCTGTACCTTTTTGAATAATTTCTTCTATTTTATCAATTTTATTAGGAATTGATTGGAATAAAACTAATTTATAATTTTCTTGTATTTTTATAATTTTCTCTATAAAAGAAAAGATAATATTTTTTTTATCGATTGAAGTAATTTTGTATTTAAAATCTATAAAATTTTTAGAGTCAAAAAAAATTACCTCATCTCAAGTTTTTGCTCTTAAAACTTTAATAAGTTGATAGATAATTTCTTCATCTTGTAAAATAACTTCAATATTTCCTAATGAATTACTTTCTAAAAAAAATCTTTGCATAATTAAATTTTAATATTAAAAAGGAACGAAAATATTCGTTCCCTACATTATTTTTGTAAGATAAAATTATCTTGGCATTCAGTAAAAATCTAAACCTTTTGCATCAACCATACTTCAAGTTATAAAATTTTTCTTTTTTCAAGTTTTAAAAAACCCTCTTTCATCTAAAATCCCTTGTTCAATAAGAGATTGAACATTTTTAGTTGATAGTTTTTTCTTTGGAAAATTTTGTTTATTTTCAAAGTAATGAGTTCTAGATTTATAAGACATATTTTTTCTAGTTTGTGGATTTTCATTACCAATATATACTTGGTATGCTGCTTTTTTGTTTTTTGCTAGTTTTCTTGCTGCAGCTTGTTTTTTTACTACTCTTGACGAAAGTCCATGCGAATTTGCCATACTTCTTTCTAAATTAAATTATAAATATCTAAAAATTTGCACGAATTATATGAAAAAAAATTAATATTTCAAGTTTTATTATTGATTTTTTATAACTTGGGGAATTTAATCAACCATAAAATGCTTCTCACTATCAAAGATCAGCTCATCATCAATAAATATTTGTGATACATGAGGAAAAATATCGATATGATATTTTTGAACCACATCTTTATGAAGTTTTTTTCTATAGATATTATGTTTTTTCCCAAGTGAAAGATGAAAACCAGAAATTCTTTCAAATTGATTTACATCTGTTAAAGTTTTTTCCCGAGTAATATCAGGATTGAGACCAAATCATAGTTCTCTCATCATTACTTCCCCATTTTCATCACGAGAAATTTTTTCCATGATTTTGAGAAATCATTCTGGAGTTGTGTTTTCATCAGCATAAACTCTACTTTCTTTTATTGTTATTTTAAAAGGTTTTTCAGGAAAAATCATTTCAAAATTTTCTCAAGGATAAGCCCTAATATACATTTCTCAATTAGTTAGAGAAAAATCTTTAACTTCTGAAAAATTTTCTCCAATTGGATAAGTTCCATATCTATTATCTAAAGCAAAGTTCCCAGTATTTTGTTTCATATCTTCAAATCATCATTCTAAAATCAAAACAGCTCATTCTGGAGAAACTATTTTCATAATTTTTCCATTATCATTTTTTTGCTTTAAAAAATCAGAAACTTTTTGAAAATATGGAGATTGATAACTTACAGCTCTAAGATAAGTTTCTATTTGGTCTTCTTTTATATAAGTAAGATGATTATGTTCAATTCCTGCTATAGTTCTGTGTTGTAATGACATACGAATACGAAATTCTTCTAAACGAAAATTTGTACTTTCGACCATAATCACGGTTGAAAATGGTTCAAGAGAAAGTATTTTTTCTTTCAAATCACTACTCGAAATATCACCATATTTCACTATTTCAGAATTTGGATAATTTTTTAAATTTTCTATATATCAATTTGCCATCAAAATAGAAAGTGGAGAATCTAAATCATAAATCAAAACTACTTTTTTTCAAAGTAGTTCTTTATTATAAATTTGAAGATTTTTTTCTAAGATATCTTTTGTAGCTTGTAAAGCAATATTTTGAAGTAAATTCATAAAATTTAATAAATAATATTTGCTTTATTATAAGAAAAATAAATTAAAGTAAAGTACTAAAATGGTTCTTTTTTCCAATTAATAATTTCAGAGAGTTCTGAGTGAAAATACATCAAATATCTTCTAATTCTATCATGAACAAACGAAAGATGATGAAGCGCTTTTATTAAAACTAAATTTTTTGTAAGTTTTTGAGTAACTCAATCTGAAACAAATTCTTTTGATTTCATTTTCTTCATATTTTCTATATTTATTATTTTAAGTAAGACTTTATTATATACTTTTTTAAAATTTTGCAAAAAATTACCACTTTTTGAAAAAATCTATATAATCTCTCAAATTATTTTTTAAAACTATTTATGAAAATACACTATTTATGACACTCTGAATTTTTGGTAGAAATAAAGAATTCTACATGAAAAACTATAAAAATACTTTCTGATGCTTGGCTTTCTAATTATGCTTTTTGAGATATGATGGCAAGATACCCAAAAATTGAAATTGATTATGAAAAATTAGAACTTGACGCAATATTTTTAAGTCATTCACATTGCGATCATCTTGATCCATACACTCTTATAAAAATATATGAAAATTTGAAACCAAGACCACTTTTACTCATCCCTGAAACACTTATTTTTTTAGTTCCACTTTTTGAAAAATATCTTCCAAAGCAAAAAATTCAAATATTAAAATCTTGAATAACTTTTAATCTTGATTGAATAGATATAACTTGAATAATTTTTGAAAATGATTATTTGACAAATGAAGATGATGTAATGACACTTGCAATTTCAAATGAAACAGAGCTAATTTATACTGACGTTGACACTGTTCCACCAGAAAATGAGGAAAGTATAAATTTGCTTTATGATTTATTTACTGCAAAAAACTATACTCAAGCGCTTTATTTAAGTACTAGAAATGAACTTCCTGGAAATTTCAAAATATTAGAAGCAAAATCTATAGAAGAAAGAAAAAAGATTTTAAAGCAATATTTGGAGCAAAGAAATGATGAAATAGAATACAATTATTTTAGATTTGAAGAAGATTTTATAGAGTGTAGTGATATTCAAGAACTTCCATATTTTATGAAAGCCGTAATAGGACAATGAATAGTAGCACCAAATCCTGAGTTTTTAAAACTTAGAATTTTAAAACTTGATGAAGAAGCAACTTTAGAAAAAAAAGCTGCAAAAAAATATTGAAGAAACTTCCCTATAACTCATTTTGAAGCTGGAAAAACTTATAATATAGAATGAAGAAAATTTGAGATTTTTGGAAATATAGATTTTTTAAAATCAATAGAAATGCCAAATCCCGAAACAAATCTAGATTCAGATATTTGGAAAGAAGATAAAGTAGGACCACTTGATGAAAGAAAATGAAACTATAAAGCCCAAGAACAAAAGATTTTAGAAATGTTAAATAATAAATTTCTTCCTTATCGGATAGCTAACAGCGAAGATAATCTAAAAAATGCCATATTAAATTCAAAAAATCATAAATATGTAGTAAAAATTAGGTATGGTAATTCAAGTGAATACTTTGAAAGAAATTATTTTTACTCATTTTGAAGTGTAAGATTTGAGGAAGAAAGAGGAAAACATGAGGACTATAACGAAGATTATTGGGCAAATGATTTGGAGGATTTTCTTGAAGGAACTCAAGAGCTTTATTCAAATTTTTGGCATAAACTAAATCCAAAAAAAACTTACAGAGTTTGGACTATGCTAGGAGCAAATTTTATAAACAATGATATTTTATATAAAAAATTCTCTCTTCATTTTAAAAGAGCTAGTTTATGAAAAGATGTAGATAGTTTTGTAGAAAGGTATATAAAATAAAAACTCGCGTTCGCGAGTTTTTTTACTCAATAGTTATTTCTAATCATAAATCTCATTTTAATTCTTTTCTTTTAGAATCTAATTCTTTATATCTCTCTTCTTGTAGAAAATCTCTATGTGTTTCATAAATATCTTCAAGTGGTTTTATTTCAAATGAAATTTTTATATATTCATTTATTTTAGTAAGTATTTCTTTCGCTTCATCTACATTTTTAAAATTAAATTCTTTATTTTTTCAAGCAAATTTTACAGTATCAGTTGAAAATTTCATTTTTCAATCTGGTAAAATAGTTAAAATACTTGTGTCAAAAAGTCAGTTCATATCTACCTCATAAGTTCCTGTTTTTCATTCAACTGGTTTTAAACTAAATCCAGTATTTTGTAATTCTTGAATAATGGCTTGTTCTTGTTTTGGCAGTGCTGCAATATCTATTTTTCCAGTTACAATATTTCCTATATTTTGCATATGAGTTTTAACTGCATCCATAAGGGAAGGTTGAACTTTTTCTATTTTTTCTGCACCTAGTTCAGACGGTTGTTGTACTGATGCTTGATTTAATGATTGCTCTCAAGATAATTTTTCAAGTAATTTCATAAATGAATCTCTATTTATCCAAGTTTCAGTTCAAGCAACTTGCAAGTCATCAACTAATATTTTAGCTTGATTTCTAGTATAACTAATTGCTTCTTTTTTGTCTCATTTAATTCTTTCAATTAATGCTAAAGCTTCTTCTTTAGTTATATTTGAATCGGCTAATGCTTTTGATAAAGCATCTTTAAAATTAGATGAAGATTGTATATCTTTTGCTGATTGTTCAGTGTAATTTTGTACTTCTGCCATATTTTTTAAATTAATATATAAAATTTGTTTTTGTTGTTTATTAACAAGATAATTTTATCATACAAAAAAAATAATGTCAAAATTTTGACATTATTTTTTTATTGATTTTATGCAGCTTTTTTCAAATTTGAATATTCCTCATTTGAAGCAGAAATAATTTTTGATGTATCATCTAATAATCTTTCAAGTCAGACTAAAATCTTTTTAGATCTTTGTTTTTGAATATCATCATTAGATGTTGCAATTACTTTCTTATGATGTTCTATTTGTTCTTTATAATAAGCTTCTAAATCATCAACTTTAGATAATTTATCAATAAGTTTAGATTTTGCTTCTCCAGACATATTTGGTAAATTCATCTGAGTAAGCTTTGAAAGTAATTCTTTTTTATAATATTGTTTCACAACAACAGAAACATCAGCTTTTGGAGTTTGGTCAATTAACTCTACCTTTTCCACATATCACATAGAAACTTTACTAACTTCCACACTAACTCAAGGAGCTTGAGTTAGTGATGAAAAATCATCATCATTTGAAGCAATAACAGAAACCATTCTTTTATCTGGTTGAGCTTGTCTATTTACTAAAATATCATTTGAATAATTTGTTTGAGCCAATTGTGCATATCTTTTTCAAACACTATCAATATAATCACTTGTTTTTGTTCCTAACCAGTCTCATTTTACTTGAGCTAATCTTTGATAAAAAGCCTGTACAGGATTTTCTTGTTTTATAGCATAATTTGCTATCAATTCTGCTCCATAAGAACCTCTATGATGCATAGTTGCAAGTATTTGAGAAATATTTATTCACTTATTTAATAATAACGAAATAGATGGAGTTTTTATTGCATATTGGTAATTTCTGAGTGTAAATTTTCTCATAATTTCATCTTGTAATTCAGGACTTTTTAGATACTTCTGAATTTGTTGGTCAGTTTTTATTCAAAATCAAGCAAGAGTTTCTTTTGTGAATTGATATCTTCATTTTGCATATTTTTGACTATTAACTCAATATTTTTCTCATTTTTTAGCATTACTTGCTTTGTAATTACCATTACTTTCAATAGCAGATATAGCTCTAATATAAGCATTATAATCAAAAGATCATGGTCATACATTTGCATAAGTGATATTATATGGGTTTTCAGGAATTTTATTATAATTTGATATTTCTTCTAAAGGAGTAAATTTGTTTTCCTCTTGAATAGGTAAATCTTGATTTTTTTGTAATTCAGAAGAAATTGGTTGAGAAATACTTTCAGTTTTTCTAGAAAACATTTTAACTAAAGTTTTAGCTTCTTTCTCATCTCTAGCTAAAATATATTCTTTTCAAGCTATTAAATCAGTTTTTGGATTTTTTATTCTACTTCAATCTTTTCAAACAAGTAAATCCCATCAAGTTGAAACTCAAAAAGATCTTATCATAAAACCTTCTACACTATCTCATGATATAGCTTTAGCTAATTTAATTTTTTTAATTTCTTTTTCTTTTTGATGAGTTGGAACTTCTTGAGAAATTTCTTCTTTTTGATAATCATTATTTTCAGCAATTACAGGATTTGATTGTAATGCAGCTGAAATTCAAAGTATTATTCATATTTTTTTTGCAAAATATCAAATACCTTTTTTTATTTCTGTAGAAGTTTGGTTATTCACTAAACTTGCTTCTTCTTTTTTATCTTTTGAAGAGAATATTATATTTAAAAACATATGTTTTATTTAAAAAAGTAAGAGTTCATTGTATTTATTAAATATTTAAAATCAAGAAAAAATTATATTCTAAAAATTCTAAAATAAAACCGGACACTTTGAGTATAATAAAAATACTACAGA
>JBLJBH010000026.1:0-6034 GCA_047637875.1 Patescibacteria group bacterium
ATATAGTGACATTTCTATTTTTTACGATAGTGACATTTTAACTTTTAAAATTACACTAAAACCTAAAAAACTTGTAAAATATTTTTTTTGTATATAATTGTTCAATATTTGTAATAAATTTTTATACAAATTTATAAAAAAGGAGATAAGTTTTTGCTGGAATAAAGCATTATAAAAACTTATTACTTTAACATATTTAATATAAAAATGAAAAAAATCATTTCATACATAACTATTTTTAACGTATTATTTTTAAATTTATCATTTTTTACTCTGGAAACTGCAAAAGCTAATACTCCTATTTTTTCTTCAGATAATTATTTTGTAGTAACAGCCTATTATTCACCATTACCAAATCAAAATTATTATTTCAAATGAAGTTATGAAGCTGATATAAAACTTAATTGAAGATGACTAAGATGAGCTTCATGAAAAGAAGTTTTTGCATGAATGTTCGCTGCACCAAAAAGTTATGCTTTTTGAACAAAAATTTATTTAGAGTGAGTTTGAGTTTGAGAAGTTGCAGATAGATGATGAGCAATCGTTTCAACTGATCCAAGTGAATCAAGATGATACCAATATGATAGAATAGATATATGGATGTGACACGGAGAAGAGTGACTTGCTAGAGCTCTAGCTTGGTGAAAAAGAACTATAAAATGAAGTGTTTTAGCTGATAGTGAAACAGCTCTAAGTATAAATTTATCAAACTTTCCTGCTCCAGAAAGTGCTCTAAAAACACTTGCAAAAAAACTTGAATTAGAAAAACAAATAACAAAAGAAATTGAAGCAAATCCAAAACTTAATGTTTTTGAAAAATATATTTGACCAGAATCAACTAGCGAAAATATAAAAATACTTCAAGAAATAATGACTGAAATGTGACTTTATAATTGAGCTATTGATTGAAAATACGATAGTATAAAAGATAGTTTAATAAATTATCAATTAAAAATTTGAGTTATAGATAGTAAATCAAATGAATGAGCTTGATATTTTTGACCAAAAACAAGAACTCAAGCAAAAAAAGATTATTTATGATTTGTAGAAAAAAATAAAGCCGAAATTGAAGCTAAAAAGAAAATAGAAGCTCAACTAGCTTTTATTAAAAAAACTGTTGAAACAAAAGTTCAAAATCATGTTGCAAGTATCTGAAGTCCTAAAGTTTGAGATATTTGAGAAAATGTAAGAGTATTACAAAAAACTCTAAAAACACTTGGTTATTTTAAAGTAAAAGATAGTGCAATATTTTGAGATACAACAAAAAAATCACTTATAAAATACCAAATTGATAAATGAGTTATTGCTTCTACAAACGATGAATGAGCTTGAAGTTTTTGACCAAAAACTAAAGAAGCTTTAAGAAAAGAATTAGCAACTATTTTGGAAAATCAAATATTAAAAGAAAGAAATTTACTAAGTTATAAAAAATAACTATGCAAGAATTACTTGAAAAACTAAAAAATATTTCACTTAATGAGGCAATAAAAATTGAAGAGTCAGATCTTCAATTTTTTGCATTAAAAAAACTTTTTGAAAATATTAAAAGTAAAGATATATACCTAGCTTTAATTTTATCAAATGCTATAATTTGTTATCAATTATCATCTAGCTGAGAAAAATATTGGGAAGAATTTAGTGAATATTTTTCAAAAAATGAAGTTTTGAAAAATGATTTAATTCAAAAGTTATGAATTTTTATTACAAATTCAAAATGAAACAAAAGATTTGTAGAAACTAAAATAAAAAGACTTGAAAAATTAAAACCTTTTTTAGATGAGTTTATATGAAATGAAAAATTTTTTTATGAAAATATGGAAAAATTATGTGAAAAACTAGCAAAAACTATGAAGCAAAAAATAACTGATAAAACAATAGTTTTTGCAGTAAAAATGTTCTCTTACTGAGCAAGAAATTATTTTAATAATTTTATAGAATTTCCTTTTTCTATATCTATTCCTATTGATTCAAGACTTACAAATCTTTATGAAACATACAATGAAGATAAAGATTTAAAAATAGATACTTTTTATGAAATTTTAGCAAAAAAATTAAATATTTCACCACTACACTTAGATGCAGTATTATGGGTGAATTATGATAAATTGATAAAATAAAAATTGAAATTTTATAAAAATGTTTATAATTAGCCATATTATTATAATTAACTAAAAAAATATGTTAGAAAAAGCAAAAACTGGTATTGAAAAATCTCTTCACCATTTAGAAGTAGAATTTTCTAAATTACAAGCTGGGAGAGCCAATCCTGCTATGATTGAAGATATAAGAGTTGAGAGTTATGGAAGTCTCACTCCTATTAAAAATGTAGCATCGATTAATATAATGGATTCTCAAACTCTTTCTATTCAGCCTTGGGATAGAAGTCAAATTCACTCTATTGCAAAAGCTATAACTGATGCTGGAGTTGGTTTAAATCCTCAAACTATGGCTGATAGCGTTTTAATAAGAGTTCCTGCTTTAACCGAAGATAGAAGAAAAGAACTTTGCAAAGTTGCAAAAAAGTTCTCTGAAGATGCAAAAGTTTCAGTTAGAACTGCTAGACAAGATAGCTTAAAAGATATTAAAACAGCTAAAGATGCAAAAGAAATTACCGAAGACGATGTAAAAGATTTTGAAACACAATTACAAAAAATGGTAGATGAAGCAAACAAAAATATTGATGCTCATCTGAAGAAAAAAGAAGAAGATATAATGAAGGTATAATTTCAAAAAAAAATTTGTGTTTTAAAAGTTTTCCATATAATTAGCTGGTATTTTTGAAAACTTCAAAAAATTATTTATAATTTATTACAATATTATGGCAAAAGGTAAAAGAACTTACGTTGGGTTTTACTCAGAAGAAACTGGAAATTTAGTACATATTACTAATATTAATAAAAAGAATTTTGGTCCAGGAGAAAAACTTTCTTTAAGAAAATATAACAAAATTACTAAAAAACACGAAGTGTTAAAATTAAAAGAAATTAAAAAAGGGTAATAACTTTTTTAAACCGGTGCCTTAAAAACACCGGTTATTAAATTTAAAAATAACTATTAAAATTATGAAAACAGCTTTTGAATCTAAACCAGGTACGGTTTTAAAAATTGATGGAGAATTATATTTTGTATCAAAATGGGAATACCACAGAGCAGGTAGAGGTGCTACTACTATAAAAATGAGATTAAAAAATCTTTTTAACTGATCTATGACTGATAGAACTTTTGGTTGAGAAGATAAAATGGATGATGTTATTTTAGAAAGAGCTAGATTTGAATATCTTTATGGTGCTGGTGGAACATATGCATTTATGAACCAAGAAACTTATGAACAAATTGAACTTGATGAAGAAACTATTGGAGATATGAAATATTTCTTAATTGAAGGTGATACTGTTGATATCCAACAATTTGAAGGAAAATTCGTAGGACTTGTACTTCCAACAAATGTAAAACTTACTATTGCTGAATGTGACCCTGGAGTTAAATGAAATACAGCTGATTGAAAAGTTACAAAAGATGCTGTTACAAATACTGGTTTAAGTATTAAAGTTCCTGGATTTGTAAATCAAGGAGATGAAGTAATCGTAAACACTGAAACTGGTGATTACATGGAAAGAGCAAAATAAAAAACACTCAAATGAGTGTTTTTTATTTTGACATATTTATTATTATATATATAAAATAATAAATATTTCTAAATTATTAAAATGAATAAATTAATTATTATAAATCATAGTCGTGAATTAAGTTGAATTGTATGAGAAAAAACTATATCTTGATTGTTATGATGCAAAAAACATAGCAAACAAAAATGAGCTGATTTATATTTAGATGATAAAACTGATGTAGAGGTAAAATGTAGATTATATGGTCAACCAATTAATATATTAATAGATCAACTACTAGGATTAAGAGATAATGACATTTATGCTCTTTTATATTATAAATTATATAATGGATTAAGGCCTACTTTAGCATTAAAACAAAAACCTATTAATACCGATAGTTTAGAATACTTTCAAAGTATAATCTTTATATCAAAAATTTTTTTATTCCCAGCTTGGTATATAAAAGATTTTTACGAAAATACTCATATGAAAGAATCAACTATATCCTCATCATGACGTAAACATAAATGATTATCAGTAAATAGTGCTTTAAAAATTTTTAATGATTCTAAAGATGAAAAAAAAGCTTTAAATACACCATTATGTATCCCGAATAGTCCTGAAGCAGTTACATATGTTATATGAGAAAAAATTCAAAATATCTTATTTAAAAATTATTTTTAAGTATAAAAAAAGAAATTATTTATTGCTCTTTAAAATAACCTGAAAAAAATAAATACAAAAAAAATAGTAATTAAAAGATTTTTTCTTATAATTACTATATATAATACAATTTTTCTATTTACACAAATTATTGCATACTCCCATAAAAAGAAATTCTTAAGAATTTCTTTTTTTTATACTATTTTTCCAGTTAATACCCAAGCATCAATTCATGTAATTTTTACTTTCACAATATCTCAAATCAAGACTCCATCTTTTTTTTCAAAAAATACTTCTTTAAAATTTCTTGTTCTTCCAAAAAAATATTCATCTTTCTCTCAAGAAACAAGTATTTCTTCTTCCATACCAAGCATCAATTTTCATCTTTTTTGAACATTTTTTTCAAGTACTTGATTTAATATATGCCATCTATGAGCTTTTACACTATCAGGAATATCATCTGGGTAAATTTTTGATGCAATAGTTCCATTTCTTACAGAGTATCTCGCAATATAAACAAAATCAATTTCTAATTCTTCAATAGCACGAACGGTATCTTGAAACATTTCATCAGTTTCTCAACTATATCAAACAATAATATCTGTCGAAATAGAAAAAAGTGGATCTTTACTTCTCAGATATTCAACCATTTTTTTAAAATCCGCATAAGTATGTCTTCTATTCATCCTTTTTAGCATTTCATCATTTCCAGATTGAAGTGCAAAATGCAAATAATGACAAGTATTTTGAAGTTCAAAATGAGCATCAAGTATATCATGAGTCATATCATGAGGATTTGATGAAGTAAAGCGAATTCTATCTATTCACTCTATTGTATCAATATCATCTAAAAGTTTTCTAAATGGTGAAACTCAAACTCATGAATTCCAAGCCATTTTTTCTTCATTCCAAAGTTTAGAATTTTTTTGTTTTCCATAACTATTTACATTTTGACCAACGAGTGAAATTTCTTTTACTCAAGATTTTGCTAATTTTTGTATTTCTTCAATGATTTCATTATGTTCTCTTGAAATTTCTCTTCATCTAGTATATGGGACAATACAAAATGTACAAAAATTGTCACATCCAGTTTGTACTATTACAGAAGCAGAAAATTTATTTTCTCTGAGTTGAGCTTGTTTTAAATAATCATCAAATTTATCATCACTTCCTATTTTTTCACCATAAATATGAGTTAAAATAAAATTTAAATATTTAACTTCTTCGATTCTGAGAGTAAAATCCAAACTCGGCATACGAGGAAATAATTTATCATCATTATTAAAAATTCAAGAAGTATCTTTTACATATTCTATTTCTTTTGCTTTACTTCTTTCAACTTCTCCAAGTAAATATTTTTTATTCATTCCTGTCTTTCTAACCATACATCAAGTGACTCAAACTATAATTTTTTTTTCACTTTTTTTGTTTATTTCTTCTATTTCTTTTACAAGTCAGAAAACTCTATCTTCTCACTTTTTTCTAACACTACAACTATTTAAAATCACTAAATCAGCAGTTTTATAATCCGAAGTTTTTGAAAGTCCTGATTGAAGTAAAATCATATTTATTTTTTCACTATCAGCCTGATTCATCTCGCAACCAAAAGTCTTTATATAATATTTTTTCATCGTTTTCTTGTTATAATAAAACTAAATTGTGGCTGATTATATTCAAAAAAAATAACCAAGCAAACTTTTTTACCTGGTTAAAAATTCTAAAATAAAACCGGACACTTTGAGTATAATAAAAATACTACAGAT